>JAJXZO010000233.1 GCA_021780035.1 Pseudomonadota bacterium
CCCACCACGCACTCCTGCTTCTACGGCATCGACACGCCGGAGCGCAGCAAGCTGCTCGCCGCCACCCACTCCGTCGCCGAGATGGCGGCCCTGATCGGCGCCGATTCGCTCGCCTTCATCTCCATCGACGGCCTCTACCGCGCCCTCGGCCGGGAGGGACGCAACACCGAGGCGCCGCAGTACTGCGACGCCTGCTTCACCGGCGACTATCCGATCCCGCTCACCGACATGGCGAAGAAGGACAACGGCCAGCTTTCCCTTCTCTCCGAGGCCCGCTGAGCGGCACGGCCCCGCGCGGAGCGCAGGCACGGGACGGTTGCGCCTGCGCCTCCCGGTAAGGTAAGAGGGCTGCGGGCCACGCCCCCCCACCGGGGCGCTTCTCTTCTGTAAGGGAGAGCGAACATGACGCTCGCCATCGCCAGGCCGGCCGTGCGCCCGGCCAATCCCCATTTCTCCTCCGGTCCCTGCACCAAGCGCCCCGGCTGGTCGGTCGAAGCGCTCGGTCAGGCGCTGGTCGGCCGCAGCCACCGCGCCGCCGCGCCGCTGGCGCGCCTCGCCGAGGTGATCACCCGCTCGAAGGCCCTCCTCGGCATGCCCGAGAACTGGCGGCTCGGCATCGTCCCGGCGTCCGACACCGGCGCCGTCGAGATGGCGCTGTGGTCGCTTCTCGGCCCCCGTCCGGTGGACGTGCTCGCCTTCGAGAATTTCTCCGCCACCTGGGCGGCCGACGTGATGAAGCAGCTCAGGCTCGCCAACGCGCGGGTGCTGTCCGCGCCCTACGGCAGGCTCCCCGATCTCGCCGCGGTCGATTTCAGCCACGACGTGGTGCTCGCCTGGAACGGCACCACCTCGGGCGTGCGCTTCCCCGACGGCGACTGGATTCCGGCGGACCACGCCGGCCTCGTCATCGCCGACGCCACCTCGGCCGCCTACGCCATGGAACTGCCGTGGGACAAACTCGATGTCGTCACCTGGTCGTGGCAGAAGGCGCTCGGCGGCGAGGCGGCGCATGGCATGCTGGCGCTGTCGCCGCGCGCGGCGGCCCGCGTCACCGACCACACGCCCGCCTGGCCGATGCCGAAGCTGTTCCGCCTCGCGTCCGGCGGCAAGCTGAACGAGGGCGTGTTCAAGGGCGAAACCATCAACACCGTGAGCCTGCTGTGCGCCGAGGACGCGCTCGACGGCCTGCGCTGGGCGGAATCGATCGGCGGCCGGAAGGCGCTGATCGCCCGCAGCGAGGCCTCGCTCGCGCACGTCGCCGCCTGGGTGGGGCAAAGCTCCTGGGCGCGCTTCCTCGCCGAGGATCCCCCCACGCGCTCCTGCACCTCCATCTGCCTCAGGATCGTCGCGCCCTGGTTCCTGGCGCTGGACGAGGCGGGACAGCGCGCGGCGGTGAAAAGAATGGTGTCGCTGCTCGAGGAGCAGGGAGTCGCCTACGACATCGGCGCCCATCGCGAGGCGCCTCCGGGCATCCGCGTCTGGGCCGGCGCCACCGTGGAGCCGGACGACGTCGCCGCCCTGCTGCCCTGGCTCGACTGGGCCTTCGCCGCCGTCACCGCGCTGACGGCGGGGCTCGCCGGCGGCGGGGAGGACTGAGGCGATGACCAAGGTCCTGATCTCCGACAAGATGTCGCCGGCCGCCGCCGCGGTGTTCCGCGCCCGCGGCATCGAGGTCGATGTCCGCACCGGGCTCGCCCCGGCCGAACTGCGGGCGCTGATCGGCGGCTACGACGCCCTGGTGGTGCGCTCCGCCACCAAGGTGACGCGGGAGGTGCTGGAGGCGGCGGACAGGCTGCGCGTGGTCGGCCGCGCCGGCATCGGCGTGGACAACATCGACGTCAAATCCGCCACCGCCCGCGGCGTGGTGGTGATGAACACGCCGAACGGCAACGCCATCACCACCGCCGAGCACGCCATCGCCATGATGTTCGCCCTCGCCCGGCAGTTGCCCTCGGCCACCGCCTCCACCAAGGCCGGCAAGTGGGAGAAGAACCGCTTCCTCGGCGTCGAACTGTTCGGCAAGACGCTGGGGCTGATCGGCTGCGGCAACATCGGCTCCATCGTCGCCGACCGCGCCATCGGGCTGAAGATGCGCGTGATCGCCTACGACCCCTACCTCACCGAGAAGCGCGCGCTCGGCCTCGGCGTGCAGAAGGTGCCGCTCGAGGAACTGCTTTCCCGCGCCGACATCATCACCCTGCACGCGCCGCTCACCGATTCCACCCGCAACATCCTCTCGAAGGCGGCGCTGGCGGCCACCAAGCCGGGCGTGCGCATCATCAACTGCGCGCGCGGCGGGCTGGTGGACGAGGCCGCCCTCGCCGAGGGGCTGAAGTCGGGCCACGTCGCCGGCGCGGCGCTCGACGTGTTCGAGACGGAGCCCGCCACCGCAAGCCCGCTGTTCGCGCTGGAGAACGTGGTCTGCACGCCGCATCTCGGCGCCTCCACCGTGGAGGCGCAGGAGAACGTCGCCTTGCAGGTGGCCGAGCAGGTCAGCGAGTTCCTGGTCAGCGGCGCGGTGGAGAACGCCATCAACATGCCCTCGGTGTCGGCCGAGGAGGCGCCCAGGCTGAAGCCCTACATGGAGCTCTGCCGGCTGCTCGGCTCCTTCGCCGGCCAGCTCACCTCGGCGCAGGACGGCGAACTGAAATCGGTCGCTGTGGAATACGAGGGCGCGGCGGCGCAACTCAACCACAAGCCGCTCACCGCCGCCGCGCTCGCCGGGCTGCTGCTGCCGCTGATGGCCGGCGCCAACATGGTGAACGCCCCGGTGCTGGCGCGCGAACGCGGCATCGAGGTGGCGGAGACGGTGCACGACCGCCCGAGCGAGTACCAGACGCTGGTGCGCATCACCGTCACCACCGAGAGGCAGACGCGCGCGCTCGCCGGCACGCTGTTCGCCGGCAGCAAGCCGCGGCTGGTGGACATCAAGGGCATCGCCGTGGAGGCCGACTTCGGCCGGCACATGCTCTACGTCACCAACAAGGACAAGCCGGGCTTCATCGGCCGCTTCGGCGCCACGCTCGCCGGCGCGGGCATCAACATCGCCACCTTCCACCTCGGCCGCGCCGAGGTGGGCGGCGACGCCATCTGCCTCGTCAGCGTCGACGAGCGGGTGCCCGAGGACGTGCTGGCGATGGTGCGCACCCTGCCGCTGGTGGTGCAGGCGACCGCGCTCGACTTCTGAGGTGGTGAAAGGCGGCCGGGCCCGCGCGGCCCGGTCAGCCGCCGCAGTTGGTGCGCCCGGAGGCGACGCAGTCCTGCCAGGCCATCGCCTGCTGGAAACGGGGGAACGCCAGCCAGCCGCCCAGCAGCACCAGGAGCACCGCCGCGAGCGCGGCGATGCCGACGATATCGAACGCGCCGCGCTTCCGCCTTCCGGCCATGCCTGCCTCGGTCCGCGATGCCCGCCGCCACATATGGGCGGCGGAGCGGGCGGCACCATACGCCTGCGGTATTTTTGCCGGAAGCCGGTTGCGGGCGGGGCCGGCGCGCGCCACAACTGCCTCCGCCGCCGCTCCCGGCGACCCGTTCAGGGAGACCTCTCCGCCATGAATTACGCCCCGCCCCGTCCCGACCTCAGGCTGCCGCCGGTTTCGGTGAACCTCTATTCCGACACGCAGACCCGCCCAACGGCCGCGATGAAGGCGGCGATGATGGCGGCCGAGGTGGGCGACGAGCAGAACGGCCAGGACCCCACCATCTGGGCGCTGTGCGACCGCATGGCCGCCTTCCTCGGCAAGGAGGCGGCGGTCTTCCTGCCCACCGGCACCATGTGCAACCAGATCGCCATCGCCACCCACTGCCGGCCGGGCGACGAGATCCTCGCCCACGAATCCGCCCACATCCTCACCAGCGAGGGCAGCGCCGGGGCGGCCATCGCCGGGGCGCAGATCACCCCGCTCCGCGGCCCGCACGGGCAGTTCACCGCCGAGGACGTGCGCGCCGCGCTGCGTCCGCGCTCCTCGCGCAACGCGCCGCCGCAGGCGCTGGTGGAAGTCGAGCAGACCGCCAACTCCGGCGGCGGCTCGGTGTGGCCGCTGGCGCGGCTCCGCCAGGTGGCGGAAGTCGCGCACAAGGCGGGGCTTTCCACCCACATGGACGGCGCGCGGCTTACCAACGCCACGGTGGCGAGCGGCCACCCCGCGCACGAGATGGCTGCCGGCTACGATTCGGTCTGGCTCGACTTCACCAAGGGCCTCGGCGCACCGCTCGGCGCCGTTCTGTGCGGCAGCACCGAGTTCATCGGCCGCGCCTGGCGGTGGAAACAGCGCCTGGGCGGCGCCATGCGCCAGGGCGGCATCTGCGCCGCCGCCTGCCTCTACGCGCTGGAGAACAACATCGACCGGCTGGCCGAGGACCACGCCAACGCCGCGGCGCTGGCCGAGGGCCTGGGGCGGATTCCGGGCATTGCCGTGGAGGCTCCGGAAACCAATCTGGTGTTCTTCGACACGCGCGGCAC
>JAJXZO010000196.1 GCA_021780035.1 Pseudomonadota bacterium
CCCGCCGCGCTTGCCGAGCGTGATGAGCTTCTCCGCCACCGGGCGCAGTTCCTTGGCCTTCGGCAGGGTGGTGGTGATCTGCTCGTGCTTGAGCAGCGCATGCGCCATGTTGCGGAACATGGCGAAGCGGTGGCTGGTGGTAACGCCGAGCTTCCGCCCGGCCACTCCGTGACGCATGATTCCGCTCCGTTCCTCGGCTCAGAAAGGCTCTTCCAGCCGTTTCGCCAAATCTTCCACGTTCTCGGGCGGCCAGCCCGCCACCGTCATGCCGAGCGACAGCCCCATCGTCGCCAGCACTTCCTTGATCTCGTTCAACGACTTGCGCCCGAAATTCGGGGTGCGCAGCATCTCCTGCTCGGACTTCTGCACCAGGTCGCCGATGTAGACGATGTTGTCGTTCTTCAGGCAGTTCGCGCTGCGCACCGAGAGTTCGAGCTCCTCCACCTTGCGCAGCAGATTGCGGTTGAACGGCAGGTCGTCCTGAGGTTCCTCGTGGCGGATCGCCTGCGGTTCCTCGAAGTTGATGAACACCTGCACCTGGTCCTGCAGGATGCGCGCCGCGAGCGCCACGGCATCCTCCGGGGTGACGGTGCCGTCGGTTTCCACCGAAAGCAGCAGCCGGTCGTAGTCGGTCACCTGGCCGACACGGGTGGGCTCGACCTTGTAGGAGACGCGGCGCGCCGGCGAGTATATGGAGTCGACCGGGATCAGCCCGATCGGCGCGTCCTCCGGGCGGTTGGCGGCGGCGGGCACGTAGCCGCGGGCCGACGCCACCGTGAGTTCCATGCCGAGCTTCGCCCCCTCGTCGAGGGTGCAGAGCACGAGATCGGGGTTCATCACCTCGATGTCGTGGCCCGTCTGGATCTGCGATGCGCACACCTCGCCGGGGCCGGTGGCCTGCAGCACCATCCGCTTCGGCCCCTCGCCGTGCATGCGCAGCGCAAGCTGCTTGATGTTGAGGACGATGTCGGTGACGTCCTCGCGCACGCCGGGGATGCTGCTGAACTCATGCAGCACGCCGTCGATCTGCACCGCCGTCACCGCCGCGCCCTGCAGGGAGGACAGCAGCACCCGGCGCAGGGCGTTGCCGAGGGTCATGCCGAAGCCACGCTCCAGCGGTTGGGCAATCACAGTTGCTTCCCGCGACGGATCGCGGCCCGGAATGATCTCGATCTTCTCGGGCTTGATCAGCGACTGCCAGTTTTTTTGCAATGCCACGCTCGGCCTCATCGGAACTGGGATTGGCTGCGTGCATTCGGAGCCCTGCCGTGGGGGCAACGAACGCGCGCAAACGCCGGCTCAGGGACGGAAAACTCTGCCCTTACACGCGCCGCCGTTTGCGCGGCCGGCAGCCGTTGTGCGGAATGGGGGTCATGTCGCGGATGGCGGTGATGGCGAACCCCACCGCCTGCAGCGCGCGCAGCGCGCTTTCGCGCCCCGACCCGGGACCGCTCACCTCGATCTCCAACGTCTCCATGCCGTGCTCGCGGGCCTTCTTGCCGGCATCCTCGGCGGCCACCTGCGCGGCGTAGGGGGTGGACTTGCGGCTGCCCTTGAACCCTTGGGCACCGGCCGACGACCAGGCGATGGCGTTGCCCTGCGCGTCGGTGATGGTGACCATGGTGTTGTTGAAGGTCGCCGCCACATGGGCGACACCGGAACTGATGTTCTTACGTTCTTTTTTGCGGGTGCGCGCGGCGGGCTTCGCCATGTTCGGTCTGTCCTGTCCACTCCGGGGCCGCCGCGACACGCGCGGCAGCGAAAACTGCTGACGTCGGAAGGCGGCTCGCGCCCTACTTCGTCACTTTCTTCTTGCCGGCGATCGCCACCGCCTTGCCCTTGCGGGTGCGGGCGTTGGTGTGCGTGCGCTGACCACGAACCGGCAAGCCGCGACGATGACGCAGCCCCCGGTAGCAGCCGAGATCCATCAGCCGCTTGATGTTCATCGCCACTTCGCGCCGCAGATCGCCTTCGACGCGGTACTCGCGGTCGATGATCTCGCGGATCTTCATGACCTCTTCGTCGGAAAGCTGGTTCACCCGCCGCTCGGCCGGAATGCCCAGTTTCTCGCAGATGTCCTTGGCGTTGGTCGGCCCGATGCCATAGATGTAGCGCAGGCTGATCACCACCCGCTTGTTGGTCGGAATATTCACTCCGGCAATACGCGCCACGCCTGCTCACTCCTTCAACGCGGGGTCAGTTCCCGCAGGCCCCGCAGCCGCGCCCGGAGGAGGGCTGCTTTCGGGCTTCGAAACAATACGGACCACCCCACCCGGAGGAGGGGTCGCCGAGGCGGCGCACTATAGCGGTAGGCAATGGCAAGTCAACGCAGCCTTTTCAAATTTGCGTGAGCCACCGCCGCGCCGCCGTCAGCTTGCCACCGCCTCCGTCACCACGCCCGCCAGCGGGTCCAGAAACGCCTCCAGCTGCCGGGTAACCTCGTCGATTGCCGCCATGCCTTCCACCGACCGCAGCTTTCCCTGCGCCGCGTAGTGCGGCAGGATCGGGGCTGTCTGCCGGTGATACGCGGCAAGCCGCGCCATGACCGTCTCGCGGTTGTCGTCGGCCCGGCGGGTGAAGCTGCGGCCGCCGCAGACGTCGCACACCCCGGGCTCCCGCGGCTTCTGGAAGGTGTCGTGGTAGCCGGCACCGCACTTGGCGCAGGTGTAGCGGCCGGCGATACGCTCCACCAGGGCGGCGTCATCGACCTTGAGTTCCATCACGGCGTCGAGCGCGAGCCCCTTTTCCGCCAGCATGCGGTCAAGCGCCTCCGCCTGCGGAACGGTGCGCGGGAAGCCGTCGAGCAGGAAACCGCGGGCGCAGTCGGGCCGCTCGATGCGGGCGGAGAGCATGCGCACCAGGATGTCGTCGGAAACCAACTGGCCGGCTTTCATCACCGCGTCCGCCTCGCGGCCGATGTCGGTGCCAGCCGCGACTTCCGCGCGCAGCATGTCGCCGGTGGAGATCTGCACGACGCCGTAGCGTTCCTGCAGGCGCTTCGCCTGCGTGCCCTTCCCCGCGCCGGGGGGGCCGAGCAGGATCAGGTTCATCGCCCACGCCCTTTTACGCGCGCCTTCTTGATCAGGCCTTCGTACTGGTGCGCGAGTAGATGCGACTGGATCTGGGTGACGGTGTCCATCGTAACGGAGACGATGATCATCAGGCTGGTGCCGCCGAAGTAGAACGGCAGGCCGTAGTCGCTGATGAGGAACTCCGGCAGCAGGCAGACCGCCACCACGTATAGCGCGCCCACCGTGGTGATCCGGGTCAGCACGTAGTCGAAGTACTCGGCGGTGGCGGTTCCGGGGCGGATGCCGGGGATGAAACCGCCGTACTTCTTCAGGTTGTCGGCGGTCTCGGTCGGATTGAACACCACCGCCGTGTAGAAATAGCTGAAGAAGATGATCATGCCGGCGTAGACGCTCATGTAGAGCCAGGAGCCGCGCGCCAGCAGCGAGGTGATGGTGCTCATCCAACCCGGCGCGCCGCCGCTGGAGAAGCCGGCCACGGTGGCCGGGATCAGCAGGATGGAGCTGGCGAAGATAGGCGGGATCACGCCCGAGGTGTTCACCTTGAGCGGCATGTGCGTGGAATCGCCACCGAACATGCGCGTGCCGACCTGTCGCTTCGGATACTGCACGATGACGCGGCGCTGCGCGCGTTCCATGAACACCACGAACGCCACCACCAGCACCGCGACGATGAGGAAAAGGAAGATGAAGAACGGGCTCAGCGCCCCGGTGCGGCCGAGTTCCAGCAGCGTGCCCAGCGCGTGCGGCACATTGGCGACGATGCCGGCCATGATGATCAGGCTGGTGCCGTTGCCGATGCCGCGCGCGGTGATCTGCTCGCCCAGCCACATCAGGAAGATGGTGCCGCCAACCAGGCTGACTACGGCGGATACGCGGAACACGATCCCCGGATCGACCACCGCCGGACCGAAGGCGCCGCGCATGCTCTCGAGCCCCACGGCGATGCCGTAGGACTGGAACATGGCGATGACCACGGTGAGATAGCGGGTGTACTGGTTCAGCTTCTTCCGCCCGGCCTCGCCCTCTTTTTTCAGCGCCTCCAGCGTGGGCACCGCCGCCGTCATCAGCTGGATGATGATGCTGGCGCTGATGTAGGGCATGATGTTCAGCGCGAAGACGGTCATGCGTCCGAGCGCGCCGCCGCTGAACATGTCGAACATGGCGAGGATGCCGCCGCCGTGCTGGCGTAGCATGTCGCCGATCACCGAGGCGTCGACCCCGGGGACCGGAATGTAGGTGCCGAGCCGGTACACCAGCAGCGCGCCGAGGGTGAACCAGATGCGCTTCTTCAGTTCGGTGGCCTTGGCGAAGACGCCAAGGTTGAGGTTTGCCGCTAGCTGTTCGGCTGCCGACGCCATGACCAATTCCCGTTACGGAAGCGGCGCCGCTCGGACCGTCCCGAGGGCGCCGCGGTTGCCGCCATTGTGCCGCTCCCTCGCGCCGCGGCGCAAGACTCAGCCGGCTTTCACTTTCGCCGCCACCGTCGTCGTCACCGTGCCGCCGGCCGCCTCCACCGCTGCCACCGCCGCGGCCGAGGCTCCGGCAACGGTGATGGTGACCGCTTGTGCGAGCGCGCCTTTGGCGAGCAGCCGCACGCCGACGACCTTGCCGCCGCGCACGAGACCGGCGGTGCGCAGGGTTTCCTCAGTGATCGGCTGGGCGGCGTCGATACGGCCGGCCTCGATCGCCTTCGCCAGCGCGCCGAGGTTCACCGGCGCGTATTCCTTGCGGAACAGGCTGAAGAAGCCGCGTTTCGGCAGACGCCGGTAGATCGGCATCTGTCCGCCCTCGAAGCCGTTGAGCGCCACGCCGGTGCGCGCTTTCTGCCCCTTGACGCCGCGGCCGGCGGTCTTGCCCTTGCCGGAGCCGATGCCCCGGCCGACCCGCTTCGACTGCGGCCGCGCCCCCGCGTTGTCGCGCAATTCGTTGAGCTTCATCACACTTCCCTTCCGTCCGGGCGCAGCACGCCTCAGGACAGCTCTTCTACCCGCACCAGATGTGCTACCTTGCGGAGCATGCCCCGCACGGCCGCCGTATCCTCAAGCTCACTGCTGCGGCGGATCTTGTTGAGGCCAAGGCCGATCAGCGTTTCCCGTTGCCCGGGCTTGCGCCCCGCGGCCGAGGCGACCTGTGTCACTTTGACCCGCTTCTGCCCGTCAGCCATTCGCCTGAGCCTCCTCGCCCGTCGCCGCGCCGTGCTGGTCGCGCCGGCCCAGTAAGTCGGCCACCTTCTTGCCGCGCCGATTGGCCACGCTGCGCGGCGAGGCGCAGGCAGCCAGTGCCGCAAAGGTCGCCTTCACCATATTGTGCGGGTTGCGGCTGCCGACCGACTTCGCCACCACGTCGCCGATGCCGAGCGACTCGAACACCGCACGCATCGGCCCGCCGGCGATGATGCCTGTGCCGGCGGAAGCCGCCCGCAGCACCACCGAGCCGGCGCCGTAGCTGCCGGTGACGTCGTGATGCAGTGTGCGCCCTTCCTTCATCGGCACGCGGATCATGCCGCGCTTCGCCCGCTCGGTGGCCTTGCGGATCGCCTCCGGCACCTCGCGCGCCTTGCCGGCGCCGTAGCCCACGCGACCCTTCTGGTCGCCGACCACGACCAGCGCCGCGAAGGCGAACCGACGGCCGCCCTTCACCACCTTCGCCACGCGGTTGATGGTGACCAGTTTGTCGATCAGTTCGTCGCCACTCTCGCGGTCGCGATCGCGGTCGCGATCCCGCCCGCGGCCGCCGCCTTCCCTCGGTTCCCGTGCCATCGCTCTCTTCCCCTCAGAAGGACAGGCCGCCCTCGCGGGCGGCATCGGCCAGCGCTTTCACGCGGCCGTGGTAGAGATAAGCCCCGCGGTCGAAGACCACCTCGACCACGCCGGCCGCTTTCGCCCGCTCGGCCACCAGCTTGCCGACCGCTGCCGCCGCGGCCCTGTCGGCCCCGGTCTTCAGCACTGTCTTCAGCTCGCGGTCGAGCGTGCACGCCGCCGCCACGGTACACCCCTGCAGGTCGTCTATCACCTGCGCGTAGATGTTCTTGCCCGAACGGAACACCGACAGACGCGGCCTGCCGCCGGCCTTCCGGCGAAGCTGGAAGCGCAGACGCTGACGCCGGCGCTCCTGCATGTCCTTGTTCGCGCTCATTACTTCTTCTTGCCTTCCTTGCGCCGGATCTGCTCGCCTTCGAACTTCACGCCCTTGCCCTTGTACGGCTCGGGCGGACGCCAGGCCCGGATCTCGGCGCACACCTGACCGACCAACCGCTTGTCCACGCCCTCCACCTTGATGGAGGTGGGCTTCTCGCAGGTGATGGTGATGCCGTCGGGGATCGCATAGACCACGTCGTGCGAGTAGCCGAGGTTCATCACCAGCTTGCGGCCGTTCACGGCGGCGCGATAGCCGGTGCCGTTGATCTCCATCGTCTTGGCGAAACCGGCATCGACGCCGCGGACCATGTTCGCCACCAGCGCGCGCGTGGTGCCCCACATCATCCGCGCCGGATCGCTGGTATCGCGCGGGGATATCGTCACCAGCGCGCCCTCGACCTTGGCATCGACCAGCTCGGTGAGGTCGAGCGCCGTCTCGCCGCGCTTGCCCTTCACGGAGAGCCGACGGCCGGCAAGCGCCACCTGCACGCCAGCAGGAACCGCGACCGGATGCTTTCCAACCCGTGACATGCTGCGCTCCTCAGAACACGCGGCAGAGAACCTCGCCGCCGACATTGGCAGCGCGGGCCTCCGCATCGCTCAGCACCCCACGCGGGGTGGACAGGATGGCAATTCCCAGACCGGCATACACGCGGGGGAGTTCCCTGATCTTGGAATACACCCGCCGCCCCGGTTTGGAGACGCGGGTGATTTCCTTGATGACCGGCTCGCCCTCGTTGTACTTGAGTTCGATGCGGATCTGCGACACGCCAGCCCGCACTTCCTCGGTGGCGAAGCCGCGGATGAAACCTTCCCGCTTCAGCGCCTCGAGCACGTTCTGCCGCAGCTTCGAATTGGGCGCGACGCACACGGAATGCCGGACGCGCTGCGCATTGCGGATCCGGGTGAGCATGTCGCCCAAAGGATCGGATAGAGCCATCTTTCCAGCCCCTACCAGCTTGCCTTGACGAGACCCGGAATCTGGCCCGCGTTCGCCAGATCGCGCAGCATGTTTCGGCTGAGCTTGAACTTCCGGTAGTTGCCGCGCGAGCGCCCGGTGAGCGCGCAACGCAGCCGGATGCGCACCGCCGAACCGTTGCGCGGAAGCTCCGCCAGATGCAGCGTCGCCTCGAACCGCTCGGCCACCGGCCGCTCCCGGTCCATGACGACCGCCTTCAGCGCCGCCCGCTTGCTGCGGTCACGCGCCGCCAGCCGCTCGCGCATGGCGTTGCGATTGACCGCCGATTTCTTCGCCATCCTGCTCTACCCTCCGGAACCTGCCGGCTGCCCGCCGGCGGTTTTCCAACCACTCACTGTGCTCATTCCGTCCAAGCGTGCGCTCAATTCTGGAACGGAATGTCGAACTTCTTCAGCAGCGCCTTCGCCTCGGCATCAGTCTGGGCGCTGGTGACGAACTGGATGTCCATGCCACGGACCGCATCGACCTTGTCGTAGGCGATCTCGGGGAAGACGAGCTGCTCCTTGAGCCCCATGGCGAAGTTGCCCCGCCCGTCGAAGCCCTTGCCGGCAATGCCGCGGAAGTCGCGCACGCGCGGCAGCGCGATGGTCACCAGCCGGTCGAGGAACTCGTACATCCGCGCCTTGCGCAGCGTGACCTTGCAGCCGATCGGCAGCCCGGTGCGGATCTTGAAGCCGGCGATAGCCTTCTTGGCCAGCGTCTTCACCGGCTTCTGCCCGGAGATGAGCGCGAGTTCGGCCACCGCCGCATCGAGCTTCTTCGGATCCGAGGTCGCCTCGCCAACGCCCATGTTGATGACGATCTTTTCGAGCCGCGGCACCTGCATCGGGTTCCGGTAGCCGAACTCCTCGGTCAACGCCTTGCGGATCTCCTCCGCGTAGCGCTTCTGCAGCCGCGGCGCCTCGCCGGCGCCCGCATCCACCTTGCCCTGCGCGAGCGTCACCTGCTGTAAGACAGCGGGTGCGCCAGCCGCCTCGGGCTTCTTCCCGGCAGCCGCCGGCTTGCCCTTGCCGGCCGCCTTCGCCGGGGCGCCCTTGCCCTTCTGACCGCCCTTCGAACCGCTCACCGGCCCCTCCTCAGTTCTCGATCACGTTGCCGGTCGCTTTGGCAACGCGAACCTTGCGGCCATCATCCTGGGTCCGGAAGCCCACGCGAGTGGGCTTGTCGGTTTTCGGATCGACCAGCATCAGATTGGAAAGATCGACAGCCGCCTCGGCCTCAACGATGCCGCCGGGCTGGCCCATGCTGCGCGGCTTGGTGTGGTGCTTCGCCACCGCGACGCCCTGCACCACGGCGCGGTTCAGCTTCGGCACCACCCGCAGCACCTCGCCGCGACGGCCCTTGGCCGCGCCCGCGATCACCACCACCGTGTCGCCCTTGCGGATCCTGGCAGCCATCACAGCACCTCCGGGGCAAGGGAAATGATCTTCATGAACTTCTTGGCCCGCAGTTCGCGCACCACGGGCCCGAAGATACGGGTGCCGATCGGCTCCATCTGCTTGTTGATGAGAACCGCGGCGTTGCTGTCGAAGCGGATGGCGCTGCCATCGGCGCGGCGCACCGGGAAGGCCGTGCGCACGATCACCGCCTGGTGCACGTCGCCCTTCTTCACCTTGCCGCGGGGAATCGCGTCCTTCACGGAGACGACGATGACGTCGCCCACCGAGGCGATCTTGCGCTTCGAGCCGCCGAGCACCTTGATGCACTGCACGCGCCGGGCACCGGAATTGTCGGCGACATCGAGATTGGTCTCGACCGAGATCATCTACGCCTCCTCAGCCCTGCGCCACGGGGGCCGCTTCCGCCAGCCCGCCGAGCGGCTCGCCGTTGCGCTCGACCACCAGCCACGTCTTACGCTTGCTGATCGGCCGGCATTCCTCGATGCGCACGACGTCGCCCACCTTGCAGAGGTTCTGCTCGTCGTGGGCCGCGTAGCTCTTCGAGCGGCGGATGAACTTCTTGTAGAGCGGATGCATGACCCGACGATCGACAAGCACCGTGACGGTCTTGTCCATCTTGTCGCTGGTCACCCGCCCGGTCAGGACGCGCCTTGGCATCGCTGGCTCCTCAGCCCTTCGCAGCGGAAAGCTTCCGCTCCGTCATGATGGTCTTCACCCGCGCGATGTCACGCCGCACGGCCTTAACCCGGCCCACGCCCTCAAGCTGGCCGGTGGCCCGCTGAAAGCGCAGATTGAACTGTTCCTTCTGCAGATCGAGCAGCAGCGTGCCGAGCTCGTCCGCCGACTTCCCCCGCAGGTCCGCAGGTTTGGTTTGCTTCGCCATCGCCTCACGCATCCCCGATCCGAGTGACGAACTTGGTGCGGATCGGCAGCTTCGCCGCGCCGAGCCCGAGCGCCTCGCGCGCGAGTTCCTCCGGCACGCCGTCGATCTCGAACATGATGCGGCCCGGCTTCACCCGCACCACCCAGTATTCCGGCGCGCCCTTGCCGGAGCCCATGCGCACCTCGGCCGGCTTGCGGCTCACCGGCACGTCCGGGAAAACGCGGATCCAGATGCGCCCGGCGCGCTTCATCGCCCGGGTGATGGCGCGCCGCGCCGCCTCGAGCTGCCGCGCCGTGACGCGTTCCGGCTCCAGCGCCTTCATCCCGTAGGACCCAAAGGCGAGCGACACGTTGCCCTTCGCCACGCCCTTGATGCGGCCCTTATGGGCTTTGCGGTAGGTCGTGCGATTCGGTTGCAGCATTTCCGTGCCCCCTTACCGCTGCGGCGCCTGCTCGGCCGCGCGCCGGTCCTGCGCCATCGGATCGTTCGCCATCACCTCGCCCTTGAAGATCCACACCTTAACGCCGCAGGTGCCGTAGGTGGTCTTCGCCGTGGCGACGCCGTAGTCGATGTCGGCGCGAAGCGTATGCAGCGGCACCCGGCCCTCGCGATACCACTCGACGCGCGCGATTTCCGCGCCGCCCAGCCGGCCGCCGCAGTTGATGCGGATGCCCTGGGCGCCGAGACGCATCGCCGACTGCACCGCCCGCTTCATCGCGCGGCGGAACGCCACCCGGCGCTCGAGCTGCTGGCTGATGTTCTCCGCCACCAGCTGCGCGTCGATCTCGGGCTTGCGGATCTCGACGATGTTGAGCGCCACGTCGGCCTTCACCATCTGCGCCAGGTCCTTGCGCAGAATGTCGATGTCCTGGCCCTTCTTGCCGATGACCACGCCCGGCCGCGCCGCGTAGATGGTGACGCGGGGCTTCTTCGCCGGCCGCTCGATCACCACCCGGCTGACGCCGGCGCCAGCGAGCTTGCGCCGCAGGTGACCACGCAGCTTCAGGTCCTCGTGCAGCAGGCGGGAATAGTCGGCCCCGGCGAACCAGCGCGAATCCCAGGTGCGATTGATGCCCAGCCGCAGCCCGACCGGATTGACCTTGTGACCCATCAGGCGGCTCCCTGCTCAGCCGAGGCGGCTTGTTCCTGCGCCTGCTCGGCCACGACGATCTTCAGATGGCTGAACCACTTCTCGACGCGCGAGGCGCGCCCGCGGCCGCGGGCGTGGAAGCGCTTCATGACGATGGAGCGCCCGACCTCGGCCCGTGTCACCACCAGCCGGTCGACGTCGAGCTGATGGTTGTTCTCGGCATTGGCGATCGCACTCTCCAGCACCTTCTTCACCTCCCCGGCGATGCGGCGCTTGCTGAAGGTGAGCACGCCCACCGCGTCCGCCGCTGGGCGGTTGCGGATCAGCGCCGCCACCAGGTTGAGCTTGCGCGGGCTCACACGGATGTTGCGCAGGATGGCCTGCGCCTCCGTCTCGGCAATGCGCCGCGGCTGCTTCGCCTTGCTCATCTCAGCCCCGCCTCGCCTTCTTGTCCGCTGAATGCCCATGGAAGGTGCGCGTCGGCGAGAACTCGCCGAGTTTATGCCCGACCATGTTCTCCGTCACCTGCACCGGCAGGAACTTGTGACCGTTGTAGACGCCGAACGTGAGCCCCACAAATTGCGGCAGAATGGTGGAACGCCGGGACCACGTCTTGATGATCTCGTTGCGGCCGGATTCCCGGCTGGCGTCCGCCTTGCCCAGCAGGTAGCCGTCCACGAACGGCCCCTTCCAAACTGAACGGGTCATCGCTCAGCCCTTCCCTTTGTTGCGGTGGCGGATGATCAGCCGCTCCGTGCGCTTGTTTGCCCGCGTCTTGTAGCCCTTGGTCGGCTTTCCCCACGGCGTGACCGGATGCCGGCCGCCCGAGGAGCGGCCTTCGCCACCGCCGAGCGGATGGTCGACCGGGTTCATCACCACGCCGCGGTTGTGCGGCCTGCGCCCGAGCCAGCGGCTGCGCCCGGCCTTGCCGAGCTGCTGGTTGGAGTTGTCGGGGTTGGAGACCGCGCCCACCGTGGCCATGCACTCGCCGCGCACCAGCCTCAGCTCGCCACTCATCAACTTGATCTGGGCGTAGCCCGCGTCCTTGCCGACCAGCTGCACATACTGGCCCGCTGCGCGCGCCAGCTTGCCGCCGGCGCCGGGCTTCAGCTCGACGTTGTGGACGATGGTGCCTACCGGCATCGCCGACAGCGGCATGGCGTTGCCGGGCTTGATGTCGGCCCGCGCGCCCGCCACCACCACGTCGCCGGCGCGCAGCCGCTGCGGCGCCAGGATGTAAGAGAGCGTGCCGTCCTCATATTTCACCAGCGCGATGAACGCCGTGCGGTTCGGATCGTATTCCAGCCGCTCGACCGTGGCGGGCATGTCGTGCTTCCGCCGCCGGAAATCGACGATCCGGTAGCTGCGCTTGTGCCCGCCGCCACGGAAACGGCTGGTGATGTGGCCGTGGTTGTTGCGCCCACCGCTCGAGCTCTTGCCGACGGTGAGCGCCTTGACCGGCTTGCCCTTCCACAGCTCGCCGCGGTCGATCAGGACCGTGCCGCGGGTGCTGGGAGTGACCGGGTTGAAGTTCTTGAGTGCCATCTGCGCGCCCCCGCCTCAGGCCAGTCCGGTGGTGAGGTCGATGGTCTGCCCCGGCGCCAGCCGCACACAGGCCTTCTTCACGTCCGAACGAACGCCCGGACGCCCCTTGAACCGCTTGGTCTTGCCCTTCTGCACCAGCGTGTTCACCGAAACCACTTTCACGCCGAACAGGCCTTCGATCGCCTGCCGGATGTCGGGCTTGGTGGCATCGAGCGCCACCCGGAACACCATCTGGTTGCTCTCGCCGAGCCGCGTGCTTTTCTCGGTGATGACCGGGCCACGGATGATCCGGTACATCGCCTCGCGCGACAGCTTGCGCCCGCGCACCGCGCTCTCGCTCATGCCAGCCGCTCCTTCAGCCCTTCGACGCCGGCGGTGGTGATCGCCAGCACGTCGTGCAGCAGGATGTCATAGACGTTGGCGCCGACCGTCGGCAGCACGTCGATGCCCACCAGGTTGCGGCTGGCGCGGACGAAGCCCTCGTCCACCACGTGATCGACGATCAGCGCCGAGCGCCAGCCGAGTCCCTTCAGCTTCGCCGCCAGATCCCTGGTTTTGTCCTGGCCGGCGACGTCCTGCAAAATCACCAACTTGCCCTCGCGCGCCTTCTGCGACAGCGCCGAGATGAGCCCGAGCCGGCGCACCTTCTTCGGCAGGTCGTATTCGTGGCTGCGCACCACCGGGCCGTGCACCACGCCGCCGGTGCGGAACTGCGGCGACCGCAGGCTGCCCTGGCGCGCATTGCCGGTGCCCTTCTGCCGGTAGGGCTTCTTTGTGGTGCCCTGCACCTCACCCATGCCCTTCACCTTGTGCGTGCCGGCGCGGCGCTTCGCCTGCTGCCAGTGCACGACGCGGGCCATGATGTCCGCCCTCGGTTCGGCGCCGAAAATCGTGTCCGGCAGTTCGGCCGTGCCGGCGCTGCCGTTGTCGAGGGTCTTGATCTCGATCTGCATGTCTTTCGCCCTCAACCCGCGGCCGCCACGAGAGCCGCCGGATACGGCGCCTCGGCCGGCTTCGGCACCTTCACGGCGTCGCGCACCAGCACGAAACCGCCCTTCGCCCCCGGCACCGCGCCCTTCAGCATCAGGAGGCCGCGCTCCGCGTCCACCGCCGCCACCTCCAGGTTCAGCGTCGTCACCCTCTCCTGGCCAAGGTGGCCAGCCATCTTCTTGTTCTTGAAGGTGCGCCCGGGATCCTGCCGGTTACCAGTGGAGCCGTGCGAACGGTGGCTGACGGACACGCCGTGGGTGGCTTCCAGACCGCGGAAGTTCCACCGCTTCATCGCGCCGGCGAAACCCTTGCCCTTGGTGGTGCCGACCACGTCAACCTTCTGGCCGACGAGGAAGTGCGCCGCCGACAGCGTGGCGCCCGGCTCCAGCAGGGCATCTTCCGCCACGCGGAACTCGGCGAGCTTCGCCTTCGGCTCCACCTTGGCGCGGGCGAAGTGGCCCTTGTTTGGCTTCGAGACGTTCTTCACCTTGGCGCGGCCCCAGCCGAGCTGCACGGCGGTGTAGCCGTCCTGCTCCTCGGTACGGGCCGCCACCACCTGCAGCGTATCGACGTGAAGAACGGTGACCGGCACGTGCGTGCCGTCATCCCTGAACAGCCGGGTCATGCCCAGCTTCTTCGCCAGCAATCCTGTGCGCATCGTCCACTTTCCCAGAGGGGCCCGTAGCCGGGGTCCTTAGGCCAATAACCGAACTCTACAGCTTGATCTCGACATCCACTCCGGCGGCGAGATCAAGCTTCATCAAGGCATCGACCGTCTGCGGCGTCGGCTCGACGATGTCGAGCAGGCGGCAGTGCGTGCGGATCTCGAACTGCTCGCGGCTCTTCTTGTCGATGTGCGGCGAGCGGTTGACGGTGAAGCGCGCGATGTGAGTGGGAAGCGGGATCGGTCCGCGCACCCGCGCACCCGTGCGCTTGGCCGTGTTCACGATCTCCTTGGTGCTGTTGTCTAGCACCCGGTGATCGTACGCCTTGAGCCGAATGCGGATGTTCTGGTTGTCCATCTTTGTCACGTCCGGTTCGCGAACCGATCCCCTCTGTCCGTCAGGCCGCGATCTTCGCCACGACGCCGGCGCCGACCGTGCGGCCACCTTCGCGGATGGCGAAGCGCAGTCCCTCGTCCATGGCGATCGGCTGGATCAGCTCGACGTCAATGGTTACGTTGTCGCCCGGCATCACCATTTCCGTCCCCTCCGGCAACCGCACGATGCCGGTGACATCGGTGGTGCGGAAGTAGAACTGCGGCCGGTAGTTGGTGAAGAACGGCGTGTGGCGGCCGCCCTCCTCCTTGGTGAGGATGTACGCCTCGGCCAGGAACTTGGTGTGCGGGGTGATGGTGCCCGGCTTGGCCAGAACCTGGCCGCGCTCCACTTCCTCGCGCTTGGTGCCGCGCAGCAGCGTGCCGATGTTGTCGCCCGCCTGCCCCTGGTCGAGCAGCTTGCGGAACATCTCGACGCCGGTAACGACCGTCTTTTGCGTCGCCTTCAGGCCGACGATCTCGACTTCGTCGCCCACCTTGACGATGCCGCGCTCGACGCGCCCGGTCACCACGGTGCCGCGGCCGGAGATGGAGAACACGTCCTCCACCGGCATCAGGAACGGCTTGTCCACCGCGCGCTCCGGCTGCGGGATGTAGGAGTCCACCGCCTCCATCAGCTTGACGATCGACTGCTCGCCGATCTCGGGCTGAGTGTCGGCGAGCGCGCAGGTGGCGGAGCCGCGGATGATGGGGATCTCGTCGCCGGGGAACTGGTAGGAGGTGAGCAGCTCGCGCAGCTCCAGCTCGACCAGCTCGAGCAGGTCGGGGTCGGCGATGTCCACCTTGTTCAGGTAGACGACGAGCGCCGGCACGCCCACCTGGCGGGCCAGCAGGATGTGTTCGCGGGTCTGCGGCATCGGGCCGTCGGCCGCGGAAACCACCAGGATGGCGCCGTCCATCTGCGCCGCGCCGGTGATCATGTTCTTGATGTAGTCGGCGTGGCCGGGGCAGTCGACGTGCGCGTAGTGGCGCTTCGCGGTCTCGTACTCGACGTGCGCCGTCGAGATGGTAATACCGCGCGCCCTCTCCTCCGGCGCCTTGTCGATCTGGTCGTAGGCCGTGAAGGTGGCGCCGCCCGTCTTCGCCAGCACCTTGGTGATGGCCGCGGTCAGCGACGTCTTGCCGTGGTCCACGTGGCCGATCGTGCCGATGTTGCAGTGCGGCTTGGTGCGCTGATATTTCGCCTTGGCCATCGTCGTATTCTCCGTGCCCGCTCTGTGATCCGCGGATGGTGGATCGGGTGTTGAGGGTGTGTTCTACCAGCGATAATGGCTGAAGGCCTTGTTGGCCTCCGCCATCCGGTGCGTGTCTTCCCGCTTCTTCACGGCCGCCCCGCGGTTGTTCACCGCATCGAGCAGCTCGTTGGAGAGCCGGTCCTCCATCGTATGCTCGCTGCGCTTGCGGGCGGCGTCGATGATCCAGCGGATCGCCAGCGCCTGCCGCCGCTCGGTGCGGACCTCCACCGGCACCTGGTAGGTGGCGCCGCCGACGCGGCGGGACCGCACCTCGATGGCCGGCTTCACGTTGTCAAGCGCCTCGTGAAACATGCGCACCGGGTCGGCCTGCTGTCCGCCCCGGCGCTTCAGCACATCGAGGGCCCCGTAGACGATCGACTCGGCACTCGACTTCTTGCCGTCGTACATCAGCGCGTTGGTGAAACGGCTGAGGACGACATCGCCGAACTTCGCGTCCGGCAGGATTTCGCGCCTGGTGGCGCGGCGGCGGCGGCTCATGGCGCGCTCCCTACTTCGGCCGCTTCGCGCCGTAGAGCGAACGGCGCTGGCGACGCTTGGCAATGCCCTGGGTATCCAACACACCACGCAGCACGTGGTAGCGCACGCCGGGCAGATCCTTGACGCGCCCGCCACGGATCAGCACCACGCTGTGCTCCTGCAGGTTGTGCCCCTCACCGGGGATGTAGCTCACCACCTCGTAGCCGTTGGTCAGGCGCACCTTGGCGACCTTGCGCAACGCCGAGTTCGGCTTCTTCGGCGTGGTGGTATACACGCGCGTGCAGACGCCGCGCTTCTGCGGGCACCCCGCCAGCGCCGGAACCTTGTTGCGCTTCGCCGCGGGCTCGCGCCCCTTGGCGATCAACTGGTTGATGGTCGGCATAGACCCTCTTTCACCCAATCCTGTGCGCCGCCCCCGTGGCCCGCTCCAGCCGTCGTTCGCACCATACCCCCGCGAGCGGCGGCGCCTGCCCCGCGGAGTGGATGCTGCCTGCGGCCTTGGCACCCCCTTCGACGGGATGCGGTGCCACACGCCACTACCTGCAAACAACGACCGGCCGCGAACCCCGAGGGGGTCGACCGAGGGGCCGGAACCTAGGGGCCAGCCGGCGGCGAGTCAAGCGCCTCCGGAGCATCGCCCGCCAGGAAATGTGCCTCCCCCGGCCTTGCCCGTCCCGTACTCTTACAGAGCCCCCTCGTCGTGGCCGGCGAGCGCCGGCGCCGGAGCCGGCTCCACCGCCCGCTGATCGCGCCCCGCGGCGATGCCGCGCAGCCGGTTCATGACGCTGCCGGTGCCGGCCGGGATCAGCCGGCCGACGATCACGTTCTCCTTCAGCCCGGTGAGGGTATCCACCTTGCCGGCCGTGGCCGCCTCGGTGAGCACCCGCGTGGTCTCCTGGAAGGAGGCGGCGCTTATGAAGCTGTGCGTCTGCAGGCTGGCCTTGGTGATGCCCTGCAGCACCGGCATCGCCGACGCCGGCCGGTCGCCCTCCGAGAGCCTCTGGTTCTCGCGCTCGAAGTCGAACCTGTCCACCTGCTCCCCGGCAAGGAACGTGGTGTCGCCAGGATCGAGGATCTCCACCTTCTGCAGCATCTGGCGAACGATCACCTCGATGTGCTTGTCGTTGATCTTCACGCCCTGCAGCCGGTACACGTCCTGGATCTCGTTCACCAGGTAGTCGGACAGCGCCTCCACCCCGAGAACCTTCAGGATGTCGTGCGGCACGCGCGGGCCGTCGACCAGCGGGTCGCCCCGGCGGACGAAGTCGCCCTCCTGCACCGAGACGTGCTTGCCCTTCGGGATAAGGTACTCGGTCTCCTCGCCGGACTCGTCGTTCTTCACCAGAATCCGGCGCTTCGCCTTGTAATCCTTGCCGAACTCCACCCGCCCGTCGACCTCGGCGATGATCGCGTGGTCCTTCGGCCGCCGCGCCTCGAACAGTTCCGCCACCCGCGGCAGACCACCGGTGATGTCGCGCGTCTTGCTGCCCTCGCGCGGGATGCGGGCCAGCACGTCGCCCGCCGCCACTTCCGCTCCGTTCTCCACCGAAAGGATGGAGTCAGGGCTGAGGAAATAGCGGGCATCGGCGCCGCTCGGCAGCCGCGCCACCGCCCCGCGCTCGTCCTTGAGCTGCAGCCGGGGCCTGAGATCGGCGCCGCGCGCGCCTTGCTTGTAGTCCACCACCACCTTCGAGGTGAGGTTGGTGACCTCGTCGGTGCGCTCCACCAGGGTGACGCCCTCGATCAGATCGAGGTATTCCACCTTGCCGGCGCGATCGGTGATGATCGGCAGGGTGTAGGGGTCCCACTCGGCGAGCTTCTGCCCGCGCGTCACCGCGGCGCCGTCGTCGGTGAGCAGCCGCGCGCCGTAGGGGATGCGGAAGCGCGCGCGCTCCACCCCCTTCTCGTCGGTGAGCACCATCTCGCAGTTGCGGCTCATCACCACCGGCAGGTTCTGGCTGTTTATCACCACGCTGCGGTTCTTCACCGCCACCGTGCCGTCGTGGCTCGCCTCCACGCTCGACTGCTCGGCGCCCCTCTGCGCCGCACCGCCGA
Organism: Pseudomonadota bacterium; assembly: GCA_021780035.1. GTDB lineage: Bacteria > Pseudomonadota > Alphaproteobacteria > Acetobacterales > Acetobacteraceae > Rhodovastum. The sequence goes on from JAJXZO010000196.1 coordinate 17,902, forward strand.
TATGGAAGGTGCGCATGGTGAGCTGGGTGCCCGGCTCGCCGATCGATTGCGCGGCGATGACGCCCACCGCCTCGCCGACGTTGACCGGCGTGCCGCGGGCAAGGTCACGCCC
>JAJXZO010000180.1 GCA_021780035.1 Pseudomonadota bacterium
CTTCGGCGGGTGCCGCAGTTTCCTGATCAGATCGGGGCGCCGGGGTTCTAGTTTTACTGTGTCACGAACCGAGGTGAGGTTTTACGTTGGCAGCACGGACATCGCGGCATGCTGCGTGCGATGGCGCGTGCGATGGCAACGCGGAGCAAGGTGATTGAGTTTGGGAGGTGACGTTCAGGTCGCACGGGGGGATCTGCAGGGTCGGTAAGCGTCGGGAAGGCGAGGTTCTTCGACCAAAAAATGGGACGTTGCGTGATCCTGAGGCGGGAATCGCTCCCCTCTCAGAGATCAGGAATCTGTAGGCAGCGATGCACAGCGTGGCATGATGGTGGAGGCCTCGCTATGCTCGCCTCTCGTAGTGACCGAGGCCAATTTCCTGCTTGAGTTGGTATGGGCCAGGCCGAGAAGCCAAGAATTACCCGACTTTTGAATATCTTAGGTGTTTAGTCCCGGCATTTGGTGGAGCGGATTGAGGATGAATCGTTCTGGCTGTGACGTCCAGCATTTGCAGATGAACTCGTAGGGCGTGAGGCCCTTGAGGGTCTTGAGCCTGCGGCCGAAGTTGTAGGCGGCGACGAAGTCACCGAGGTGGCGTTGCAGTTGCTGGTGGCTGTCGTAGTGGTAGCGCTTGACGGTGGCTTCCTTGATGGTGCGGTTCATTCGCTCGACCTGGCCGTTGGTCCAAGGATGGTTGATCCTGGTGAAGCGATGCTCGGTGCCGTTCTCACGGCAGCGCATCTCGAACATATGTGTCATGTATTGCGCGGTAGGCCCGTTGGCATAACGCGGCGCGAAGCGGAACTGGATGCCGTTGTCGGTCAGGATGGTGTGGATTCTGTAGGGAACGGCGGCGATCAGGGCGACCAGGAAGGCCGAGGCGGTAACGCGGTTCGCCTTGTCGACGAGCTGGGTGAAGGCGAACTTGCTGGTGCGGTCGACGGCGACGAAGAGGTAGAGCTTGCCTTCGGCGGTCTGCACCTCGGCGATGTCGATGTGGAAGAACCCGATCGGGTAGGGCTTGAACTTCTTCCTTGCCGGCTTGTCGCCGTCGACATTGGGCAGTCGGCCGATGCCGTGGCGTTGCAGGCAACGGTGCAAGGACGACCGCGTCAGATGCGGGATAGTCGCCTGCAGGGCGTAGAGGCAATCGTCCAGCGGTAGCAGCGTATGCCTGCGGAAGGCGACGATGATGGCCTCGTCCTCGACGGTGAGCACCGTCGAGCGCGGCTGCCTTGGGCCGGTCGGGAGATCGGCGACGGAGCCGCGCTGCTTCCACTTGGCAACCATCTTCGGGTTGATCCCGTAGCGCCTGGCCAGCGCCCTCAGGCTCGCTTGACTATGCTGTATCGCTCGACGGATCGCCTCCGTCGTGGTGGCGCTGCCGTGGAGAACCTGGCCCATAGTGCTTCCTTCCACTCACGTGAGAAGACTGCACCATCAAAATCCGGGATCAAACACCTAGCAGGAAAGCTCGATTCCGCCCCTGGGCACCATCCGGCGCCTGATCCCGAACTCAGACCCGCCGCATAAGGCCACCGGCAGGGCTGCGGGTGCCCGCGCCCCGCTGGCTCGCGGACGCGCGGCGCCGCCCGAACAAGCTCCCTATGCGATTCGTATGCGGGTGACAGGTCTTGGGCATCGCTTCCCTATGCCGAAGGCGTAAACTCTCCGCCGGCAACCATGCCGGGGATTAACATGCTCGACGTCGCCTATGTGCTGCTCGGCCTCGCCGGCTTCGCCGCGTGCTGGGGCTTCGTGCTGCTCTGCGAGCGGATGTAGCCGTGCTCGGCCTCGTGCTCGGCGGCATCGTGACCGCCGGTCTGCTCGTCTATCTCGTCACCGCGATGGTTCGCCCAGACAAATTCTGAGGTGCCGCCCCCATGACCGTTCTCGGCTGGGCGGAAATCGCCCTGTTCTCCCTGCTGGTCATCCTGGTCACGCGGCCGGTGGGCGGGCTGCTCGCGCGCGTTGCCGACAATTCGCGCGCGATGCGCGTGCCCGTGCTGGGCAGCATTGAGCGCGGCCTGTACCGCGCCGCCGGCGTCGATCCGGCGACGGAACAGGGCTGGGTCGCCTACGCCGCCGCGATGCTCACTTTCAAGCTCGCCTGCTTCCTCGCTGTCTATGGCATCCTACGCCTGCAGGCCTGGCTGCCGCTGAACCCGGACGGGCAGGGCGCGGTGCCGCCGGACCTCGCCTATAACACCGCCATCAGCTTCCTCACCAACACTAACTGGCAGTTCTACGGTGGCGAAACCACCATGTCCTATTTCAGCCAGATGGTGGCGCTCGCGGTGCAGAACTTCACCTCGGCGGCGGCCGGCATCGCCGTGGCGCTGGCGTTCATTCGAGGCTTTTCGCGCCGCTCCGCGTCGTCCATCGGCAATTTCTGGGCCGACCTGGTGCGGGTCGTGCTCTACGGCCTGTTGCCGATCTGCATCGTGTACGCACTGTTCCTGGTCTGGCAGGGGGTGCCCGAAACGTTCCATGGTGCCATCGATGTCGCCACGTTAGAGGGAGTGAAACAGACCATCGCGCTCGGTCCCGTCGCCTCGCAGGAGGCGATCAAGATGCTCGGCACCAACGGTGGCGGCTTCTTCAACGCCAACTCCGCGCACCCGTTCGAGAACCCCACGGCGCTCACGAATTTCATCGAGGCGTTGTCGATCTTCGTCTTCGGTGCCGGGCTGACCAATGCATTCGGCCGCATGGTCGGCGACGAGCGCCAGGGCTGGGCGGTGTTCGCGGCCATGGGGCTCCTGTTCCTCGCCGGCGTTGCCGCGATCTACGCAATCGAGAGCGGCCCGAACCCGATCCTCACGGCGCTGCACGTCTCTCCGGTGATGGGCAACATGGAGGGCAAGGAAGTGCGCTTCGGCATGGCGGGCACGGCGATCTTCTCCACCGCGACAACGGACGCCTCCTGCGGTGCCGTGGATGCGATGTTCGAGAGCTTCCTGCCGCTCGGCGGGATGGTGCCGATGCTCAACATCATGCTCGGCGAGATCATCTATGGCGGCGTCGGCTCCGGCCTCTATGGCTTCCTGATGTTCGCCATCGTCGCCGTGTTCGTCGCCGGGCTCATGGTCGGGCGCACGCCCGAATATCTCGGCAAGAAGATCGAGGCCAGGGAGGTGAAGATGACGATGCTTGCCATCCTCTGCCTGCCGCTGGTCATGCTCGGCTTCACGGCGCTCGCGGTGGTGCTGCCTGTTGCAACCTCGCAGATTTCCGCCGCCGGCCCGCACGGGTTCTCCGAGGCACTCTATGCCTATGTCTCCGCTGCAGGCAACAACGGCAGCGCCTTCGCCGGCCTCTCCGGCAACACGTTCTGGGACATCACCATGGGCATTGGCATGATGATTGGCCGCTTTTTCGTCATCGTACCGGCGCTCGCCATCGCGGGCTCGCTCGCCGCCAAGAAGACGGTGCCCGCCTCTTCCGGCACCTTCCCCACAACTGGCCCACTGTTCGTCGGCCTGGTCGTGGGGGTGATCCTGATCGTGGGCGGCCTCGTCTTCTTCCCCGCCCTCGCGCTCGGTCCCATCGTCGAGCACCTCGCGATGCTGGCCGGGACGACGTATTGAGACCGAAACGATGACACACGCACGCGGCCGTCACCACGGCACGACCCGGCTCCTGGATGGCGCGATCCTCGGCGAGGCCGCCTGGCTCAGCATTAAGAAGCTCGACCCGCGCCTGTTGTGGCGCAACCCGGTGATGTTCACGGTCGAGGTCGTGGCGACGCTCACCACCATCCTGCTCGTCCGCGACATCGCCGCCGGGCGCGCGGGAATTTTCTTCGCGATCCAAATCAATCTCTGGCTCTGGTTCACAGTGCTCTTCGCCAATTTCGCGGAGGCCGTGGCGGAGGGGAGGGGCCGCGCCCAGGCCGCGACGCTGCGCCGCGCGCGCACCGAAACGATGGCGTGCCGCGTGACGGGCGACGGCGGGGAGGAGACCATCCCCGCGACCGCCCTGCATGAAGGCGACATCGTTCGCGTCGACGCGGGCGAGATCATCCCCTCCGACGGCGAGGTGATCGAGGGTGTCGCCTCGGTCAACGAGGCCGCCATCACCGGCGAATCCGCCCCCGTCATCCGCGAGGCCGGCGGCGACCGTTCCGCCGTCACCGGCGGCACCCAGGTGATGAGCGACAGCATCCTGGTGCGTATCACCGCTGCTCCCGGCAACACGTTCCTCGATCGGATGATCGCGTTGGTGGAGGGCGCCTCGCGGCAGAAGACACCCAACGAGATCGCGCTCAACATTCTGCTCGCGGGCATGACGATCATTTTCGTCATCGCGGTGGCCACCATTCCGGCTTTCGCCGCCTATGCCGGCGGACGTGAATCCGTGCTGGTGCTGGTCGCCCTCTTCGTGTGCCTCATTCCCACCACCATCGGCGCGCTGCTCTCCGCTATCGGCATCGCCGGTATGGACCGCCTGGTGC
>JAJXZO010000036.1 GCA_021780035.1 Pseudomonadota bacterium
CGGGCGGTCCGGCCGCGGCGCCCGGAGCGCCTGCAGCCGCGTCGCGAAGGCACGGCGCGGACGCGCGGGCAACAGCCGCCAAAGGCGGTGCGCGAGAGAAGGTGTGCCGGGGGAACAGGGCGCGGACATCGCCCGCATTCGTGCCGGCGCCGGTCCCGGCAGGCAAGGGTTATCGCGCCGGCGTGGCAATCCGGCGCTTCCCGGTGCATGGTTCGCGCCCGCAACCCGCTGGAGGACTCCGATCATGCCTTCCGCTGCCACATCGCTTGGCGCCATGCCCGACGGCCGGCCCGTGTATCTCTGGACCCTGGGCGAGAGGGACGGCATCCAGCTTTCGGTGATGAACTACGGCGCGCGCGCCGCCTCGCTCACGGTGCCTCTGCGGGGCGGGCGGCGAGAGGTGCTGCTGACGCTGCCTGGCCTGGAGGCGTGGCTCGCCGACGGCTCGCACATCGGCGCCATCGCCGGGCGCTTCGCCAACCGCATCGCCGGCGCCCGCTTCACGCTCGACGGGCGGGAGATCGTGCTTGCCGCCAACAGCGGCCCGAACAACCTGCACGGTGGCCCGGTCGGCTTCGGCCGTTCGTTGTGGCGTGGCGAGACCGAGGGCGACGCGCTGCTGCTGGTTCTCGACAGCCCCGACGGCGACCAGAACTTCCCCGGCGCCATGCACACCGAACTGCGCTACCGGGTGGCGGGCGATACCGTGACGCTCGACTACACCGCCACCACCGGCGCGCCGACGGTGGTTAACCTCACCAGCCACGCCTACTTCAACCTGAACGGCGGCGGCGACGTGATGGACCACGTGGTGGAGATCGCCGCCGGAACATTCCTGCCGGTGGACGCCAACGCCATCCCCACCGGCGAGCGGCGTCCGGTGGCGGGCACGGCGTTCGACTTCCGCACGCCCACGGCCGTGGGCGCCCGCATCGGTGCGGACGACGAGCAGCTTCGCCTGGGCCGCGGCTACGACCACTGCTACGTGCTGGCCGCCGCCCCCCGCCCCGCGCCGGTGTTCGCCGCCCGGGTGACGGCGGGCGGGCTTGCCTGGGAGACGGCGACCACCGAGCCGGCGGTACAGTTCTACAGCGGCAACAACCTGAAGGCGCCGCACCAGTGGCGGGGGGCGCTGTGCCTGGAGACGCAGCACTTCCCCAACAGCCCGAACCGGCCCGACTTCCCCTCCGTGGTGCTGCGCCCCGGGGAGGTATTCCGCTCCACCACTACCTGGCGCTTCACGGCGGCCTGAGCGCTACGCGCCCGGCGGCAGCCCGGCAAGCTGCCGCCATTCCGCCTCCGAGAGCACGCGCACGCCGAGAGCGGTCGCCTTGCGCGCCTTCGAGCCGGCTTCGGCGCCGGCGATGAGGTAATCCGTGCGGGCGGAGACGCTGTCGGTGACGCGCGCGCCGAGCGCCTCCGCCACTACCTTCGCCTCAGCGCGGGTCTGCCCGGCCAACGTGCCGGTGAAAACCACGATCTTGCCGGAAAGCGCGCCGCCGGCGGCCGGTGCGGCGTCTTCGATCTCCACCTCCGCGGCCAGCGCGTCGAGAGTGGCGCGGTTGTGCGGCTCGGCCATGAAGTCCGCTAGTTCCTCGGCGATGGCCGGGCCAACGCCGAGGATAGCGCCAAGTTCCTCCCGCGCCTCCGATTCGGCGGCGGCGGCATCCTCCATACGCTTTCGCCAGAAGGCGAAGCCGCCGTAATGGCGGGCGAGCAGGCGGGCGTTGCTTTCCCCCACCCGGCGGATGCCGAGGGCGTAAAGAAACCGCGCGAGCGGAATGCACCTGCGCGCGTCTATGGCCGCCATGAGCTTCTTTGCCGAGACTTCGCCCCAGCCCTCGCGCGCGGCGATCTCGCCTTCGCGCGCCGCGAGGCGGAAGATGTCAGCGGGAGAGGCGATCAGCCCGTCGGCCACGAACTCGCGCACCGTCTTCTCGCCCATGCCCTCGATGTCGAAGGCGGCGCGGGAGGCGAAGTGGATCAGCCGCTCCACCACCTGCGCGGGACAGGTGAGACCGCCGTTGCAGCGGCGCACCGCCTCTCCTTCCAGGCGCACGGCGGCGCTGCCGCATACCGGGCATCGTTCCGGAAAGGCGAAGGGCACGGCGTCCGGGGGCCGCCTCTCCACCAACGCCTCGACGATCTGCGGGATGACGTCGCCGGCGCGCTGCAGCACCACAGTGTCACCGACGCGGATGTCCTTCCGCGCGATCTCGTCCTCGTTGTGGAGCGTGGCGTTGCGGACCAGCACGCCGCCGACGTTCACCGGGGTGAGGCGGGCGACCGGGGTGAGCGCGCCGGTGCGCCCGACCTGGATGTCGATCCCCTCCAGCACGGTGGTGGCGCGCTCGGCGGGGAACTTCCAGGCGATCGCCCAGCGCGGCGCGCGGCCGACGCTGCCCAGGCGGCGCTGCAACTCGAGGGAATCGACCTTGTACACTACGCCGTCGATGTCATAGGGGAGCGCGGCGCGGCGTTCGCCCATCTCCGCCTGGAAGGCGACCGCCGCCTCGGTGCCGGCAAGTTGGCGCGACAGCGGGTTCACCGCGAAGCCCCAGGCGCGCAATTGTTCCAGCCAGTGCCAGTGGCTGTCCACCGGCACCGCGCTGGCCTCGCCGAGCGCGTAGGCGAACAGCGACAGCGGCCGGCTCGCGGTGACGGCGGGATCGAGCTGGCGGAGGCTGCCGGCGGCGCCGTTGCGAGGGTTGGCGAAGGGCCGCTGGCCCGCCGCTTCCTGCGCGGCGTTGAGGGAAAGGAAGTCCGCTTTCGACATGAAGATCTCGCCGCGGATCTCGATGCGCGCGGGCGCGGCGCCCTCGAGCCGCCACGGCACGGAAGCGATGGTGCGGACGTTCACGGTGACGTCTTCCCCCACCAGCCCGTCGCCGCGGGTGGCGGCGCGCACGAGCCGGCCCCCTTCGTAGGTGAGCGAGACGGAGAGCCCGTCGATCTTGGGCTCGCCCACCAGCGCCAGATCGCCCTCGCCGAGGCCAAGGAAGCGGCGCGCGCGGGCGGAGAAGTCGCGGAAATCCCCCAGAGCGAACGCGTTGTCGAGAGAGAGCATCGGCACGCCGTGCGTGACCTTGGCGAAGCCGGACGCCGCCGGCGCCCCGACCCGCCGGCTCGGCGAATCGGCGCGCACGAGCCCGGGAAAGGCCGCTTCCAGCAGGGCGAGGCGGCGGCGCAGCGCGTCGTATTCGGCGTCCGTGATCTCGGGCGCGTCCTGCTCGTGGTAGGCGCGGTCGTGGCGGGCGATCTCGGCGGCGAGCGACTCGATCTCCGCCGCCGCCCGTTCCTCGGAAAGCGAGGCGGCCAGCAGCTTTTCGGGTTCCGTCATGCGTTCCTCACACCGCTTCGACGAGAAGGCTGGCGGCGGCCGCGCGCGCCGCCTCGGTCACCTGCTCGCCGGCCAGCATGCGGGCGATTTCCTCCCGCCGCTCTTCCAGCTCGAGCTTGCGGACCAGAGTGTGCGCCTTGCCGCGCCGCGTTTCCTTGCTGACCAGCAGATGCGCCACCCCGCGCGCCGCCACCTGCGGGCTGTGGGTGACGAGCAGCACCTGCACGCCCCTGGCGACGCGGGTGAGGCGTTCGCCCACGGCGGCGGCAGTGGCACCGCCCACCCCGGCATCGATCTCGTCGAAGACCAGCGTCGGCACGGCGGAGGCTCCCGCCAGCGCCACCTTCAGCGCCAGCGTGAGTCGGGCGAGCTCGCCGCCCGAGGCGACGCGTCCGAGCGGCCCCGGCGACTGCCCCGGATTGGTGCTGACGAGGAACCGCACTGCATCGGCGCCGCGTTCGCCCCGGCCGTCCCGCGCGAGGGGATCCACGGAGATGGAGAAGCGCGCCGAGCCAAGACGGAGCGGCGGCAGTTCCGCGGCCACCGCCTTCTCCAGCCGAGCCGCCGCCTGCCGTCGTGCCGCCGACAGCGTGCCACAGGCCGCCTCGTATTCGGCGCTCGCGGCACCGAGCGCTGTCCGCAGGGCGGCGGCTTCCGCTTCCCGGTTTTCCAGCGCCGCCAGCTTCGCCGCGAGCGAATCGAGCAGCGCCGGCAATTCCTCGACCGTCGCCTGATGCTTGCGCGCCAGCGCACGGAGCGCGAACAGCCGCTCCTCGGCGGCTTCGAGGCGGCGCGGATCGGCCTCGGCGGCCTCGACCAGGCGGATCAGGCTGTCCTCGGCCTCGGCCAGCGCCTCTTCCGCCCGTTCCAGCGCCGCGACCCCCGCCGCCAGCGGGTCGTCCGCCTCGGCGGCGGCGAGCAGCAGCCGCCTCAGGCCGCGCGCCGCCGCGCGCAGGCTCGCGGCGATGGCCGGACCGCGGCGGTCGTGGGGGGAAATTTCCGCAAGCGCGGCGCGGATCGCCGCCGCCGCCTGCTCGCCCCGCTGCAGGGCCGTCCGCTCGGCGGCAAGCCGCTCC
>JAJXZO010000204.1 GCA_021780035.1 Pseudomonadota bacterium
GACGCCGGAAAGCGTGGGCTGGACGCGCTCCAACCTGGTGATGGGCAAGCATTCGGGCCGCGCCGCCTTCCGCGACAAGCTGCGCGCGCTCGGCTACGAGATCGGCGACAACCAGCTGAACGACGCCTTCCGCCGCTTCAAGGAACTCGCCGACCGCAAGAAGACCGTCTACGACGACGACATCATGGCCCTCGTCGATGACGAGGTGATGCGCGACCACACCCGCGTCCGCCTGCTCTGGCTCGACGTGCACGCGGGCAGTCGGGTGAAGCCCACGGCGGAGATGGAACTCGAGATCGACGGCAAGCCGCACCACGCCAAAGCGACGGGCGACGGGCCGGTGGATGCCACCTTCCACGCCATCCGCAAGCTGTTCCCGCACGAGGCCACGCTGCGGCTCTATTCGGTGGGCGCCATCACCGAGGGCACCGACGCGCAGGCGCGCGTAACCGTGCGCCTCGAGGAGGGCGGCAAGATGGTCGATGGCCAGGGCGCCGACACCGACACCATCGTCGCCTCGGCGCGCGCCTACGTGCACGCGCTCAACAAGCTGCTGGTGAAGCGCGCGCGCGGCGAGCCGGAGGCGCTGTCGACCTAGGGTTCGGAGAGCTTGCCCAGCATCCGGGCGAGGTCGATCGGCCAGGGCACCACGATGGTGGAGTTCTTGTCGGTGGCGATCTCGCTCAGGGTGCCGAGGTAGCGGAGCTGCATCGCTCCCGGGGTGGCGGCCAGCATGTGCGCCGCCTCGGTGAGCTTTTGCGCCGCCTGCTGCTCGCCCTCGGCGTTGATGATCTTGGCGCGCCGCAGCCGCTCGGCCTCCGCCTGCCGGCCGATGGCGCGCACCATCGTCTCGTTCAGGTCAACCTGCTTGATTTCGACCGCCGAGACCTTGATGCCCCAGGCTTTCGTCTGTGCCTCGAGAATCTCCTGGATGGCGCCGTTCAGCCGGTCGCGCTCGGCCAGCATGTCGTCGAGCGTGTGCTTGCCCAGCACCGAGCGCAGCGTGGTCTGCGCGAGCTGGCTGGTGGCGAGAAGGAAGTTCTCCACCTGGATCACCGCGCGGTCGGCGTCCACCACGTTGAAATAGACCACCGCGTTCACCTTCACCGCGACGTTGTCCCGCGAGATCACGTCCTGGCTGGGAACGTCGAGCACCACGGTGCGCACGTCGATGCGCACCACCTGCTGCACGAAGGGGATCACCAGGATCAGCCCCGGCCCCTTCACGCCGGTGAAGCGGCCGAAGGTGAACATCACCGCGCGCTGGTATTCGCGCAGGATCCACACGGCACGGGTGGCGACGAGCGCAACGGCGAGCGCCGCCAACAGGCCGAGCACGCCGTTCGAGGGAAACAGCATCGGCTCATCTCCCCAAGGGGCGCGGTTCGATGCGAAGCGACGATGTTACGGCTGCACCACATCTGCCACCGCCGTCGCGGGGCGCACGCCCAAGATGTGGCCGATAGCATACACGAGGTCGGGACGGTTCAGCGTGTAGAAATGGAACTCGTCGATGCCGTTCGCCTGCAGCACCCGCACCTGTTCGGCGGCAACCACCGCCGCCACCAGCTTCCGCGTGTCCTGGTCGTCGTCCAGCCCCACGAACAGGTGCCCGAGCCATGCGGGCACCGGTACGCCGCAGGTGGCGGAGAAGCGCGCGGCCTGGGCGAAATTCGTCACCGGCATGATGCCGGGAACGATCGGGGCCGTAATGCCGCGGGCGCGGCAGCGCTCAAGGAAACGCAGATAAGTCTCTGCTTCAAAAAAATAATTTGTGATGGCGCGCACAGCCCCGGCGTCAAGCTTGCGCTTGAGGTTGTCGATGTCGGCCTCCACGCTCGCCGCCTGCGGATGCACATCGGGATAGGCGGCGACCGAGATCTCAAAATCGGCGATGCGCTTCAGGCCGGCCACCAAATCGGCGGCGAAGGCGTAGCCGCCGGGATGCGGCGCATAGGCGCCGCCGCCCGGTACGTCGCCTCGGAGTGCCACGATATGGCGCACGCCGGCCTGCCAATAGGCGCGGGCGATGGCATCGATCTCCGCGCGCGCCGCGCCCACGCAGGTGAGGTGCGCCGCCGGGATGAGCGTGGTCTCGGCCAGGATGCGAGTGACGATAGCGTGCGTGCGCGCCTGCGTGGAGCCGCCCGCGCCGTAGGTGACGGAGACGAAGCGCGGCGACAGGGGTTCCAGGCGGCGGATGCAGTGCCATAGCTGCTGCTCCAGCGCCTCGGTGCGCGGCGGAAAGAACTCGAAGGAGAGCGCCGGCGCCTTCTCGCCCGCGCCGCGCGCCGGCAGCGAGGCGAAGCGGGGACCGGTGAGCCAGCGCTCGAGCGCCGCGGAGGAGGATGCGACCATTGCACTCTTGCCGTTTGCGCCGCCTGGCGCGGGGGAGGGGCCGGCGCCGCCGCGGCGCCGGGGAGCCGTTGTAGCGAGGAGGGCTTCGCGCCGGCAAGCGAGCCCGCTCGGCAGTGGGTAGATTCATCTTCGGCGGAAGGAGTATGGTGCGCCTTCCTGGGTCAATGCTGCCGTCCGTTCCCGCTCCGCCGAGGCCTCCGATGCGCCATCCGCTCCGCTTCCTGCTGCTGCCGGCCGCCACGCTGGCGCTCGCCGCCTTCCAGACCGGCTGCGCCGCTAGGCCGCCGGCGTCCGACAAGGCGGCGGTAGCGGAATACAACCAGACGAACGATCCGCTGGAGCCCACCAACCGGGTCTTCTACGCCATCAACGAGGGCCTCGACACCGTCATCCTGAAGCCGGCGGCCATCGCCTACAAGGACGTGGTGCCGAAGCCGGTGCGCACCCATGCCCACAACGTGCTCGCCAACCTGTCCACTCCGGTCACGCTCGCCAACGACATCCTGGAGGCGAAGCCGCGGCGGGCCGGCGATTCCTTCATGCGCCTGCTGGTGAACACCACCGTGGGGCTGGGCGGCGTGTTCGACGTCGCCACCGGCTGGGGCTGGCCCGCGCATGACGCCGACGGCGGCATCACGCTCGCCTTGTGGGGGTTACCGAACGGCCCGTATCTGTTCCTGCCGGTGCTCGGCCCCTCCAGCCCGCGCAACGCCGGCGGCCTCGTCGCGGATATCGGCATGGACCCGCTTACCTGGATCGGCCGCGGCGATGTCGTCTCCGCGCTCGACTGGAGCCGCTACGGGCTCACCGCGCTCGACACGCGCGCCGGCCTGCTGGATTCGCTGGACAAGATCAAGGCGCAGGCGCTTGACCCGTATGCCACCGTCCGCAGCCTTTACCAGCAGCACCGGCAATACCAGATCCAGCAGGTCCGGTCCGACGACCGGGCGACGGTGCCGGCCTGGTTCCTCCAGCCGTCCCGCCCCTAGAAACGTTCGCCAGCGCGCAAGGATAGGCCCATGCTGAAGCGTCGAGCCCTGTTGTCTTTCGCTGCCCTTTTGCCCCCGCTTGCCGTGGCATCGCGCGCCCGGGCGCAGGAGGCGAGCCAGCAGCAGCTGGCCGCGGCCACCAGCTTCATCGCGGCCACCGCCAAGGAATTCACCACGGTGCTGAACGGCGCCGGTGCGGGCGCGCAGCGGCAAAGCCAGTTGCAGGCGATCGTCGATCGCAACGTCGACGTGCCGGGCATCGCGAAATTCTGCCTCGGCCGCTTCTGGCGCGTTGCCTCGCCGACGCAGCAGCAGGCCTATCTCGACCTGTTCCATCGCGTGCTGATGGAAAGCATCACCGGCAAGGTCGGCGAGTACAAGGGAGTTGCCATCGCGGTCGGCAAGGCGGCGCCGCGCGAGGGGGCGATCGACGTTCCCACCACCATCAACCGGCCGGGCAATCCGCCGAGCAACGTGGACTGGCTGGTGAGCGGCGCCGGTGGCGGCTTCAAGATCATCGACGTCATCGTCGAGGGCACCAGCATGCGCCTCACCCAGCGCAGCGACTACTATTCCTATTTGTCCCGCAACAACGACGACGTCGGGGCGCTGATCAACGCGCTGAAGCAGCAGGCGGCCCGCCAGGGCTGAACGGCGCGCGTTCAGCGCAGCGCCAGAAGGTCCACTTTCCGGCCGCGCGCCAGCCAAAGCACGGCGTTCTGCCGCCACCGGCGGCCCAGGCCGGCGGCGGTGCGCCGGGTGCAGCCGAACAGCAGCAGGCTCGCCTCCGCCGGCCAGTCACCGGCGAGCGCCCGGCCTTCGCCGGCAAGCGCCAGCCACGGGCCACCGGCCAGAGAGGCCGAGAGGCGGCGGCTCAGGCGCCGGTTCGCCGCCGGCGAATTCAGCCGGCCCAGCGGGTTGCAGGCGGTGAGGAACGTCGCCTGCCGGCGCGCACCCCAGGGCAATGGCGGCGGCAGGGCGCCGATGCGCAGCACCGCGTCGCGCCCCCGCCGGTGGCAACGATAGGACG
>JAJXZO010000056.1 GCA_021780035.1 Pseudomonadota bacterium
TCGCCGTGCTGTCATCGTAGAGCGTCAGCGTGCCGTTGGTGACGATGCCCCAGTCGACCAGAGCGGTTCCGGTGTAGATGCCGCTGGCGGCGTCGAGGGTGGCGCCGCCGCTGACGGTGAGGGTGTTCGTTGCCGCCTCGCCGGAGAGGATGACGCCGGCGCTGCCGGTGACCTCGAGCGAGGAGCTGAACAGGCCCTCGGCGCCGATGTGGGCGCCGTTGCTGATGTTGAAATCGCCGTTGGTGACGATGCTGCATCCCGGGGCGGTGACGTTGAAGCCGCCGTTGAAGCCGGAACTGGCCGGTTTCGTCGCCACCAGGCAGGCGGAACCGTCGACGCCCGGGGACAGCAGCCTCTCGGCGGTGGCGGTGGCGGCGATGGTGACGGAGGCAAGCGGGGAGAGAAGCTGGCCGATGGTGAGCGGCACGCGTTGGATGACGGTGACCGTTGCCGCCGGGTCGGCGTCGTTGCGGATGCCGGGCACGAAGGCGACGGTGACGTCGGACGCGGCGAGAGTGCCCGTCGCCGATGCCCAGGAACGGTTCGCGGCGGCGGCGCCGTTCAGCGCCGCAACGTCGGCGCCGGCGCCCGCCGCCGTCTCGGCGGAGTCCCCGGCGGCATAGCGCAGCATCGCCGCCTCGGCGGCGAGGTCGGCGCGGCGCTGCAAAAGAAGGTGGACGCCCGACCAGTTGCCCTCCTCGAGGGCGAGGGCGGAGGCGCCGAGCAGCACCGGCGCCATCAGCGTGACCATCAGCGGCACGGAGCCGCGGCGATCGGGGCCGAAGGGGCGGCGGGGAAGGCGCGGGAAGGGCACCACCTTGCGCATGGCCGTCCATGCTAGGCGGGAAAGGGTTGGTTTTTTCTTTACCCCCGGCCGGCGGGGGGGCGCGGCTAGCCGCCCTGTCCGGTATCGGTGTCGGTGGCGCGGCTCAGGCGCGCGGGCGGGTGTTCCTGCAGGGAGGCGAGGGTCTCGTAGACGTCGTGATAGACGAGCTCGCGGGCATAGCCCATGTGCTGCGCCACTTCCGTCTCGAAGTTGGCGTAGTCGATTTCCTTGGCGATGCGGGCGAGGCCGAGGCCGAGGTCCTCGCGGGTGACGCGGCCGCGCCAGGCGTAGTCACGCTCGGGCGTGCCCTCGATATCGGTCATCTCGGGCAGGTAGCGGGCACGCAGCGCCTCGATGTCGCCGCGCACGCGCGAGCGCACGGTGACGAAGCCGGTGCCGCGGTCAGCGGGCTTCTCGACGATGCTGAAGAAACCGAAGGTGGTCAGCAGCCACATCTGGGCACCTCACAGGAATCGCGACCGCCCGGGGGCTCCCGGGTCGGCCTGTTTCGGGTTCTCTATAGCACCGATTGCCCCGGCGGAGACGAGTCCCCCCACGGGCGGGCGCGAAGACACGTGCAAAGGCGCGCCGGGGGAGGCATCATGCGCGGGCCGGCCTGGCCGGCGACAGAGGAAACAACGGAAACGGCATGAGCGTTCCCTCGTGGCAGCCGCCGGCGCCTCCCGGCGCCATGGTGGATGTGTGGCTCTCCGACGGCGTCTTGAGCCGGCGCGTGGCGGCGCTCGCACTCGACATCGTCGCCATCATCGCCATCATCGCCCTGCTGTTCGCCCTGTTCGCGCTGATCGGCGCGACCACCTTCGGCCTCGGCATGCCGCTGTTCCACGTGCTGCCGCTGGTGCCGCCGCTCTACCACTTCCTGTTCCTCGCCTGCCCGCTTTCCGCTACGCCGGGGCAGGCGGCACTCGGGCTGATCGTGCGGCGCAACGCCGATTTCGCCCGCCCGGACGTGGTGGCGGCGCTGATCAGCGTGATCGGCTTCTACGTGACGCTGGCGCTCGGCGCCGTGTGGCTGGCCGTGGCGTTTTTCACCACGCGCCGGCGCACGCTGCACGACCTGGCCGCCGGGCTGGTGGTGGTGCGCCGCCGCCGGCTCGCCGAAATCGCGGGCGGGCGATGAGCCGGGAACGCGCCGAGACGCAGTTCTTCTACACGACGACGCCCCTGCCCTGCCCCTACCTGCCGGGACGCACCGAGCGGAAGGTGGTGACGGAAATCCCCCGCACCGACCCCGACCGCCGCCACGACCTGCTCTCCCGCGTCGGCTTCCGCAGAAGCCATTCCATCGCCTACGCCCCGGCGTGCCCCGGATGCTCCGCCTGCGTGCCGATCCGCATCGACGCGGCCCGCTTCGCCCCCGACCGCGGCCTGCGGCGAGTGGCGAGGGCGAACGCCGCCTGCGCCGCGAACGAACTGCCGGCGCACGCGACCGGCGAGCAGTTCGCGCTGTTCCAGCGCTACCAGATGGCCAGACACTGCAACGGCGACATGGCAGCCATGAGTTTTCACGATTACCGGGCGATGGTCGAGGACAGCCCGGTGGAGACGCGCATCGTCGAGTTCCGCGACCCCGACGCGCGGCTGGTTGGCGCCTGTCTGGTGGATTGGCTGGATGACGGATGTTCCGCGGTTTATTCGTTTTTTGACCCGGAAATCGGACACCGTTCCCTCGGCAGCGCCGCGATTCTGTGGCTGATCGATCGCTGCCGGGAACTGGGGCTGCCCTACGTGTACTTGGGCTACTGGGTGAGGGAGAGCCCGAAAATGGCGTACAAGGCGCGCTTCCAGCCGTGCGAAATTCTGGTCGACGGCGCGTGGCGGGCCTTCGGCGCGGCGCCGGTGGAGCGCGTGCCGCAGGGCGCGGGCGGTTGATTCGGTCGGATGATGCGGGTACAGTGAAATACACCATCGTGTCGCGCACGACCGGCGGCAGCGGCTGGCTATGTGCGCGACGGAGGGGAGGAATCGCTACGTGCCAACAAACGTGACCGAGACCGGATGTCCGATCATCCGGAGAGAAGACTTCTCGCCCGTAACGTTTCTGCTGGAGCTGCGCCACCCGTTGATGGCGCGCGCGGCCAAGCCGGGACAGTTCGTCATCGTCATGACCCATCCCGAGGGCGAGCGCGTGCCGCTCACCATCGCCGATTTCGACCGCGAGGCCGGCACCGTCACCCTGGTGATCCAGGCGGTGGGCAAGACCACCCGCGAGATGCAGGCGACCTGCCATGCCGGCGGCACGCTCTACGCCATGGTCGGGCCGATGGGCGAGCCGAGCCACCTTTCCGGCCGCGGCCGGGTGGTGTGCGTGGGCGGCGGGCTCGGCGTGGCGCCGGTGTATCCGCAGGCGCGCGGCTTCCGCGAGGCCGGGGCCTACGTGATCGCCGTCCTCGGCTTCCGCACCAAGGACCTGGTGTTCTGGGAGGAGAAGTTCCGCTCCGTCTGCGACGAGGTGATCCTCTGCACCGACGACGGCTCGGCGGGCAGGAAGGGCTTCGTCAGCGACGCGCTGACCGACCTCATCGCCTCCGGCCCGGTGATCGACGAGGTGGTGGCCATCGGCCCGCCGGTGATGATGCGCGTCTGCGCCGAGGTGACTAGGCTGCACCGCATCCGCACCACCGTCAGCCTGAACCCGATCATGGTGGACGGCACCGGCATGTGCGGCGGCTGCCGGGTGAAGGTGGGCGACAAGGTGAAGTTCGCCTGCGTCGACGGCCCGGACTTCGACGGGCACCTGGTGGATTTCGACGACCTCACCGCGCGGCTCCGCCGCTTCGCCGCCGACGAACGGCAGGCGAGCCAGCACTGGGACGAATCCTGCCGCATGCGCGCGCAGGCCGGCCTCGGCTGAGGCATCCACGGAAGCCGGTCCGAGAAGGCGAACAGGGCACATCATGGCCAAACGCACCATCCGCACCATCCCGCAGCAACGCACGCCGGTGGCCGAACAGGAAGCCGCCGTGCGGCGGCACAATTTCGACGAGGTGAACCTCGGCTACACCGAGGCCGAGGCGACGCTGGAGGCCGAACGCTGCCTGCTCTGCCCGGAGCCGACCTGCGTGTCCGGCTGCCCGGTGGGCATCGACATCCCCGCCTTCATCGCCCGCATCGCCGAGCACGATCCGAAGGGCGCCTACCAGGTGCTGGCGCGCTCCACGCTGCTGCCGGCGGTGTGCGGCCGCGTCTGCCCGCAGGAAACCCAGTGCGAGGGCGTGTGCATCGTCGGCCAGAGCCTCGCCCCGGTGGCGATCGGCCGCCTCGAGCGCTACGCCGGCGACCGCGCCATCGCCGAGGGCTACGCGAGCAGGAGCCACGTGGAGCCGAGCCGCTTCAAGGTGGGCATCGTCGGTTCCGGCCCCGCCGGCATGGCCTGCGCCGCCGACGTCGCCCGCGCCGGCTGCAAGGTGACGGTGTTCGAGGCGCTGCATCAGCCGGGCGGCGTGCTGCGCTACGGCATCCCCGAGTTCCGGCTGCCGAACCGGGTGATCGACGCCGAGCTTGCCAACCTCGGGCGCCTGGGCGTCGAATTCCAGTGCAACACGCTGGTCGGGCGGCTGTTCACCATCGAGCAGATGCGCGACGAGCTTGGCTTCGACGCCGTGTTCATCGGCAGCGGCGCCGGCTATCCGAGCATGCTCGGCATCCCCGGCGAGCAGCTGAACGGCGTGCTTTCCGCCAACGAATTGCTGACGCGCTGCAACCTGATGCAGGGGCGCGACTTCCCGGGCTTCGACACGCCGATGCCGCGCGGCAAGCGCGTCGCCGTGGTGGGCGCGGGCAACACGGCGATGGACGCCATGCGCGTCTCGCTCCGTCTCGGCGCCGAGGAGGTCTATTGCGTCTACCGGCGCTCGCACGTCGAGTGCCCGGCGCGCGCCGAGGAGGTGCACCACGCCGAGGAGGAGGGCGTCGTCTTCCACTGGCTGACCGCGCCGCTCGAGATCCTGGGCGACCGCGACGGCAACGTCACCGGCATGCGCTGCCAGCAGATGGCGCTCGGCGAGCCCGATTCGTCCGGCCGCGCCCGGCCGGTGCCGGTGCCGGGAAGCGAGCACGTCCTCGACGTGGACCTCGTGGTGTTCGCCATCGGCACCAACGCCAACCCGATCCTGGGGCAGACATCGGGGCTCGCGCTCAATTCCCGCGGCTACATCGCGGTGGACGAGACCCTCGCCACCTCGATCGCCGGGGTGTACGCGGGCGGCGACATCGTCACCGGCGCCGCCACCGTGATCGAGGCGATGGGCGCCGGCCGCAAGGCCGCCGCCGGCATGCTCGCTTATCTCGGCCTCGCCGTGCCGGACGAGGCGCCGGCGGCGCCGTTCGGCCTGCCGGCCGGACAGCGCAACTTCCTCCGCCTGCAGGCGGCATGAACCGCGCGAGACAGTCATGAACGAAACCGCTATCGCCACCTCTCCCGTCATCCTCGCCCCGCGCGTGCTCGACGAACACATCGTCGAGGTGATCAGCGATTCGGGCGAGGGAGCCCAGCGCTGCGGCCAGGTGCTCGGCGCCATCGCCGCGCGCATGGGCAACGGCGTGTGGTCCGAGGAGATCATCCCCGCGGAGATCCGCCCGCCGCAACGCTCCACCGCTGGCGCCAGCGGCAACCGCATCCGCCTGCGGGCGGGCAGGGTGACCAACGGCGGCGGCGAGACCGACCTCGTCATCGCCTTCAACGAGCAGGTGCTGCTCGGCCGCGTGCGCGCGGGCGCGCTGAAGCCCGGCTGCATCATCCTGCTGGAGAACTGCTGGCGCGACGACCGCGACGCCTCCGTCAGCGCCGCCTACACCAAGGTGCACGACGAACTCGTGGCCGCCGGCTACGCGGTTTACGAAATCCCCATGGAGCAGCAGTGCCGCCGGCTGGTGGCGGACCCGAGGCGCGGCAAGAACATGTTCGCTCTCGGCATACTGTGCGCCATCTACGGGCTTTCGCGCGATCTCGCCCGCGAGCAGGTGCGCATCGCCTTCGGCGGCAAGGATTCGACGGTGGTGGAGCGCAACATCACCCTGCTGGAGGCCGGGCTTTCCTGGGCCGACCGGCACCTCGCGCTCCGCTTCTCCATTCCCGCGACGCCGGTGACCGAGCCGCAACTGGTGATCAACGGCAATATCGCGCTCGCGCTGGGCGTGCTCGCCTCCGGCATGGAGGTGTGCGCGATGTACCCGATCACGCCGGCCACCTCGGCCTCGCACTACCTGACCAGCGCCTTCGAGGCGGTGGGCGGCGTGGTGCACCAGGCGGAGGACGAGATCGCCGCCTGCGCCTTCGCCATCGGCGCCTCCTACGCCGGCAAGTGCTCCGTCACCATCACCTCCGGCCCCGGCTACTCGCTGAAGCAGGAGGGCATCGGCCTCGCGGTAATGGCCGAGATCCCGCTGGTGGTGGTGAACGTGCAGCGCGGCGGGCCTTCCACCGGGCAGCCGACCAAGATCGAACAGGGCGACCTGCTCACCACCATCTTCGGCAGCCACGGCGACGCGCCGAAGATCGTGCTCGCGCCGGCTTCGGTCGAGGAGTGCTTCTACGCCGTCATCACCGCGCGCAAGCTCGCCGAGACCTTCCGCATGGTGGTGGTGGTGCTTTCCGACGCCGCGCTCGCCACCTCGCAGGTGGCGGTGCCCAGGCCGACCTTCGACCCGGCGTGGCTGGCGCCGCCGGTGAACCAGAGCCCGGTGCCCGCCGGCAAGCCGCCTTACGACTGGGACCCGCTGACCGGACTTTCCGAGCGGTTCATCCCCGGCCAGCCGGGCGGCATGCACACCATCACCGGCCTCGCGCACGATCGCCTGAGCCACGTCGCCTACGACCCGGAGAGCAACGAGCTCGGGCTCGAAGCGCGCAGCCGCAAGCTGGCGGCGCTGGCGAAGACGCTGCGCCCGCCGGTGGTGCACGGCGACGAGGAAGGCGATCTGCTGCTGGTGGGCTGGGGCAGCACCCGCGGCGCCATCGAGGAGGCGGTGGACCGGCTCCGCGCCGAGGGCCACCGCATCTCCTCGCTGCACCTGCTCTTCCTGCAGCCGATGGCGCCTGGGATCGGCGACATCATGCGGAAGTTCCGCAAGGTGCTGGCGGTGGAGGCGAACTGGAGCGACCGGCCGGACGGCGCGCTGTTCGACGACGAGACCCGCCGCTACTCGGCGCTCGCCCTGCTGCTGCGCTCGCGCACCCTGATCGACATCGACTGCTGGGGGCAGGTGACCGGGCAGCCGATCAAGCCCGACGCCATCGTCCGCGCCGCCCGCGCCAAGCTCGGCACCATCGCCGGAGACGCCAAATGAGCGAAGCTACCCTCTGCCTGCTGCGCCTCGCCGACGAACAGCACTCGCTGGAGGACTACCAGAGCGGCGTGCCGCGCTGGTGCCCCGGCTGCGGCGACAACGCCATTCTGTCGGCCGTGCAGCGGCTCTGCCGCGACGAGGGGCTGCGGCCGGAGAAGACCGTGTTCATCTCGGGCATCGGCTGCTCCAGCCGCTTCCCCCACTACATGAAGACCTACGGGCTGCACGGCATCCACGGCCGCGCCCTGCCCATCGCCGAGGGCGTGCGCATGGCGCGCCGCGACCTCGACGTGTTCGTCAACACCGGCGATGGCGACTGCTGCTCGATCGGCGCGGCGCACTGGATCCACGCCATCCGCTACAACATGAACCTGACCGTCATGTTGCACGACAACGAGATCTACGGCCTGACGAAGAAGCAGGCCTCGCCTACCTCGCCCAAGGGGCTGCGCAGCAACACGACGCCGGGCGGCGCGTGGCTCGAGGCGCTGAACCCGGTGCAGGTGACGCTCGGCGTGCAGAACGCCTCGTTCGTGGCGCAGGTGGTGGACTGGATCCCCGAGCTTCTCTACGACGTGCTGCACAGGGCGTGGAAGCACCGCGGCTTCTCGTTCGTGCACATCGTGCAGCGCTGCCCGGAGTGGCTGCCGAACCAGTTCGAGCCGTTCGTGCGCGACCCGAGCAAGGTGGCCCTGGTGCACCACGAGCGCGGGCTTTCCATCTCGCCGTCGCTGGCGAAAGTCTATCGCAACCAGATCCAGCACGACCCGCGCGATATCGACGGCGCGCGGAAGATCGCCTCGCAACGCGACCCGATCCCGGTGGGCATCCTCTATCACGACCCGAGCGTGCCCTGTTACGAGGATCTGCGCCGCGGCAACCAGCCTCCCCATTCCGCCGCGCTGGTGAAGAAGGGGCTGGAGAAGCAGTTCGACAAGTTCACCATCTGGCCACAGACCGCCGAAGCCGCCGACTGAGCGGGACTAGGCACCGGGACGGCAAGGCAGAACCCCATGCATGGCGCATTTCAAGACGAACTCGCCTTCCACCTGACCGGCCGCCTGCGCGCGGCCACCGAGGGCCCGGCGCCCGAGGACGGCGGCGGCACGCTGGAGCCGATCGCCGGCCGCGGCCTGCTGCCGGCGCTGTTCGCGCCCTACGCGGACCTCGCGCAGTTGCGGCACGATTTCCCGCTGCTGCTCGCCCCCGGCAAGCCGGCGGAGAGCCTGACCGCGGTAATGGAATCGGCGCTCGCCGGCCGCGACGCCGACGACGCCGAGGCGGCGAGCCGGCTCCGGCACCACGGGCTGCGCCTGGAGCGGGCGCTGCGCGGGCTTGCCGCGAAGAAGGGCGCGCTGCCGCTCGCCGAGGCGTGGAAGGAGGCCGGCGCCGAGCTTGCCGCCGCCGACCCCGAGATCGGCGAGAGCCTGAACGCGCTCAAGGGCGCCTTCCCGGCGAAGGCGACGCTGGTTCCGTGCGACGGGGCGCTGCCCATCGCGCTGCTGAAGCACGAGTGGCACCGCGTGCAGGAGGAGCGCCTCGCGGCGCTTCGCGGCGAGATCGAGACGCTGGTGCACGGGCTCGAGAACATCCTCGCCGCCGACTTCATCACCTCGCCGGCCGGACGCAGCCCCGAGCGGCTGCGCGCCACCATCGGCGAGGCGCTGGCCGACCACTTCGACCTCGCGGCGATGGCGAGCCTGCTCGACCGCGGGCGGACCGTCGCCACGCTGCAGGAGAGCCGCCGCAGCCGGCTGCAGGCGCTGCTTTCCGTGTTGAAGGGGCAGCGCTACGCGCCGCTGCCGGGCAGCGACGTCACCGCGCACAAGCTGACCTTCACCTCCGCCCGCACGGCGCTGAAGGCGTGGCAGGAGCGCCTGCCGGCGCGCGCCGAGCTTGCCCGCACGCTGGCCATGGCGCGCCTCGAAGTGGCCGGGGAATACACCGAGAGCCGCCACGACGCCCTGTTCGCCCGCTTCGATGACCGCCGCGCCAGCGAGGCGCTGGAGGCGATCTCGGTGCCGAGCCTCGTCTGCCTGCGCGGCGACGACCTGCAGCCCGACGAGGCGGCGGCGGTGCTGGAGGCGTTCGCCGCCGGCCTGCCGTTCAAGGTGCTGGTGCAGGTCGATTCGCTGTTCGACGGCGAGGCGAGGCTGGCCCCGGCGGCGGTGCTGGCGCACGCGCTGACCGCCAGCGCCTTCGGCTTCGCCGACGCCGCCGTGCTGCAGACCACCAGCGCTAGGCTGCTGGCGGAGATCCCGCCGCTGCAGAACGTGCTCGGCCATCGCGGCCCCGGCCTCGTGACGCTGTTCAGCGGCGCCGGCGCCGAACACAGCCGCATTCCCGCCTATCTGGCCGCCGCCGCGGCGCTGGAATCGCGGGTGTTCCCGGCGCTGTTCCACGACCCGGCCGGCGGGCAGCCGACGAGCCTCGCGGCCAACCCGGCGGCGGATGCCGACTGGCCGGAATACGTGCTCGACTGCGAGGACTCCCGGCAGCAGCGGCAGAAGCAGAGCCTCGCCTTCACCGCGCTCGACTTCCTTGCCGCCGATCCGCGTTTCGCCGAGCACTTCGCCCTGCTGGGGAAGGGCGCCGACGACAGCCATCTGGTGCCGGCGGCCGAGGCCGCGGATGCGGCGCCGGGCGCGGCGGAGCAGCGGCTTCCCTTCGTGCTGATGGCCGACACCGCCGGGCGGATGCACAAGGTGCTGGCCGACGAGACGCTTCTGGCCGCGGCGAAGCAGGTGCTGCGCCGCTGGCGGGCGCTTCGGGCGCAGTTCACCCTGCCGGCGCCGGTGATAGTCGAGGCGCCCGCGCCCGCGGCACCGGCCGAAGCGCCGGCGGAGACGCCGGCCGTGACCGCGGCGCCCGTCGAGGAGGCGGCCACCGACCCCGATGCCGCCTACATCGAGACCGCTCGCTGCAGCAGTTGCGGCGCCTGCCTGCTGGTGAACGACAAGCTGTTCGTCTACGACGGCAACAAGCAGGCGCAGATCAAGGACGTGAGCCTCGGCAGCTTCCGCGACCTGGTGGAGGCGGCGGAAAGCTGCCCGCTCGCCATCATCCATCCCGGCAAGCCGCGCGACCCCGCCGAGGAGGGGCTGGCCGACCTGCTGGCGCGGGCGGCGGCGCTGTAGCGGGCGCGTCGCGCGTCCGTTCCTCCGTCAGGGCCGTGCGACGCTCCAGGCGCCGTTGAGGAAGCCGTTGCCCGTGGTGTCGCCGGGCTTCGTGTCGCCGGTCCAGGTGTAGAGCGGCCTGCCCTTGTAGGCCCACTGCCTGGCGCCGCCGCTGCGCGTGACGACGCTCCAGTTGCCGGAGGCGGCGCCGCCGGTCGCCATCAGCGGCGGCCACTTTTCGGCGCATACGCCGTTGCAGGCGGACTTGCCCTTGGCGTCCATGGCGAAGGTGTAGAGGGTCATGCCCTTGGCGTTGACCAGCACCTTGCCCAGCCCGCTGTTGGCGACCATGGCGGGCGCCGCCAGGGCGAGCGGGGCGAGGAGGAGGAGAAGGCCGAAGGCAAGCGGGAAGCGGAAAAGCGGGCGCACGGTGTCCTCCTGTTCGAAATCGCGGGAATTGTCCGGCGTGGCTGCGCGGGACGTGGCGCTGCATGTGGTCCGTGCTCCCGGAATTGACAGAGAGCCGGTGCAGCGGATCCGTGCCGCACCGGCCTCCGGCAATCACCGCGACGGGTGGAATTACTCTCGTGCCGCGCGTTCGACTTCCGGAGGCGGAGCCGCGACTTGTTCCGGCGGGGGTTTTTGCGGGTTTCGTCCGGGACGGCCGGATCGGCCGCGCGGCATCAACCTAATGTCATCGCCGACGCCGGCAGGCCGGCGGCGGGTGGCTTCAGGCCCGGTAGTGCGGCCGCCACAGCCGCGCGCGCAGGCTCGCGCGCGGGCCGGCGAGCAGGCCCAGCGCCCACAGCATCCCGGCCGACAGCACGATCGCCGGGCCGGCGGGCACGTTGCCCCAGAAGGAGAGCAGCAGCCCGGCGACGGAGGCGGCGACGGCGAGCGCCACGGCGGCGGCCACCTGCCCGGAAAGTTCCGCCGAGAAATGACGCGCCGCCACCGCCGGCAGCATCATCAGCCCGATCGACATCAGCGTGCCGAGCGCGGTGAGGCCGCCGACCACGCAGGCGACGACGAGGGCCATGAAGGCGAGGTGCCACAGCCCGCCGCGGCCGCCGAGTGCCTTCAGGAATCCGGGGTCGAAGCTCTCCAGCACCAGGGGCCGCCAGATGACGGCGAGGCCGACGAGGGAAACCGAAGCGGCGCCGGCCATCAGCAGCAGTGCCGCATCGTTCACGGCGAGGACGTTGCCGAACAGCAGCGCGGTGAGATCGATGCCCCGGGTGGCGGAGACCAGAGCCACGCCGAGGGCGAGCGCCACGAGGAACACGCCAGCAAGCTGGCTGTCCTCGGCGCCGCCGGAGACGCGGGCGAGCCACGAGGCGAGCAGCGCCACGGCGAGCCCGGCGAGGAAGGCGCCGAGCCCCATCGCCGGCACGGTGAGCCCGCCCGCGAGCGCGCCGAGCGCCACTCCGGGCAGCATGCCGTGCTGCAGCACGTCGCTGGTGAGGCTCATGCGCCTGAGCACCAGCAGCACGCCGAGCGGCGGCCCGGCGAGCGAGAGGGCGAGGCAGCCGACCAGGGCGCGGCGCATGAAGCCGAGCGCGAAAGGATCGAGGAGGACGTGCAGCAACGGCATTCAGGCGGCGTCCCGGCACACTTCCGGGTGCTCGACCCACGCCTCGGCGGCGAGGCGGGCACGGGCGCGGTTCTCCTCCGATAGCGCCTCGGCCGCAGGCCCCCGGGCGACGAGCGAGCGGGCGAGCAGCAGGGCTTCCGGGAACTCCCGCAGGGCGAGGTCGAAATCGTGCAGCACCACGACCAGGGTGCGGCCTTCGGCGTGCCAGCGGTGCAGAAGGGCGAGGAGTTCCGCCTCGGTGCGGGCATCGACGGCGTTGAAGGGCTCGTCGAGCAGCAGCACCGGCGCGTCCTGCACGATCAGGCGGGCAAACAGCAGCCGCTGGAACTGGCCGGCCGACAGCGAACCGACCAGGCGGCGGGCGAAACCGGCAAGGCCGACGGCGCCGAGCGCGGCCTCGGCGGCAGCGGAGGACGCGGCGGTGGCGGTACGGAAGGCGCCGAGGCGGGCGAAGGCGCCCAGCGCCACGACGTCGCGGCAGGCGATGGGGAAGTTGCGGTCGAGCGTGCCCGCCTGCGGCAGCAGGGCGATCTGCCCGGGCGCGAGCCCGCCGCGGTCGATGACGCCGTCGTGCGGCGGATGCAGGCCGGCCAGCGCCCGCAGGAGCGTGGTCTTGCCGGCGCCGTTCGGGCCCATCACCGCGGTGAGCGAGCCGGGGGCGAAGCAGCCGGAGAGGTGGTGCACCGCCGGGTGGCGGTCGTGCACGCAGGTGAGGTCGGTGAAGCGGAGCGGCGGCGGGGAGATCATGACACGAGCGCCCACGCCACGCCGAGCCAGAGCGCGGCCAGCAGCACGGCGACCAGGACGAGGCGCGCGGGCAG
Organism: Pseudomonadota bacterium; assembly: GCA_021780035.1. Taxonomy (GTDB): domain Bacteria; phylum Pseudomonadota; class Alphaproteobacteria; order Acetobacterales; family Acetobacteraceae; genus Rhodovastum. Next base: position 12,667 of record JAJXZO010000056.1, read on the forward strand.
TCCCGCCAGCGGCGAGAGCGGCGACATCATCGCGCACTCCCCGGGATTGAGGCGAAGCCGGCCTGGCGTGCTAGCTTCGGCTTGCCATGAGCGTCACGCATTCCCCTCTCCCGACCGAAACCGCAACCGACCCGGACATTGCCGCCCGCCGCTCGCTCCGGCGGCACCGCATGGTAGCAGGCGCGCTGCTGCTGCTGATGGCGGCATTGACGCTGCTCACTTATGCACTGCCGCAGGGGTTCCCGACCAGACTGCTGGCGGCGGCGGCCAAGGCGGGGTTCATCGGCGGCATCGCCGACTGGTTCGCCATCACCGCGCTGTTCCGCCATCCGCTCGGGCTGCCCATTCCGCATACGGCGATTATCCCCCGGCAGAAGGAACGGCTGGGGCGCGCGCTGGGGCGGTTTGTCGCCGGGCACGTGTTCACCCGCGAGGATGTGGCGCGGTTCCTGAACGGACTCGACCTCGCCGGCATCGTCGGCCGCTTCCTCGCCGAGGCGGAAACGCGGCGGATCGCCACCCAGGGGGTGGCGGCGCTGATGCCCTCCCTGCTCGCCTCCATCGACGACGGGCGGGCGCGGCGGCTGATCGGCCGGCTCATTCCCCGGCTGGTGGGCGGCGCCGGCGCCGGCCGCGTGGTGGCGCGGGCGCTCCGGCAACTGGTGGCGGGCGGGCGGCACCAGGAGGTGTTCAGCTTCATCCTGCAGAACCTGAAGGAGGCGCTGGCCAGCCGCGAAGGACAGTTGCAGCGCGCCATCGAGGAGCGCGTGCGCGAGCAGGGCGGCAAGCTGGTGGGCTGGGCCGTGGGCGCGGCGGTGGCGCATCGGGTGATCGCCCAGCTCAACGCCGAACTCGGCCGCATGGAGCCGGAAAGCTCGGAGATGCGCGCCGCCGTCGACGAGTGGGTGCGGCGCGAGATCCAGCGCATCGAGGACGACCCGACGCGGGCGGCGGAGGTGGGGGCGGCGATCCGCCGGGCGGTGGCGCACGACACCGTGCGCGCCTGGCTCGCCGACGTGTGGTCGCGGCTGCGGATCGCGCTCGAGACCGATGCGGCGGCGCCCAACGGCCATACGCTCGCCGTCATCGACGGGGCGCTCGCCAACGTGGGCGGGCTGCTCGCTGCCAACGAGGGCGCGCGGGCGGGCATGGAGCGGGCGCTGGCCACCGTCACCGGCACGCTGCTGCCGGCGGCGCAGAGGGAGATGGCGGAGTTCATCGCCCAGGTGGTGGGGCGGTGGGACGCGGCGACGATCGCCGACAAGCTGGAGCTGCGCATCGGCCGCGACCTGCAATACGTGCGCATCAACGGCACTCTGGTGGGATTTCTCGTCGGCGGCCTGGTCGACGTGTTCCTGCACCTGGCCTTCGGCCACGCGGGGTTCTAGCGGAAGGGGAACCCCGTGCCGCCGCCGAGCTTCCACAGCCGCCAGCGGAGCGCGACATAGGCGACCGCGGCGGCGGCGAAGGCGAGCGGGATCATGATGACGGCGAGCCAGAAGGCGAGCGCGGCCAGCGCCAGCAGCGCGGCCACGGCGGCGGCCACCACGGCGTAGCGGATCAGCCGGTCGGTCCAGCGCGCGCCGGGAGGATCGACCATGCGGCCGTCCACGGTCATTTCGATCTGGGGCGGCTCGTGCGGCAGGTGCGGGTAGGGGGTCATGGCAGCGAGTTGGCCCGCGCGCCGCGACGGTTCAAGCCCGGGCCGCGTGACCTTTCGCTCATCCGGCGCGGCCGATGCCGAAATACGCGAACCCGGCGGCACGCATGGCGGCGGGGTCGTAGACGTTGCGCAGATCGACCACCACGCGCCCGCGCATGGCGGCGGCGAGGCGCTCCGGCGCCAGGGCGCGGAACTGGTTCCATTCCGTCAGCAGCACCAGCGCGTCGGCGCCCTCGGCGGCGGCCAGCGCATCCTCGGCGTAGCGCACGGAGGCGGGGAGCAGCGGGCGGGCCTGTTCCATGCCCTCGGGATCGAAGGCCGTGACTTCGGCGCCGGCCTCGACCAGGCGCGGCAGGACGGAGAGCGCCGGGGAATCGCGCATGTCGTCGGTTTCCGGCTTGAAGGTGAGGCCGAGCACGCCGATGCGCCGGCCGCGCACGGCCCCGCCGCAGGCGGCGACGACGCGCTGCGCCATGCCCGATTTGCGGGCGTCGTTCACCGCCACTACGGTTTCCACCAGCCGCTGCGGCGCGCCGGCGTCCTGGCCGATGCGGGCCAGCGCCAGCGTGTCCTTGGGGAAGCAGGAGCCGCCGTAGCCCGGGCCGGGGTGAAGGAACTTGCGGCCGATGCGCCCGTCGAGGCCGATGCCGCGGGCGACGTCGTGGACATCGGCGCCGACCTTTTCGCAGAGGTCGGCGATCTCGTTGATGAAGGTGATCTTCATCGCCAGGAAGGCGTTGGCGGCGTATTTGGTGAGTTCGGCGGTCTCGAGGCCGGAGAACAGGATCGGCGCCTCGATGAGGTAGAGCGGGCGGTAGATGCGGCGCAGCACGTCGCGGGCGCGCTCGCTGTCGGTGCCGATGACCACCCGGTCGGGGCGCATGAAGTCGCCGATGGCGCTGCCCTCGCGCAGGAACTCCGGGTTGGAGGCGACGTCGAACTCGAGATCGGGGCGCGCCTCGCGAATGATGGCGGCGACCTGCCTTCCCGTGCCGACGGGCACCGTGGATTTGGTGACGACCACCGCGTAGCCGGAGAGCGCGCGCGCCACCTGTCCGGCGGCGGCGTAGAGAAAGCTGAGGTCGGCGTGGCCGTCGCCGCGCCGCGACGGCGTGCCGACGGCGAGGAACACCGCCTCGGCGCCGGTCATCGCCTCCTCCACGGAGTTGCCGAAGGAAAGCCTGCCGGCGGCGACGTTGGCCTCCACCAGGGCTTCAAGGCCGGGCTCGAAGATCGGCATGCGGCCGGCCCGGAGCGCCGCGAGCCGGCCCGCGTCGGCCTCCACCACCGCCACGTCGTTGCCGAACTCGGCGAAGCAGGCGCCGGAAACGAGGCCCACGTAGCCGCCGCCGATCATGGCAATGCGCAATTTCCCGCCCTCCCCGTCTCAGACGTTGAAGCGAAACTCCAGCACGTCGCCGTCGGCCACTACGTAGTCGCGGCCCTCGATGCGGAGCCTGCCCGCCTCGCGGGCGCCGGCCTCGCCGTGGCAGGCGACGTAGTCGGCGTAGGCGATGGTCTCGCAAGCGATGAAGCCGCGCTCGAAGTCGTTGTGGATGACCCGCGCCGCCTGCGGGGCCTTCGTGCCGCGCGGGATCGTCCAGGCGTGCGTATCCTTGGGGCCGGCGGTGAAGTAGGTGATGAGACCGAGCAGCGCGTAGCCGGCGCGGATCACCCGGTCGAGGCCGGAATCGGCCAGCCCCAGCCCGGCGAGGAATTCGCCGCGCTCGGCGGGGGCAAGCTGCGCCACCTCGGCCTCGATGGCGGCCGAAACGACGACCGCGGGAAAACCCTCGGCGGCGGCGCGCTCGGCGGCGCGCGCGGACTGGGCGTTGCCGGAGGCGGCGGCGGCCTCCTCGACGTTGCAGACGTAGAGCACGGGCTTCGCCGACAGCAGTTGCAGTTGCCGGGCGAGATCGGCGTGCTCGGGGGCGATGACGCCGCGCGCGGGCTTTCCCGCCTGCAGCGCGGCGAGGATCGGCTCGGCCACGGCGAGCATGGCGGCGCTCTGCTTGTCGCCGCCGCGGGCGCGCTTCTGCAGGGAGGGAACGCGGCGCTCCATGCTTTCGAGGTCGGCGAGCATCAGTTCGGTTTCCACCGTCTCGGCATCGCGCAGCGCGTCGATGTCCGATTCGACGTGGGCGACGTCGGGGTCCTCGAAGCAGCGCAGCACGTGCAGGATGGCGTCCACCTCGCGGATGTTGGCGAGGAACTGGTTGCCGAGGCCCTCGCCGCGGCTGGCGCCGCGCACCAGGCCGGCGATGTCGCGGACTTCGAGGATAGTGGGGACGATCTGCGCCGAGCGGGCGATTTCCGCCAGCGTCTCCAGCCTGGGGTCGGGCACGGCGACGCGGCCGACGTTCGGCTCGATGGTGCAGAACGGGTAGTTCGCCGCCTGCGCCTGCACGGTGGCGGTGAGCGCGTTGAACAGCGTGCTCTTGCCGACGTTGGGCAGGCCGACGATGCCGCAGGAGAATCCCATCAGGCGATGTCCTGGGTGAGGAGGGCGACGCGGGTCATGAAATCCTCGGACTTGCCGTCCACCAGCATGGCGGCGTTGTCGGCCACGGCATCCAGCGTGGCGATGAGCAGCGGCACCTCGGTCTTGGAGAAATCGCCGAGCACATGGCCGACCACGCGCTCGCGCTGGCCGGGATGGCCGATGCCGAGCCGCACCCGCCAGTAGTCGGGGGTGGAGAGTTCGCGGTCGATGCTGCGGATGCCGTTGTGGCCGGCGGCGCCTCCGCCCCGCTTCACCCGCACCTTGCCCGAGGCAAGGTCGATGTCGTCGTGGAAGACGGTGAGCGTTTCCGGCGCCAGCTTGAAGAAGGCCGCCGCCGCCCGCACGCTCTCGCCGGAGAGGTTCATGTAGGTGAGCGGCTTCAGGGCGAGGATGCGCTCACCGCCGACGCTGCCCTCGGCCACGAGGCCCTTGAACCGCTGCCGCCACGGCGCGAAGCCGTGGCGGATGGCGATGACATCGAGCGCCATGAAGCCGATGTTGTGGCGGTTCCGGGCCATGGCCGGCTCCGGATTGCCAAGGCCGACCCAGAGCAGCACGGCGGGGCCGGCCTACTTCCTGGCCGGTCCCCTGGCCGGAGCCGCCGCCGCCGCCGCCG
>JAJXZO010000035.1 GCA_021780035.1 Pseudomonadota bacterium
GTCGCCCCGGCGCTCCTGCCGGCGGCGCGCCACGCCGTTCCGGCGCCGTCCCATGCCGTCGCGCCGCCGCCGGTGGCGCCGGCCGCGCCGGCGCCCGCCGGACGGGTGGAAGTGCAGTTGGCGGCGCTCGCCTCCGACCAGGGCGCGCAGGTGGAGTGGCAGCGCCTGGACCAGCGCATGCCGGCGCTGCTGCGCGGGCACCATCCGCTGGTGACGCGCATCACCGCGAAGAGCGGGCACGTGTTCTACCGGCTGCGCACCAACGGATTCGCCTCCGTCGCGCAGGCGCACGCCTTCTGCGTGAGGGTGCAGGCGGCCGGCGGGCACTGCTCGGTGGCCGCCTTCTGAGGCAGGCCCTCAGGCCGGGTCGATAGCGGCGGGCAGCACGCGCATCGGCTTCGCCAGCGTGCGCGAGACCGGCGAGCCGGCGACGGCGCGGTGGACGAGATCCCGGCATTGTTCCGATGGCGTCTCCTCGAAGGAGACCGCGACGTGGAAGCGGTTCTCCTGTTCGAGGCGTTCGAGGCGCACGCTGACCGTGCAGGGCGGCACCGCGATGCCCTTGCGTTGGGCGGCGATGTCGATGGTCATGCGGATGCACGCGGCGAGCGCGCTTTCCAGAAGTTCGTGCGGGCGCATCCCGGTATGGCCGCCGACGCCGTCCTTTTCCGTATCGGCGCGCAGGATGTTGCGGCCGTCGGTGATTTCGACGGCGTAGGGTTCGCCGGTTCGTTGCGCGCTGACCATCCGGGCCTCCGGGCTGCGCGGCGAGTGTAGTCCTTCAGGCGGGGGCGGGAACCTGCAATTCGCCCAGGTACGCCTCGCGGATCGCCGGATTGTCGCGCAGTTCCTTCGCCGTGCCCGACAGCACCACGCGGCCGGTCTGCAGTACATAGGCGCGATGGGCGATCTGCAGCGCCATCGAGGCGTTCTGCTCCACCATGAAGATGCTGATGCCGTCGGCGTTGATCTGCTGGATGATCTCGAACACCTGCTCGACGTAGAGCGGCGAGAGGCCCATCGAGGGTTCGTCCATGCAGATCATGCGCGGGCGCGCCATCAGCGCCCTGCCGATGGCGACCATCTGCTGCTCGCCGCCCGAGAGCGTGCCGGCAAGCTGGTTGCGCCGCTCCTTCACCCGGGGGAAGCGCGCGTAGACGCGTTCGACGTCGGCTTCGAACTCGGGGCCGCGCTTGTGGATGTAGGCGCCCATCTCGAGATTCTCGAAAACCGTCATGCGCGGGAACAGGCGCCTGGCCTCGAGCACCGGGGCGATGCCGCGGCGCACCCGCTCGGCGGTGGAAAGCTGCTGGATTTCCACGCCATCGAAGCGCACCGCGCCGCTGGCGGGCCGGACGATCCCCATGATCGTTTTCATCGTGGTGGACTTGCCGCAGGCGTTGCCGCCGAGGAGGCTGACAATCTCGCCGCGGCCGATGATGTAGCAGACGTCCTTCAGCACATGCAGGTCGCCGTAGAAGGTGTTGACGGCCTCGAATTCGAGGAGCGGACCGTTCGCTTCAGGCATTGGCGGCCTCCCGTGCGGCGCGGCCGAGATAGGCGCTGAGGACCTGCTCGTCGCGGCGGACCACCTCGGGCGGGCCCTCGGCGATCTTCTCGCCGTGGTCGAGGACGATGACGTTCTCGGCAAGCCGCGTCACCACGTCTAGCTTGTGTTCGATGAGCAGAATGGACAGGCCGAGCGCGTGCAGGCTCTTGATCTGCTCGGCGAGTTCCAGAGTCTCCGCCGGGTTCATCCCTGCGGTGGGCTCGTCGAGCAACAACAGGCGCGGGCGGCTGGCGAGCGCGCGGGCGAGTTCGACGCGGCGGCGGTTGGCGTAGGAGAGGCCCGCGACGGACTGCTGGGCGCGCGGAGTGAGCCGGTTGCCGAACAACTCGATGATCTCGGAGGCGTAATTGACCGCCGCGCGTTCCTCGGCGCGCGCGCCGGGCGTGCCGAGCACGGCGCCGACCGGGCCGGTGGAGAGCCGCGCGTGCTGGCCGATCAGCACGTTCTCCAGCACCGAGAGCGTGGGGAACAGGCGGATGTTCTGGAAGGTGCGGGCGATGCCGCAGGAGAGGATCTCGTGCGGCGGCAGGCCGAGGATTTCCTTGCCCTCGAAGCGGATGCTGCCCTCCTGCGCCGCGACGAGGCCGGTGATGATGTTGAACAGCGTGGACTTGCCCGAGCCGTTCGGGCCGATGACGGCGACGACGCCGCCCGCCGGCACCACCAGATCGACCTTTTCCAGCGCGCGCAGGCCGCCGAAGTGGACGCTGACGCCCTTCACCTCTAGCGCGAGGCCGCCGGGTTCGGGCCGGCGGATGCCGATGCGTTCGGCGCCGACGAAGCCGCCGCGCTGCACGCCGGAGACGTGCTGCGCCTCGAAGCTGAGCGCGGGCGGACGGCGGGTGGCCGGGATCAGTCCCTCGCGGCGGAACAGCATCATGCCGACGAGGACGACGCCGAAGATCAGTTCCACCGCCTGGGTGAAGTCCACCTTCTGCATCCAGCCGACGCCTAGCGCGCCGCCGAGCGCCTGCGTCCAACTGGTGAGGTCGGGCAGGAACCACGACTGCAGCAGTTGCAGCAGCGCCGCGCCGAGCACGACGCCCCAGACGCTGCCCATGCCGCCGAGCACCACCATCACCAGCACCATGGTGGAGACGGGGAAGCCGAACATCTCCGGCGTGGCCGTCTGCAGCTTGGAGACGTAGAATACGCCGGTGGCGCCGGCGAAGGAGGCGCCGGTGGCGAAGGCCAGCAGCTTCATGCGCACGCGGTTGACGCCCATGGCGCCGGCGGCGGTCTCGTCCTCGCGGATCGCCATCCAGGCGCGGCCGATGCGGCTGTCGCGCAAGCGGACGGAGATGAAGATGCCGAGGGCCACCAGAGCCATTCCGGTATAGTAATAAGGAGTGGCGCCGATGCCGAAGCTCCAGCCGAACAGGCGCGGCGGCTGCACGCCGTTCAGCCCGGCGGCGCCGTTCGTCAGCCAGTCGGTGTTGCGGGCGACGATGGGAACGATTTCGCCGAAACCGAGGGTGACGATGGCAAGATAGTCGCCGCGCAGCCGAAGCGTGGGCGCGCCGAAGGCAACGCCGCAGCAGGCGGCGACGAGCGCCGCGAGCGGTACGGCGAGCCAGAAGGAAAGCGTGAAGTGGACGAGATCCGGTCCACCTTGGTTGATCTTCTGCACCAGTCCGAGCGCGGCGACGGGGTCCCACAACGGGCTCCACGCCGGCATCACCTGGAAGCTGGTGAAGATGCCGTAGAAATAGGCGCCGATGGCGAAGAAGGCGGCGTAGCCGAGGTCGAGCAGCCCGGCGAAGCCGACGACGATGTTGAGGCCGAGCGCCAGCATGGCGTAGGCGGCGGCGTTGGCCATGCTGTCGATGTCGGCGTCGTTGTTGTGCACGACCGGGAAGAGCAGCACGGCGAGGATCAGCAGAGCCAGGCCGATGGCGCGGCGCTGGCGTGCGGGGATGGCGGCGAACGGGCGGGCGAGGGCGGCGGTGACGGCGCTCATGCGGGCGGGCTCCCTCACGATTTGTTCGGGGCGACGCGGCCGAGCAGGCCAGCGGGTCGGAACACCAGCACCAGGACGAGGATGCTGAAGATGACGACGTCGGCCCAGGAGGCGCCGACGAACTGGCTGCCGAGGGCCTCGATCAGGCCGATGACGATGCCGCCCAGCATGGCGCCGGGAACGTTGCCGATGCCGCCCAGGACGGCGGCGGTGAAGGCGCGCAGCCCGGCGGTGAATCCGACGATGAAGCTCGTGTAGTTGTAGTAGAGGCCGAACACCATGCCGCCGGCGCCGGCCAGCGCCGAGCCGAGGAAGAAGGCGGTCATGATGACGCGATCGACCTCGACGCCCATCATGCGCGCGGCCTCCGGGTCCTGCGCGGTGGCGCGCATGGCGCGGCCGATCTTGGTGCTTTGCACGAAGAACGTGAGGGCGAGCATCAGCACGATGGCGACCACCCAGATCAGCACCTCGCGCAGTTCGATGACCGCGCCGGCGATGTTGAAGCGGGCCTGGGGCATGGGATTGGGGAAGTTCTGCGAGCCGGCGCCGACGAACAGCAGGATGACGTTGAACAGCACGTAGGAGACGCCGATGGTGGTGATCATCGCCGCCGGGCCCTTGACGTCGCGCAGCGGCCTGAGCACGAAACGTTCGATGCCGACCCCGAGGACGCCGGTGACGACCATGGTGACGGCGAAACCCGCCGCCAGCACGGCGATCAGCGCCGGCCCGTGCAGGATCACGCTCTGTCCGGAGAGGCCGAGCCCCTCCAGCGTCCACATGGCGATGAAGGTGCCGACCATGAACACGTTGAAGTGGGCGAAGTTGATCAGCTCGAGGATGCCGTAGACGAGCGTGAAGCCGAGGGCGAGCAGCGCATACATGGCGCCCAGGCTGAGGCCATTGATGAGCTGCTGCAGCAGCAGGGAGGCGGTTGTCATGTACAAAGTTTCCTGGGCCCGGCCACGAGGGCCGGGCCCTGTGAAGAAACCGCAGCGGGCGGCTCAGGCCGAGGGAGCGATGCCCACGTAGGCGTACTGGTCCATCGAGTTGAGCGGCGCCGCCGGATTCTTGCGCACCTGGAAGACGCTGATGATCTTGTTGTTCAGATCGCCGTTGGCGTCGAACGAGACGGGGCCGATCAGCGTGTTCTGCAGGTTCACGCGCTGGATGGCGTCGCGCATCGCCGCGCGCGTCACCGGCTTCTTGTTCGCCACCAGGTCCTTCGCCGCCTCGATGATGACGCGCGCGCCCACGTAGCAGGTGAGGGAGTAGTCTTCCGGCTGCTGGTGGAACTTCTCGTTGAAGCGCTTCAGGAAGCTCGCCACCCGTGGATCGCCGACAAGGTGCGGGGCGGCGATGGTGACATACCACCCCTCGACCGCGGGGAAGCCGGCGCCGGCGAGCAGGTCGGAGCTTTCCATGCCGTCGCCCGCCGCCTTGATGACCTTCGGGATGATGTCGTAGGCCTGCTTCACCAGCTTCACGCCGGCTTCAGTGACGCCGCCGAAGTAGATCGCCTGCGCGTCGAGGCTTTTGATCTTGGTCAGCACGGCGGCGTAGTCGGCGGCCTTCGGGTCGAGCCGGTCGCGGCCGAGCACCTTCATGCCGATTTTTTCCGCGCGCTGCTGGAAGGCGTTGGCGAGGCCGACGCCGTAGGCACCGGTATCGTCGAGCACGTACACCGATTTCACCTTCAGCACCTCGGCCATGTAGTTGGCCATGTTCGGGCCCTGGTAGGCATCCGTGGCGACGGTGCGGAAGTAGATCGCCTTGCCGCCGGGGCGGAACTGCGCGGCGAACTTCGGGTCGGTGATGTCGGGGTTCGTGGAGGACGGGGTGATGGTGGCGAGACCGCCCATGCTGAGGATCGGCGCCATCGCCTTGCCGGAACCGGACATTTCCGGACCGAGGGCGGCGAGGACCGCCTTGTCGCTCACCATCTTGCGGGCGTTGGTGGCGGCCTGCGCGGGATCGTACTGGCCGGCGGTGGCGGTGCCGTCGTCGTACTTCAGCAGCTCGAAGGTGATGCCGGGAACTTCGTGGTACTTGTTCGCCTCGTCGAAGGCGAGCTGGGCGCCTTCGGTGATCTGCACCGCGGCGGTGGCGTCGGCGCCGGTGTAGGGCATGTCGATCCCCACCTTGACGACCTGGTTGGCGGCGACGGCGGGCACAGTGCCGGCGGCGGAGGCCGCGACGAAACCGGCGGACGCTTTGAGGGCGGAGCGGCGTGTCAGCATGGATGAAGTCTCCCCATATGATCTGCGTTCTTGCGCGCGAGCCGAGGCCCGAAAGGATGCCGGCGCTCGCGCACGCCAATCGGCCCCTTTCATGCACGGGCCGTGCCAAGGCAAATCCCGCGGCAACCGGCATGATCGGTCGCGACTATCATGCGTTTCTGCCTCTTTCCACACCAAAGTGCTGAACGCGCGGGCAGACGGGGCCGGCGGCGCTCAAATGTTGGTCAGGTGCCGATGCGGCGGCGGCGTGACCCGGAGGCGGCGGGCTGCTAGGAGGCAGGCATGGCCGCATTGCTGCAACTCTCCGATATCCATGTCGCCCTCGGCACCGTGCCGCTGCTCGCCGGCGCGGAGATGGTGGTGGACGCGGGCGAGCGGCTGTGCGTGGTGGGACGGAACGGCTGCGGAAAATCGACACTGCTGTCCATCGCCGCCGGGCTGCGCGGCTTCGACGCCGGCACGCGCTTCCTGCAGCCCGGGACCACCGTGCGCTACCTGCCGCAGGAGCCGGACGTTTCCGGCTTCGCCACCACCGCCGACTATGTCGCCGCCGGGATGGGTCCGGGGGACGACATCCACCGCGTGGCGATGCTGCTCGACGCGCTCGGCCTCGACGGCGAGGCGGAGCCCTCGCGGCTTTCCGGCGGCGAAGGGCGGCGCGCGGCGCTGGCGCGGGTGCTGGCGCCGAAGCCCGATATCCTGCTGCTCGACGAGCCGACCAACCATCTGGACCTGCCGGCCATCGACTGGCTGGAGGGCGAGCTTGCCGCGACCCGGGCGGCGGTGGTGCTGGTGAGCCACGACCGGCGGCTGCTCGAGCGCATCTCGCGCACGGTGCTGTGGCTCGACCGCGGCGCGACGCGGAGGCTGGAGCGCGGCTTCGCCGCCTTCGAGGAGTGGCGCGAGGCGCTGGAGGCCGAGGAGAAGCGGGCCGCGCACAAGGAGGCGCGGAAGCTGGTGGCCGAGGAGGACTGGCTGCGCTACGGCGTGACGGCGCGAAGGAAGCGCAACGTGCGGCGCCTGCACGCGTTGCTGGAACTGCGCCGGCGCCACCGCGCGGCGCAGACCCCGCAGGGCGGGATGAAGTTCGCCGCCACCGCGCAGGTCCAGGGCGGGGCGCGCATCGTGCTGGAGGCGCACGGGCTGGAAAAAAACTTCGACGGGCGGCCGATCGTGCGCGGGCTCGACGTGCGCATCCTGCGGGGCGACCGCGTGGCGCTGGTGGGGCCGAACGGCGCCGGCAAGACCACGCTGCTGCGGCTGCTGCTGGGCGAACTGGCGCCCGACGCCGGCCGGGTGACGCGCGCCGAGGGGCTGCGGGTGGCGTTTCTCGAGCAGCGGCGCGAGAACCTCGATCCCGAGCGCACGCTCGCCGACACGCTGAGCGACGGCCACGGCGAGAAGGTGATCGTGGGCGGAGAGGCGCGGCACGTGATCGGCGTGATGAAGGATTTCCTGTTCGAGCCGGCGCGCGCGCGCACGCCGGTGCGCGCGCTTTCGGGCGGCGAGCGGGCGAGGCTGGCGCTGGCGCTCGGGCTGCTCCGGCCCTCCGACCTGCTGGTGCTGGACGAGCCGACCAACGACCTCGACCTGGAGACGCTGGAGCTGCTGCAGGAGCAGTTGGCGGAATACGCCGGCACCGTGCTGCTGGTGAGCCACGACCGCGATTTTCTCGACCGGGTGGCGACCTCGGTGCTGAACGCCGAGGGCGGCGGGCGCTGGGTGGACTACGCCGGCGGCTACTCCGACATGCTGGCGCAGGGCGGCAGAGTGGGGATGGCGGCCGTGGCGGCGGCGCCGGTTCCCGCCATGCCGGCGAAGCTGCGGCCGGCGGCGGCCGCGAAGCCGGCGCCGCGCAAGCTTTCGTTCAAGGACCGGCACGCGCTGGAGCGGCTGCCCGCGCGCATCGAGGCGCTGGTGGCGGAGGCGGACGGGCTCAGGCGGGTGCTCGCCGATCCCGACCTCTACCGGCGCGACCGGGCGGCCTATGATGGCGCCGCTTCCCGCCTCAGGGTCGCGGAGGCGGAGTTGGCGGCGGCGGAGGAGCAATGGCTTTCCCTGGAGATGCTGCGCGAGGAGTTGGAGGGATGAGGATGCGCGAGCCTGTTCCGCCCGCCGGGCCGGCGACGGCCGGATGCGGCGGCGGAGTTTCCGGGGAAGCGGCGCGATGACGGAAGCCTGCGCCGAGGGCGCTTCCATGCTGGCGTTCGACGACATCGGGCCGCGCATACTGGCGGAGACGGCGGTGCGGGCGGGGGTGGAGACGGTGCCGCTGGCCGGCGCGGTGGGGCGGGTGCTGGCCGCCGACGTGACGGCGCCGCTCGATCTGCCGCCCGAGGACAATTCGGCCGTGGACGGCTACGCCGTGCGCTGGGACGACCTTGCCGCCGCGGCTCCCACCTATCTGCCGCTGCACGGGCGTTCGCCCGCGGGCGCGGCCCCCGCGCTGCTGCCGCGTGGACAGGCCGAGCGCATCTTCACCGGGGCGGCGCTGCCCGAGGGCGCGGACACGGTGCTGATGCAGGAGGACTGCACCGCGACGCCGGACGGGGTGATCTTGCCGCCCGGCAGCCGCCGTGGCGCCAACCGCCGCCTGGCCGGCGAGAACATCGCCCGGGGGTCGCTGGCGGCGGCGGCGGGGCGGCGCCTGACGCCCGCCGACGTGGGGCTGCTGGCGGCGCTCGGCTTCGCCACCGCCGAGGTGCGCCGCCGGCTTCGCGTGGCGGTGTTCTCCACCGGCGACGAACTGGCGATGCCGCCCGCGCCCTTGCGGCCGGGGCAGATCTATGACGCCAACCGGCCGCTGCTGCTGGCGCTGCTTTCCCGCCTTGCCGTGGTGGTGAGCGACGGCGGGCTGCTGCCCGATGACGCGGCGCGCACGCGCGAGGCGCTGGCGGCGGCGGCGCGGGATGCCGACCTGGTGATCACCTCGGGCGGCGTCTCGGCCGGCGAGGAGGACCACGTGCGGGCGGCGATCGAGGCGCTGGGTGCCATCCGTTTCTGGAAGGTGGCGATGAAGCCCGGGAAGCCGGTGGCGCTGGGACGGATCGGCGACGTGCCGCTGCTGGGACTGCCGGGCAACCCGGTGGCGGCGCTGGTGACGTTCGCCGCCGTGGGCAGGCCGCTGCTCGACCGCATGGGGGGCGCCGACCACGTGCCGCCGCCGCGCTTCCCGGTGCGGGTGGGATTTGCCTACCGGAAGAAGGCGGGACGGCGGGAATTCCTGCCGGCGCGGCGCGACGCCGAAGGCGTGGCGCGGCTGCACCGGGCGCAGGGGTCGGCCATTCTCACCGCGCTGACCGAGGGCAACGTGCTGCTGGAGTTGCCGGAGACGCTGACCGTGCTCGCCGAGGGCGACACCGTGCAGGCGATCCCGTTCTGCGCGCTTTACGGGTAGGACGCGAGGAGCCGTTCGGCGGATGCGAGGCCCGCCGGGTCGTTGACGTTGAAGAACGGGTCGGGCGTTTCGGCGAACGCCACCGCGACGCGGCCCTGCCTCTCGCTCCACGCCCCCACGCGGCGCTCGCCGGCACGGAGATCCGCTTCCAGCGCATCCGCGAGGCCGGTCGCCCAGAGGGCGACGACGGGGTGCGCGCGACCGCCGCTCGCCGCGCAGGCGACGGGTGCGCCGGCCTGCTCGCGGGCTTCGCCGAGGCGGCGGGCGAGGTCGCGCGGCAGGAAGGGCGTGTCGGTGGGGGCGGAGAGGATTTCCGCCGCCCCGAGGGAGGCGGCCCAGCGCATGCCGGCGAGGATGCCGGCGAGCGGGCCGGGGAAGTTCGCGACCGGATCGGGCAGCACGGGCAGGCCGAACGCCGCGAAGCGGGCGGGATCGCCGTTGGCGCTGAGCGCGAGGGCGCGGGTTTGCGGGGCGAGGCGCCCGATGACGTGGGCGAGCAGCGGCCGGCCGGCGAGGGCGAGCAGCGCCTTGTCGGTGCCGCCCATGCGCCGCGCCAGCCCTCCGGCGAGGAGGATGGCCAGTGGTTTTTCATCGGCGCGCATGCCGGGCGCTTCCTAGCGGCCGACCGCGTAGCCCTGCATGCCGCGCGGGTTGGCGCCGGCGAACATTTGGCCATCGGCTTCCAGCCGCGCCGCCGACAGCCTTCCTTCGGCCCAGGGTTCGCCGAACTCGGCCCTGTGGCCGCGGGCGAGCAGGGCTTCGAGCACGGAGGGGTCGAAGCGGCTTTCCAGCACCACCTTGCCGGGGCGGGCGGCGCGCGGCCAGAAGCTCGACGGCCAGTGCTCGGTGTGGAAGGAGGGTGCGTCGATCGCCTGCTGGATGGTGTGGCCGTGGTGCAGCATGCGCAGCAGCATGATGGGCTGCCACTGGTCCTGCTGCTCGCCACCGGGGGTGCCGAAGGCCATCCACGGCTTGCCGTCGCGCAGCATCAGGCTGGGGGAAAGCGTGGAGCGCGGGCGCTTGCGCGGCTGCACGGAATTGGGGTGGCCGGCATGGGGCCAGAACATCTGCCCGCGCGTGCCGAGGGGAAAACCGAGGCCGGGCACCACCGGGGAGGATTGCAGCCAGCCGCCGGAGGGGGTGGCGCTGACGAAGTTGCCCCAGCGGTCGATGACGTCGATGTGGCAGGTGTCGCCGCCCACGGCGCCGAGGCGGGCGATGGTGGGCTCGCCGGCGCTGGGCTGGGTCGCGGAGAGTTCCGCCCGGCGCCATGCCTCGCGGTCCACCTGCGGGGTGTAGCCCGCGATCTCGCCGGGGCGGAGATCGAGGGACGCTTCCGCGCCCACCAGATGGCGGCGCTCGGCGGCGTACTCCTCGGAGAGAAGGGTGGCGAGCGGCACGGTGACGAAATCGGGGTCGCCGTAGTAGGCCTCGCGGTCGGCGAAGACGAGCTTCAGGCACTCCACGACGAGGTGGACGAATTCGGCGCCGAGCGGATCGATGGCGCCGATGTCGAAGCCGCGCAGAAGGGCGAGGAGTTGCAGGAAGGCGGGGCCCTGCGTCCACGGGCCGCACTTCAGCAGGCGGTGGCCGTGGTAGGCGACGGAGACCGGCTCCTCGATCGGCGCCGCCCAGCGGGCGAGGTCGCCGGCTTCGAGCAGGCCGGCATGGCGGCTGCCGGATGTGTCCAGGACCTCGGTGTGGCGGTAGTAGCGGTCGATCGCCTCGGCGACGAAGCCGCGGTAGAAGGCGTTGCGGGCGGCGTCGATGCGGCCTTCGCGCGATTCGGCCGACGATTCCTTCAGCACGCGCTCCCAGGTGTCGGCGAGCGCGGGGCGGCGGAGCAGAGAGCCGGGCTCGGGCACCGCGCCTTCCGGCAGGAACACGTCCGCGCTCGTTCCCCACTCGCGCAGGAGCGGCTCGACGCCCGCGATGGTGGTGCTGATGCGCGGCACGATGTGGATGCCGCGGCGGGCGTAGCCGATGGCGTAGGCGAGGACGTCGGCCAGTTCCAGCGTGCCCCAGTTGCGCAGCAGCGTGCACCAGGCATCGAAGGCGCCGGGGACGACGGCGGGAAGCAGGCCGGTGCCGGGGATGAGGTCGAGGCCGAGGGCGGCGAAGCGTTCCGGAGTGGCGGCGTCGGGGGCGACGCCCTGGCCGCAGATGACGTGCTGGCGGCCGGTGGCGGCGTCGTGCAGGATGATCGGCGCGTCGCCGCCGGGGCCGTTCAGGTGCGGCTCGGCCACGTGCAGGGTGAAGGCGGCGGCGGTGGCGGCGTCGAAGGCGTTGCCGCCCTTTTCCAGCACCGCCATGCCAACGGCGCTGGCGATCCAGTGGGTGGTGGCGACCACGCCGAAGGTGCCGGCGATTTCCGGGCGGGTGGTGAACATCGGGCGGGGTCCGTGACTGTGCGCGCCGCAGGGTAGCGGCTTGTTCCGGTTCCTGGAAAGGTGGGGCGAGAAAAACCCCGCCACGGCGCGGGCCATGGCGGGGTTCGAGGCCGATAATTGGCTCCCGGAGTAGGACTCGAACCTACGACCCAGCGGTTAACAGCCGCTTGCTCTACCGACTGAGCTATCCGGGATCAGGTCGGCGGCGCCCGTATAGCGAAAGCGGTGTGGCGACGCAAACCCTCTCTCGCGCGCCCGGTTGGCCGCCGGAAGCGCGGCTGCTATATGCGCGGGCGGCGCGAGAGTGGCGGAACGGTAGACGCAGTCGACTCAAAATCGACCGGCGCAAGCCATGGGGGTTCGAATCCCCCCTCTCGCACCAGTATTTCCCGCACCGTTGGGCTGATGGCGCGACCTATGCGTGCGCGCGGTAGGCGGCGATGGCCTCTGTGGCGGCGGTGTAGGTGGGTGTGCCGGCACCGAGGGCGCCGAACACGTCGCCGAACAGGGCGCGGCTGTCGGCCGCCTGGGTGTCGGCGCCGGTGGCGGCGGAGGTGGCCGGCTTCCGCTGCGGGCGGTCCGCCGCGCTGCGGCCGAGCGAATCGAGCAGCGGCGTGAAGGCGGTATTTGGTTTCGGAACGGCGAAGCGGGCGGCGGCGGGGCTGGCGGCGCCGACGGCGGCGGCTGTGGTCATGGCTGGCTCCCTGGCGTTCGGTTGCCCAGCCCGATGCAACCGCCGTGCCGGGGGCGGACGGCGGCAGGCCTGGCCGGGGACAGACCGTGCACCCGGCACGATCTGCCTCCCGGCCGGCGGTGCCGGACGGTTCAGCCGCCGGTGGCAGCGAGCGCCTGGTCGAGATCGGCAAGGATGTCGTCGATGTGCTCGATGCCGACGCAGAGACGTACGTAGCCCGGGGAGACGCCCGTCGCTGCCTGCTCGGCGGGCGAAAGCTGGGCGTGGGTGGTCGACGCCGGGTGGATGGCGAGGCTGCGGGCGTCGCCCACGTTCGCCACGTGGTAGAAGAGCTTCAGCGCGTCGATGAAGCGCTTGCCCGCCGCCGCGCCGCCGGCGAGTTCCAGACCCACCATGCCGCCCTTGCCCGCGGGCAGGTACTTCGCTACGCGCGCGGCTTCCTGGCCGGTGGCGAGCGAAGGGTGGATCACCCGCGCCACCTCGGGCCGCGAGGTGAGGAAGCGGACGACCGAATCGGCGTTGTCGCAATGGGCGCGCATGCGGAGCGCCACCGTTTCGATGCCTTGCAGGAACAGGAAGGCGTTGAAGGGGCTGAGCGCCGAGCCGAGGTCGCGCAGCAGGGTGACGCGGGCCTTGATGATGTAGGCGACCGGGCCGAGGGGCTTCGTCGCCTCCGTCCACACCGCGCCGTGATACGACGGGTCGGGCATGTTGAGCGCGGGCTGGCGTTCGGCGTGCGCCGCCCAGTCGAAGTTGCCGCCGTCGACGATGATGCCGCCGATGGAGTTGCCGTGGCCGCCGAGGTACTTGGTGACCGAGTGCATCACCACCGCGGCGCCGTGCTCGAGCGGCTTCACCAGCAGCGGCGCCGCCGTGTTGTCCATGATCAGCGGAATGCCGACGCGCCGGCCGATGGCGGCGACCTCGGCGATGGGGAACACGCGGAGCTTCGGGTTGGGCAGGGTTTCCGCATAGTAGGCGCGGGTGCGCGAATCGGTGGCGCGGGCGAAGGCCTCGGGGTCCTCCGGATCGACGAAGCGCACCTCGATGCCCTCGTCGCGGAGTTGGTTCTGGAACAGGTTCCAGGTGCCGCCATAGAGGTCGGTGGAAGAGACGATGTTGTCGCCCGCGCGGGCGAGGTTCTTCACCGCGAAGGCGCTGGCCGCCTGGCCGGAGGCGAGCGCGAGCGCCGCCACCCCGCCTTCCAGCGCCGCCACCCGCTTTTCCAGCACGTCGGTGGTGGGGTTCATGATGCGGGTATAGATGTTGCCCATCTCGGAGAGCGCGAACAGGTTGGCCGCCGTTTCCGTGGAGGGAAACAGGAAGGAGCTGGTCTGGTAGATCGGCACCGCCACCGCCGTGGTGGCGGGGTCGGCGCGCCAGCCGGCGTGCAGGGCGAGGGTCTCGGGATGGGTGGTCATGGTGGGCTCCTCAAACTGGGCCGCGTGTTCAAGCGCATCGGCGGGTGCATATGCAAGCGTTTCCCGCGCCAGGCTTGACGGGCGGGGGCGATCGGGTCATAAGGCGCGCCTTCCTGCCCCGGCGCGCGGGGAATTTGGTGCGCGCCTCTATCGCTGCAAAGGTTCTTCGCCATGTCGCGCCGCTGCGAGATTTCCGGCAAGGGTGTTCAGTCCGGCAACAACGTGAGCCACGCGAACAACCATACGCGCCGGCGGTTCCTGCCTAATCTGCAGGTTTCCTCCATGCTGTCCGACGCGCTCGGCGTGGGCGTGACTATGAGGCTTTCCACCCGCGCCATCCGCACGGTGGAGAAGAACGGCGGCATCGACGCCTTCCTGCTGAATACCCCGGACCGCGACCTCGCGCCCGAGGCGAAGCAGGTGAAGCGGCGCATCCAGCGCGCGCAGGCGAAGCGCGCCGAAGCGGCTTCCTGACGCCGCCGCCCTGGCCACCGGCTGGGCGATTCACGTTTCTGTTGCTTCCCGCCGATCACGCAACGGCTTGACCGCGACGCCGTCGCGGCGCGACCCTTCCGCCTTTCCCCTGGTCGGAGGTGGCGCGTGAAGAGCGAGGTGCTGGAAGCCATCGGCGCGGTCGATCTTCGCCGCGCCACCCTGGTGAACGCCGCGCTCGCCGCCAACGAGCGCGCCAAATTCCTGTTGAGCCTGCTGCAGTTCGCCCTCGCCCACGCCGCCCATCCGGAGCAGGCGGTGGCCGACCTGCGCCGCGAGCGGCTGGTCTGCGGACTGGCCGAGTCGTGGCTCGACGAAGTGGTGGCGGGCGCGCGAGCGGCGGCGGCGGGAAGGGTGCAGGTGCCGCACGCCGAGGCGGCGCTGCAGAAGCTGGCCGCCGAGGTGACGGCGATGGCGGCGCCGCTTGCCGGCGGGCCGTTCGACGCGCGCCTCGCTGCGCTTCTCGCCGCGATGCCCGCCTGTCCGGACGGGCTGGTGGAGGCCGCCGCCGTCGCCGCCATGACCGATGCGATGCCCTCCAGGGGCGATTCCCTGCACCGGCTGGTGATGGACCTGCACAAGGCGCTGAACCGGCTACAGGCGGAGCTCGCCCGCGAGACGCTGGACGGCGCTGCCGTGTACGGGCTCGCGGACGAGGACCGGCCGAGGCTCGCCGCCTTCATGGCCGGGCTGAACCGCACTGCGCCGCTGAAGTTCGCCCACCCCGGGCTCGGCACCACGGCGACGCGGGCGGGCGGGAGGCTGGTGATCCAGAACGATATCGGCACCACGGATGCGCACGTGATCGTGGTGACGGTGGCCGGGTTCAAGGCGCAGATCACCTATGCCGACGTGCATCCGCGGCGGCTCGCCTTCCTGCGGGCGATGCTGGCGCGGTTCGAGGTTTCCTGGGGGGCGGAGGAGACACGGCAGGTGGCGGGGCTTGCCGGCGGGGCGCCGTTCCACCTCGCCATCGGCGTGCTGGAGGCGGCGGGCGAGGAGGAGTTGCGCGCCTATCTGAACTTCCTCGGCTCGCGGCTCGTGTTCCTGATCGACTGGAACCGCGCGCGCAAGCAGTTGCGCGGCTTCCTGCGCGCGCCGGAGCGGGTGGCGGCGCTGGAGTGGGCGGCCGGCGAGGAGATCGGGCATCGCGGCTTCCTCGAACTTGGCGGGGCGGCGCTGATCAACCAGGCGATCGAGACGGCGTCGGGCGGCGCCATGCACTTCGGCGACCGGCTGTGCGACGTTCTCGGCGATGCCGCCGCCACCGAACTGGTGCGCTTCGCGCTGCGCATCGCGAGCGAGGGGCTGCGGGCGCGGCAGTCGCTGGGGCTGATCCGCGACCGCGTGCGCGCCGAGTTGCAGACGCATTTCCAGAGCGAGGGACGGCGGCTGCTGCGGCTGGCCTCGGAACACGCCGGGCTGGTGTTCGAGATCGCCACGCTGGTGCGCGACGGCATCAGTGCCGCCACCACCGGCGACGGCGGGCTCGGCCGGCGGGCGCGGCGGGCCGGACGATTCGAGCACGAAGCCGACCTGCTGGTGGTGCAGATGCGCGAGGCGGTGCGGCGGCGGCCCGACCACGAGGCGATGTTGCGGCTGCTGGAGGCGGCCGACGACGCCGCCGACCAGTTGGAGGAGGCGGCGTTCCTGCTCGAGTTGCTGACGGAAGCCGGTGCCGGCGGCGGGCCGCTCGCCTGTCTCGCCGCGCTCGCTGATCTGCTGGTGGAGAACGCCGAGGAGTGGATCAAGGCGCTGGGTCACGCCGCCGCGGCGGCGGGAGACGCCACCCACGAGGACGCCGACGACTTCCTGGTGGCGATAGACCGGGTGCTGGCGCTGGAACACGCCGCCGACGACGCCGAGCGGCGGCTGCGGCTGGAGGCGGTGCAGCAGGCGGGGAACTTCCGCCAGCTCTACCTTTACGCCGAGGTCGGGCGGGTGCTGGAGGAGGCGGCGGACGCGCTCAAGCACGCTGGCCTGATCGCCCGCGACGTGATGCTGGGGGCCTGAGCGGTGGAGGCCGGGTTGTGGCGGATCGTTCCCGGCGGCGATCTGCCGGAAGGCGGCGCGGCCGAGGTCGGCGCCAAGGCGTTCAACCTCGCGCGCATGGCGCACGCCGGCCTGCCCGTGCCGCCGGCCTTCGTGTTGCCCACCGGCTGGTGCCGGGCGCTGCGCGACGGACGGGCGACGCAGGCCGACGTTGCCGCGGCGCTCGTGCGTGGGATGTCGTGGCTGGAGGAGGCGACGGGGCTTGCCTTCGGCGGCGCGCGGCGGCCGCTTCTGGTTTCCGTGCGCTCGGGCGGGGCGGTTTCCATGCCGGGGATGTTGGAGACCGTGCTCGACGTCGGGCTCGGACCCGCGTCGGTGCAGGGCGTGCTGCGCGAGACCGGCAACCCGAGGCTCGCCTGGGACAGCTACCGGCGCTTCATTCACGGCTACGCCACGGTGGTGCGGGGGCTGCCGGCGCACGCCTTCGACGAATTGCTGGGCGAGGCGCTGGCCGGGAGCGACGCCGAGGGCGAGCGCGACCTCGATCACCGGGCGCTCAGGGCGCTGGTGGGCGCCATGCTGGAGCGCTTTCGGGCGTTGGCCGGCGAGGCGTTTCCCGGCGAGGCGAGGACGCAGCTTCTCGAAGCGGCGCTGGCGGTGTTCCGCTCGTGGGAGGCGCCGAAGGCTGCGACCTACCGGCGGTTGCAGGGGCTGGACGATGCCGCCGGCACCGCGGTGACGGTGCAGGCGATGGTGTTCGGCAACGCCGGCGGCGCTTCCGGCGCCGGGGTGGCGTTCACCCGCAACCCGGCGACCGGCGAGAAGGGGCTGTATTTCGACTTCGTCGGCAATGGCCAGGGCGAGGACGTGGTGGCGGGCAGGCGCGCGGCCGACGACGAGGGCAGGCTGCGCCTGTTGCAGCCGGGCGTGACGGCGCGGTTGGAGGCGGTGGGCACGGCGCTGGAGAGGCTGTTCGGCGACGCCCAGGATTTCGAGTTCACCCTGCAGAACGGCACGCTGTGGCTGCTGCAGACGCGCCGCGCCAAGCGCACGGAGTGGGCGGCGCTTCGCATCGCCGTCGATCTGGTGAAGGA
>JAJXZO010000097.1 GCA_021780035.1 Pseudomonadota bacterium
CTCCCATCCAGGGAGCCATCGTGAACCCCATCATCAGAGGGGTCCCTTTTGGACGCCGATTACCCCTCCAAGGGGGTCCTTTTTCCACGCCGAAACACACCCTCGGCGCCTCAACGCCGAGCTTGGTGGTTGAACTCACCCGGAGATTACGCCCCCCCAATTTCCACACCCTTCGCTACACCACCGTGCCGAGGCCCAGGAAGTTCACCGGCACGGCATTTCGGATCCGGGCGAATAAGCGTATCGTACTGCCCGATAGTCGATAATCCACGGTGATGAGTGCCCCCGCCGCCCTGGTTGCCGCCGAAGCCGTGCTGGCGCTGCACGTCGCCATCATCGCCTTCAACGTGTTCGGGCTGGTCGTCATTCCGATCGGCGCATGGCGGGGCTGGCGCTTCGTCCGGGTAACCTGGTGGCGGATGCTGCATCTCGGTGCCATGGCCACCGTCGCGGTACAGGCACTGCTCGGCAGGGCCTGCTTCCTGACTCTGTGGCAGGATGCTCTCACCGGCCACGGGCACGGCGAGCCGCCGCTGATCATGCGCTGGGTGGACCAGGCGATCTTCTGGCCGCTGCCGATGTGGTTCTTCACCGGGCTCTACGTAGCCTTGTGCGTCTACGTCGTGGCGCTGCTCTGGTGGGTACCGTTGAGATGGTAGGGTAAGACGGCATGCCGCTGACCTACAGACTGGTCGGCGCTCGGTGTTGGTGTGAGTGCTCCCCGTTCGCGGCGAGGCGGTCGATTGAAGCGCGCACGCCGGAGGGTCTCGGAGGCAAAGGGAGGAAGGCCGGCAACCACAGCCGGCTGTCTCTGTAGACCACAACGTTGCCTCTACATGGCTTCTGATGTGTTCCCGGTTTTCCCCGTAAGGGCGGGCAGAAGCGGCGGCACTTGCGGGCCATCTCAGGGCGTTGCCGGAAGCCTGTTTCGGGTTGTCCACGTGCCTGGTACATGTACATTCCCCGAGTCAGGGTCAGATCGTTCTTGCCTTTTCCTGATGACGTACACGGATAGGCCTGGGAGAAGGCCCGGAATGACAAGCGGGGACGAGGAAAAGAGGAACAATGACACCGTTGGCGTCGGTCGGTTCCTTGCTTCTCCCGGCGCGTGGCATCTCGTTTTGAGAAGGGAGTGCTCTTGATAAACTGCTTGTCAGTTTTCATGAAGGAGCCGAATCTTATACAAAAGGGAGGAGGCAGATGCCTGTCATATACGCATTCGACGCAGAATCCGTTCGTATACCGGAGCCAAATGAACGTATAATTCGTGTTTTGCTCGCCCCTGACACGCAAGATATTGTCCACGGAATGAGTGTCAGTCACTGCGTGATCGCTGCGAACGGCGGGAGGACAGATCTGCACATGCATCCAGGCGTCGAGATGATGTATATTATTACTGGCCAAGGGAAGGCCACTATCGGCGACGAGGAATTCGAGCTCAAGCCGGATACGTTGATCATCGCGCCGCCGAGGACGCTGCACGACATGCGTAACGAAAGTGACGAAACCATGAAGCTCGTCGCCATGTACATCCCGGCGGAATCCGCCAAGCAGATTCTGGACCGGGCCAGGGCGGCGGCGCGCACGAGCTGAGCAGCGGGCAACTGGGACCGGTGCCAGGCTGACTGGACGGACGCCAGTGTCGGTCGGACCCAGCTCAGGTCCGAATCTAGCGCTGCGACACGCAGCACGAGATGAACCGTAGTTCCAAGAGAAGGCGGAAAAAATGAGGAAACTTACAAGACGCGCGACCACCTTCGGACTGCCTCTTTGCGCTCTGGCGGGGGCCGCGGCCGGCCCTGCGGCACATGCGCAGGGCAAGCTCATCGTCCGGGTCGCAACCGGCACCGCGCCCGACCATCCGGAAAACGTCGGCGCCCGGAAGTTCGGCGAACTGCTGGCAGCCAGCAGCAAAGGTCAGATCGAGGTTCAGGTCCATCCGTCCGGCGAGCTTGGTTCGCAGCGCGATTTCGTGGAGGCCCTGCGATCCGGCACGCTCGAAGTAACGATGGTCACCATCGGCTTCTTCTCGGCCTATGATCCCCTGTTGAACATCTTCGAGCTTCCCTACCTGTTCCGTGACGGCCCGCATGCATTCCGGGTCGTGGACGGGCCGATCGGCAAGCAGATCGCCGAACGCGTCAACAAGAAGAACGTGCATCTGATGGCCTACTGGGAGGCGGGCCTGCGGGACATCACCAACAATGTCCGGCCGATCCACGAGCCGGCCGACCTGAAAGGGTTGAAGATCCGAGTTCCCGAAGCGAAGGTCAGCATCGACACCTTCAAGGCCTTCGGCGCCAACGCCTCACCATTGGCATACACTGAACTCTACATGGCGTTGAGGCAGGGTGTGTACGACGGCCAGGAGAACCCGCCGTCCAACATCTACAACTCCAAGCTGTACGAGGTACAAAAGTACCTGTCGCTGAGCGGCCATCAGTTCTTGGTACACATGTTCATGTACAGCGGCCCTTTGTGGGAGAAGCTGTCGCCCGAGAACCAGAAGCTGATCGGCGACGCCGCCGTGCAGGCCGGAATGTTCCAGCGATCCTACAACGACCAGCAGGACGAGAAGCTGATCGTCACGCTGAAGCAGGTCGGCATGAAGGTCAACGACGTCGACAAGCAGGCCTTCATGGATAAGGCCAAACCGCTGTACGCCGAATATGCCAAGACCTACGGTCCAGAGGCCGCCAAGTTCATCGAGGAGGTCCAGGCCGTCAAATAGTGTCCTCGCCCGGGAAAGCGGCAATCAGACCGCTTTCCCGCCGGCGACGCTGCCTCGTGCGGTGGATTCGGAGGTGTAATCGATGTCGGAGCCACATGCCGAGGCTATGCTCGACCCGGCAACGATGGATGACGACCCGCCCCGACTCGCGCCGGCCGGCGGGGTCTTCCAGCGCCGGCTGAACCTGCTGCTCGACATCCTGTTGGCGATCGCCCTGCTCGAGCAGCTGGGCGTCATGTTCTTCACCGTCGTTTCGCGCTATTTCTTCGCTTACGAGCCGTTGTGGGGTCAGGAGATCTCGATGATCACCCTGACCATGCTGGCCTTCATCGGCGGCGCCGTGGCCTATTCGCGCGACAGGCACATGGCGGTACAGGTTCTTCTTAACCGCCTGCCTCCGGTCTGGCGGCGGTTCCTCGCCGCGGCCGTCGACTGGCACGTCGTCCTGTTCGCCGTCCTGACTTTCTGGCTGAGCCTGCCGCTGGTCCATTCGCGCATGGACATGCTGTCGCCGATCATGGAGGTTCCCGAGGCGCTGTTCATGGTGCCGCTGCCGGTGGGCATGGCCCTGATGTGCCTCGTCGGCGGCCAGCGCCTCTGGCAGCGCCCGTTCAAGGACGTCCTGGGCTCCGGGGTTCTGGTGCTGCTTGGCTTCGCGGCGCTGTGGGAACTGCGGGATGCGTTCGGTCCGTTCGGCATGAATTCGCTGACCCTGTGGGCCACGCTCGTCGTTTTCCTCGCATGGCTGCTGATGAGCCTGCCGATCGGCTTCTGCCTCGCGCTCACCGCCATGTTCTTCCTGTTCGTCACTGGTCAGGCGCCACCGAAGGCGGTGCCGCAGAGCATGTACGGCGGCATCCTCGCATACGTGCTGCTGACCATCCCCTTCTTTGTCTACGCCGGCTTCATTATGACCGATGGCGGCCTGAGCCGCAGGCTGGCCGAATGCGTGGTCGCCCTGGTCGGACGCCTCCGCGGCGGCCTGCTGCAGGTCATCGTGATCGCGATGTACATCGTCTCGGGCATTTCCGGCTCGAAAGTCGCGGACGTCGCCGCGGTCGGGTCATCGATGAAGGGCATGCTGCGCCGGCAGGGCTACACCATGGACCAGGCGGCGGCCGTGTTGGCGGCTTCGGCGATCATGGGCGAGACGATTCCGCCCAGCATCCCGATGCTGGTGATGGGCGCGATCACCACCGTCTCGGTTGCCTCCATGTTCGTTGCCGGCCTGGTGCCGGCGGCGTTCATGGCCATCTGCCTGATGATCATGCTGCATTTCCGCGCCCGACGGCTCAATTTTCCCGCCGGCATCAAGGTGCCGCTCCGGCAGGCCGTGCGGGCCACGCTGATCGCCATGCCGCCGCTGCTGGTGCCGATCGTGCTGGTCGCCGGCATCATCGGAGGTGTCGCCACGCCGACCGAAATTTCATCGGCCGCGGTGGTCTACGCGCTGGTGCTCGCCGTCGTGTTCTACCGGGAAATGGACGCGCGACAGTTCTGGGCCACCGTGGTGGAAACGACCACCACCGCGGGCATGATCCTGTTCATCATCAGCGCTGCCTCGGCCTTTTCATGGTCGCTGGCTGCCGCCGACCTGCCCAGCAAAATCGCCACCGTGTTGCTGTCCCTGAAAGGGAGCAACACCGTCTTCCTGATCGGCACCGTGCTCGTGCTGATCATAACCGGTGCCCTTCTCGAGGGTTTGCCGGCGCTCTTGATCTTTGCGCCGATGCTGATGCCGATCGCCGTGAAGTTCGGTATCAATCCGGTGCACTATGGGCTGGTGCTGATTATTGCGATGGGCTTCGGCACCTTCACCCCGCCTGTCGGCATCGGCATCTACGTTACCTGTGCGATCACCAACACCACCATGGAATCCACCGGCCGCGCCTTGGCCCCCTATCTCGTGCTGCTGTTCTTCGGCCTGCTCGCGGTGGCGTTCATCCCCTGGTTCAGCCTGGTGCTGCCGGAATTGCTGCACATGCCCACGGGCTAGCTCTCGAACTTCAAGGAGAAGATTCAGATGGAACGGAAGTACGCGGTGATCACAGGGTTTCTCGGTCGCCTCAAGGATCGGTTCATCGACTACCAGCCGCCGCGCAGCATGGAGGAGATGCTGGAGATGGCGAGCCGCATCAAGGGGTGCTCGGGCCTCGAGGTCGTCTACCCCCAGAACTTCTCCGATCCGGTGAAGCTGAAATCGCTTCTGAAACAATACAATCTTGGGGTTTCCACCGTCAATCTCAACATCAAGGCCGACGAGCCCTGGCGCTTCGGCACGTTCTCGAACCCGGACGCGAAGATCCGGCAGGAGGCCATTCGCCACATGAAAGTGGCGATGGACTGCGCCGCTGAACTCGGCTGCAACATCGTGACCAGTGCGTTCCTGAATGACGGTGCCGATTATCCGTTCGAGCTGGACTATGTCCGCGCCTTCAACGATACGCTGGCGGGCGTGCGGGAATGCGCCGAGTACCGTCCGGACGTGAAGATCAGTCTGGAGTACAAGGCTTCGGAGCCCCGCGTTCACTGCCTGCTGAACAACGCCGGCAAGATGGCCTATTTCTGCAGCCTGGTCGGTCGCGAGAACGTGGGCGTCACGCTCGACATAGGCCATGCGCTGCAATGCCAGGAGATCCCCGCTGATTCGGTCGCCTTCCTGGGCGCCACGGGCAAGCTGTTCTACGTCCATATCAACGACAACTACCGCAACTGGGACTGGGACATGCTTCCGGGCGCGGTCAATCTGTGGGATTATCTTGAGACGATTCTCTATCTCAAGCACGTCAACTACAACGGCTGGATCACCGCCGACGTCTTCCCGCAACGCCACGACCCGATCCGCATCATGGAAAAGACGTTCGAGTGGATGGACTACCTCTGCGACATCGTCGATGCCATCGACGAGAAGCAGCTGTTCTCGATGATGCAGAACAAGGATGCCTTCGACATCCTCGACTATGTGCGCTCGTTCGTCAGACAGTACTGACCCGCCCCCAAAGGAACGGCGCGGGCCGCTGCCACGCCGGTAGCCCGGGAAGAAAGGAGTTCTGCCAATTGGCATACGGGTGCATCACCATCGCCGCACGCGGCCGCGTGCGGGTGCTGACGATCAACCGCCCTGCGGCGGCCAACAAGCTCAGCAACTGCTG
The DNA here is from genome assembly GCA_021780035.1 of Pseudomonadota bacterium. Taxonomy (GTDB): domain Bacteria; phylum Pseudomonadota; class Alphaproteobacteria; order Acetobacterales; family Acetobacteraceae; genus Rhodovastum. Next base: position 5,884 of record JAJXZO010000097.1, read on the forward strand.
CCTCGACGAACTTGCCGGGGCGCTCGAGGCGTTCGAAGCCGACCTCGCCTGCGGGGCGGTGGTCCTGGCGGCAGCCGGCGACTGCTTCTGCAGTGGCGGTGAATTGGGGGACTGCCGGACCGAGAGCCCGATCGACATGCGCGCCTTTGGCAACCGCTTCGTGCGTTTCCACATGGCGATCGTGCAGTCATCGAAACCGGTCATTGCGGCGGTCGAAGGACCCGCGCACGGCGGTGGATTCAGCGTTGTGGAAGCCTGCGACCTCGCGGTGGCCTCCTCGGCCGCCACCTTCGCCGTCCCGGAGATCAATTTCGGGCTGGCGCCGATGATGGCGCTCGCCGGACTGGCCCGCGTGCTCACGCGCAAGCGCGTCATGGAACTCTCGTTGCTCGGCGAAATCATCCCGGCGTCGCGGGCGCTTCAGCTTGGTGTGGTCAACTGGGTGACCGAGCCGGGCGCGGTGATGCCCAAGGCCATGGAGGTGGCCGAGCGACTGAGCCGGGCGAGCCCCACCGCGCTGGCCACCTGCAAGCGGCTCTATTACGAGGCTGACGCGCTCAGCTACCAGCGCCAGCTTGAATGCGGCCTCAGCATGCTGATCACGCTTTTGAAGTCGGAGGACGCCGCTGAAGCCGTGACCGCACGCGAGGCAGGCCGGGCGCCTGCCTGGAAGGGCCGCTAGAGCCCGGTGGCGGCAGGTGGAGCCGCCCCGGGTCTGACTCCCGCGGGCAACCGAGTACAGAGAGCGGGAAGGCTTCGCCCTTCGGGGGTTCTCCCGCTCCAGGAGGCATCATGTTGACACGCCGACAGTACGCCGAGGCCCGCGACCGCGCAGCCGCGATGATCCGCGCCGCCGGCGTCAGTCTGACCGAGCGCGAAGTGGCGGAGATGGACGTGGCCGACCTCGGTCTCGGTCATCTGGAGGTGGAAGGCTCCTGCATGGTGACCTTCTTCAACACCCAACGCGTCGGCGCCAAGGTGCTGGCGCTGTTCCCCAACCAGACCATGCCCGAGCACTGGCACACGGCAATCGGCAGCGATCCCGGCAAGGAGGAGACGCTTCGCGTAATCGATGGCACCCTTTACTTGTACGTGCCCGGCGAAGCCACGGTGAAGGAAGGGCGCGTTCCGCCGGGCAAGGATGCCTGCTACACGGTCCGCCACGAGATCGTCATGCACCCGACCGACCAGATGACGCTGCAGCCCGGCGTCAGGCACTGGTTCCAGGCCGGCCCCGCGGGGGCCGTGCTGTTCTCGTTTTCCAGTTCGGCCAACAGCCCGCTCGATCCATTCACCGACCCCACCATCGTGCGGGTGACCAGAATCGTCGATTGAGGACCGGGCGGGCAGGCCATCCGTCTCCTGCCCGCCCCGACCAACCTTCATGCCTCGAGCGCCGGGTCGTAGAAGTCTCCGAACAGTTCGGCATCCGAGGGCTGGTCCGCCGCGATCGGCACCGCCACCCAGGTCGTGTTCATGAAGTGCTTCAGCGTGATGTTCTCGCTGACCACGTTGCCGCCCCAGGTGCCGCAGCCAAGGCTTGGCGTCATCGGCATGCCGTTGGTGAAAGCTCCGGCGTTGGAGGCGGAATTCGGCTGGCGAACCATGATCCGGCTCACTGGGGCGACCAGCGCCAACTGGTGGATGTGCTCCTCGCTGAAGGAGTAGATCCCGCAGGAGTGGCCCTTGCCGCCGACCTCGAAGATCCGCTGCATCATGGACAGGGCGTTCTCGAAGCCGCGATAGCTGTAAACGGCGAGCAGGGTCGTCAGCTTCTCGCCCGAGAAGGGGTATTGCCTGCCGATGCCATCGCCGCGCACGATGATGAACCGGCGGTCGCCGGGAATCCGGAACCCGGCGGCTTCGGCGAGCCTGGGTGCCGAGATCGCCACTGTATTGCCCAGCCGACGGCCTTCCGCGTCCCACAGCGCTGCTTGCAAGGCGGCCTTTTCTTTGTCGTTCGCCAGGTAGCCGCCTTCGGCGACCAGGCGTTCGAGCACGCGCTCGAACAGGCTCTCGTCGATCAGCAGGTTGCCGTCGCACGAGCAGCCGGAGCCGTAGTCGACGGTCTTGCTGATCGCGCTGTTGCGGGCCGCTTCCTCGACGTTGGCGGTCTCGTCGATGATGACGGTCGCGTTGCCTGCGCCCACGCCATAGGCCGGCGCTCCGGAGCGGTAGGCCGCCCGCACCAGGTTCTGCCCGCCGGTTGCCATTACCAGGTCGGCGCGCGCCATCAGCGCCTGGGCCGATGGGATGCTGGCGTTGACGAGGCACTGCAGGATATCCGCCGGCGCGCCTTCGCGTTCCAGCGCCTCGCGCATCAGACACACGGTTTCCAGCGAGACGTTCTTGGTGCGCGGGTGCGGAGAGAACACCGCCACGTCACGCGCCTTGATGGCGCAGATGGCGTTGCCGGCCGCGGTCAGGTCCGGGTTGGTCATCGGGATGATCGAGGCGATGACGCCGACCGGCTTGCCGTACTTGACGATGCCCTTTTCTGGGATGCGCTCGATGATGCCGACGCTCTTCTGCCGCAGCACGTCGCGCAGGATGCCCCGAATCTTCATCCGCTTGCCCATCCGGCTAACCGGGTCGCCGAGGCCACCTTCGGCGACGCCCATCGTGGCGAGACGCTGGAACGTCCGCTTGTTGGCGACCGCCCAGGCCACCGCCTGGCACAGCCGGTCGACGCGCGCCTGGTCGTAAGTCTCGATGACGGCGGCGGCCTTGCGGGCGCGGGCCAGCACGTCATCAAGCTCCTGTTGCTGCTCGGCAGTCATCTGCCGTTCAAGGTTCTCGTTCATCGGGGGATCTTCTCCGTTCAGCGGATGGATTGAGTGGCGATCGGCATTGCCGGCGGCCGGCACGGCCGGCTCAGCCCTGCGCGGCACGGACCGCATCAGCCGGGTGCAGGCGCAGCCGCGGCCCCGCGCGCATGACCTGCCCGGTCAACGGCCTGCCCAATAGCGACTCCATCTTCCGGGCGACGCCGATCGCCCGTTCCAGGTCGACGCCGGTGGCATAGCCGCATTCCTCCAGCAGATAGACCAGGTCTTCCGTGCAGATATTGCCCGTCGCGCCAGGAGCGAAGGGGCAGCCGCCCAGCCCGCCGATCGACGAATCAAAGCGCCGGATGCCTTCGGCAAGACCGGCGAGCGCATTGCCCAGCCCGATTCCACGCGTGTTATGCAGATGGAGCGTGAGTTCCATCGCGGGCAGCGCGGCGCGCACCGCGCGGACGACGCTGCGAATGTTGAGCGGGGTGGCCATGCCGGTGGTGTCGCTCAGGGTGACGCCGTGCGCACCCGCCGCCGCGTAGGCGCGAGCAATGCTTACGACGTCGCCGATCGCGATATCGCCCTCGAAGGGACAGCCGAAGGCGGTGGCGACGGCACCGCGTACGCCGATCCCGCCGGCGTGCAGCGTCGCGGCGACCGAGGGCAAACCGGCCAACGTTTCGTCGATGCTGCGGTTCAGGTTCTTGCGGTTGTGCGTGTTGGAGGCGGAACACAGCAGCACGCCGTCGTCGAGCGGGGTCGTGCAGGCTCTTTCGGCCGCGCGCATGTTCGGCACCAGCGCCATCAGCACCGTATCGGGGCGCCTGACGATACCCGCCAGCACCTGCTCCGCGTCGGCCATCTGCGGCACGGCCTTGGGCGAGACGAACGAGGTGACCTCTATGCTGCGCAGGCCGCTCGCCAACATGGTGTTGATCAAGGTGATTTTCTCTGCCGTCGGCACGATCGTCCTCTCGATCTGCAAGCCATCGCGGGTACCGACCTCGATGACTTCGACGTTGGCGTCGCCCAGGGCATCTTCGGCCAGGGAATAGGGAACGTTGCTCATCGTTTGCCTTGTCTGCTCGAACGTCGGGCATGCCGCAGCCCACGCACGGTTCAGGAGGAAACGCGCGGACATCGCGGCGCGAGTGCATCATCCGCCACCCGATAGTTTCGGATCCCTCTGAACGGAGCTCGACTGTTCAGTTGCTCTGCGTGTGCAGATTTCCGATCGTTTGCTCCACGTGCCGCCCGATCGAGATTGCGCCGGTACCGGAATTTTTCATGCGGACCGCTCGCCTGACAAGCGATAAGTGAAGGCCGCTACCGTCTCGAATAGAGATGTCACAGATCCGGGGGGCGCGGGTCGGATTTAGCGCAGGTATTTCACCAAGGCCTTGCTGGCCGCCGGCAGAGCCTCGAAGTCCCGGGCAATGAGGTATATGCGCTGGTGTGCCCAGTTATCCGTCAAGGGGACAAAATGCAGCTTCAAAAATGCTCCGTAGGATGCTTCGAGAACCGACGGCACGATCCCGATGCCCATGCCGTAGCTGATCATGCGGCAGACGGCCTCCCAGCCGCGCACGCGGATACGGGTCCTTCGCGTAACCGCGCACTGCCGCGTCACGTGGTCCATCAACTGGACGACCGCAGTCGCCTGATTCTGTTCCACTTGGTCAAAGCTCAGCGTCTGCGAATAGGAGATCGTCTCGAGCGCTGCCAGCGGATGATCGGGCAGCATCGCAACGGCAAAGTCGTAGGTCTTGTCCTTGTAGGGTAAGTACTGCAGCTCCTCGCTCGGGAACATCGCCGGCGCTACCGCCAGATCGGCTTTGCTCTCGATGATGTCGCGGACGATGAGCGGAGTTTCACGCTCCTCGATGGTGATCTTCACCTGTCGGTTCAAGGCGAGAAAACCTTGGATGTCCAAAGGCAGGCCGCTAAGCAGAGAGGAGGCGCTGACGCGCAGTGTCACGTGCCCTCGCACGCCCTGGACGTAGTCGGACATCTCGGCGTGCATGTGGTCGATGGCCTGCAGGATGAGCCGGGCGTGGTAGAGCAGGGTTTCTCCGGCAGGTGTGACCGCGATGCCGCGGCGGCCCCGCTCGACCAGTGCCACGCCCAGCATCGCCTCCAGCTCGGCGAGCCGCTTGCTCACCGCTGAAGGGACGATGTTCTCGCGCGCTGCCGCCCTGGCGATGCTGCCTTCCTCGGCAATCGCTACAAACATCTTAGCCAAGTTCGAATCGACGTTGCGCATTGTGAGTCATCTCGTGGCTTGACTGAATTAGACTGAGGTGAACCTGCGAGAGAGGGCCATTGATCGGGTGAGTTGAGTTGGAGGCGGCTCCGTTCCGATGTCCATGACAGTCATGCTGCCTGTTGTTGCTGCGGTTATGGGCATGTGGGCAACGCGCCAGCGCTGTCCACGCGCAGCGTCATATCGAAAGCCGTGCTGTCGAGCGAGCCTTGGATGGCGGCGCGCCAGACCCGCCATCGGCGTCCGGCCGCCCAAGGCTTGGTGTGGGCGTTGTTCGTTGGAGAAACCAATCCACTCGGCAATCCCCGATCGTGCTTCGCCACCATCGGCATAGTCCTTCAGACAGACGTCGCCATACTTCAGCGACCTCCACAGCCGCTCCACGAACACGTTGTTGTCCGGATAGCGTCCGTCAAGGTGGTGGAAAAATGGGTGTCGGCGGATGTGGCCATTGATCATGCTGTGGCGGTGGAAATTCTGGTGGTCTCGGCATCGATGATGGGCGCGAGCAGCTCGGCCATAGGCTCTGTCTGCATGTAGCGGTTCCGGATCTGCCATTCGTCGTTGGCATCCAGCAACACGGCGCCGATCAGGCGGATGATTGCCCTTTCGTTGGGGAAAATGCCGACGACGTCGGCGCGGCGCTTGACCTCCTTGTTCAGACGCTCCAGGGAATTCGTGCTGTGGATCCTGGTTCTGTGCTGTGCTGGAAAATCGAGGAAAGTCAGCACATCGACCTCGCTGTCGTCGATGAAGTCCCCGAGCTTCGGCCATTGGCCGCGCAGCTGATCGGCGACGTGACGCAGCGTCTGGCTGGCGGCGGCGCGGTCGGGCTGGAGGAACGCCTGGCGCAGAGCGGCCGCGACCATGCTCTGCTGGCCCTTGGGCAGATAGGCCAGCGCGTTCCACACCTGGTTCGGCCTGTCGATCACCAGGCCCCGGAACGGATACGGGAAACTCTTTTGCCCGCCACCGGGCTTGCTCGTCCGCGGCTTCGGCCGCAGAGGCACAATCCCTGTCAGCCGCGTCAGCCGCCGCACTCGTTTGCGGTTGACCCGCATCCTCCCCGACCTTCGGGTCAAACGCCTGTGTCGTGTGCTGCTGCAGCTGCTTCTTCCAGGCATGAGTCCGGTTCCGGTGACCCTGATACCGCACCGCCAGATCAGCGACCGTCGGCTGCTCGCGCAGCGCCTTCAAGGCGATCTTCGCCTTCAGCAACGCATCAATCTTCCGTCTCGTTTTCGTCATCATCATCCGCTTCGTCGAGCACGACAGAACGGCTCCGCTCCAACCAGGCCCATGGTCCCGCCTTCGGGGCCCACTTCAGTGAAGTCAATGCACCAGGATCAGTGATAGCGGCTGGATGTAGGTGATCAGCGCCAGCACCAGCAGCATCGTCGCGAGTAGCGGCAGCAGCGCCCGGGTGACCGGGCCGATGCCGACGCGCGCCAGCTTGGCGGCGATGAACAGCGAGGGGCCTACAGGCGGGTGCACGAGCGCGATGGCGAGGTTCAGCGTCACCACGACGCCGAAGTGGATCAGGTTGACGTGGAAGTGCTGGGCGATCGGCAGCAGCATCGGCACGGTAAGCAACATTGCCGGCAGCGGCTCGATGAACATGCCCAGCAGCAGCAGGCAGACGTTGACGAGAAGCAGGAACTCCCACTGCTCGCTCGCCACCGCATTGATCCAGGCGGCGAGTTGCACTGCCACCTGCTCGGCGGTGACGAGCCAGGCGAGCGCGCCGGTGGCGCCGATGATGAGCATCACGGCAGCGGAAGTGCGCAGCGCGCGCAGCATCAGGTGCGGCAGGTCGCCAGGCCTGAGGTCGTGATAGACGAACAGGGATACGACCAGGCCATAGACGACTGCCACCGAGGCGGCCTCGGTGGGGGTGAACAGGCCGGACCAGATGCCGCCGACGATGATCACCGGCATCACCAGAGCCGGCCCCGCGTCTTTGGTGGCGTACCAGATCTCCTTCCGGCTCGCACGTTCGGAGCCGTTGTCGCATCCGGTGCTCTTGCCGTACCACGCGCAGAACAGCGCGAGGATGAAGGCGGCAACGAAGGCCGGGAGGATGCCGGCCATGCCGAGATTGCGCATCGATACGCCGGAGAGGAAGGAGAACACCAGGAAGGGTATCGACACCGGCATCAGTTGCGAGAGGATGCCGGCCACCGCGAGCAGGGCAGCGATGAACGGACGCGGATAGCCGCGCTCCACCATTGCCGGCACCACCATGGCGCCGATCGCCGCGGTGTCGGCGAGTGCCGATCCGGAGACCCCGCCGAATATCAGGCAGGAAGCGACGGTGACAATGCCAAGCCCGCCCGGCAGGAATCCCAGCAGCGCGCGGCTGAGCGCGACGATGCGCCGGCCGATGCCGCCGTGCGAGAGAATCTCGCCGGCAAAGATGAACAGCGGCACGGCGATGAGGAGGAAGGGCTCGACGCCGCTGATGTAGGAAAGGAAGATCGTCTCCAGCGGATAGCCGAAGCCCTTGATCCAGATGATGCTGACCGTGGTCGCGAGCAGGGCGTAGAGCAGCGGCACGCCGGCCAGAGCGATGAGGAAGAACAGCCCGAACATTTCCAGCGCGAGCATGCCCCTACTCTCCGTAACGCGCGTGGCGCGGCACACCGCGCACGATTTCGGTCAGGTCGAACAGCACGAACACGAGCGTGGCGGCGGAGCCCACCGGCAGGCCGGCGTATTCCACCGACATCGGCCAGCCGAGCACGGAGAAATGGTCGGCGGAGGCCGACTGCGCGATGGCGATGCCTTTCCACACCAGAAGTACGAGTACGGCCGCGGCCACGAGTTGCGCCAGCCCTTCCGTCCAGCAATGCAGCCGTGCGGGCAGCAGATCGACGAGACTGGTGATGGCCACGTGTTCGCCACGGCGGCCGGCGGCAGCACCGCCGAGGAACGTGACCCAGACCATCAATATCTGGGTGAAGTCGTCGGTCCAGGCGATGTCGAAGCCGATCTGGTGCATCAGCACGTCGAGGAAGACGAGGGTGACGATGCCGGCGCCCATCAGGATGGCGAGCCAGTCGATCACCATCGCCAACAGGCGCAGCGGCGTCGGCAAAGGGCGGGGAGGGATGTACATCATACGCTCGTGCCCGCGTGCCGGGTGAGGCACGCGGGCTCCGGAGATCACGAGGAATGCAGAGCTTTGCGTATGGCGTCCGCGTCGGCGAGGATCGCCGCGACATCGGCGCCGTACTTGGCCTTCGCCTGAGCGTAGACGGGCTGGACCACGGCATGCCACGGCTCCAGCGCCGGGTGGGCGATCTTCGCGCCTTTCGCCGCCATCTCTGTCAGTTCATTGTTGTCATTCGCACGCACGGTGTTGCGGCTCCAGGTGGCCGCCTCGATCGCCGCCTTCGCCACGCCTTGCCGGTCGGCGGGAGAGAAGCGCTGCCAGGTGCGTTCGGACACGGTGAGCGGGATCGGGCTGTAGACGTGCTGGGTGAGCGTGACGAACGGCGCGACTTCGTAGAACTTGTTGACGTAGATGGTATCGATCGGATTTTCCTGGCCGCTCACCGCGCCTTGCTGGATCGCCAGGTACACTTCCGGCAGCGGCATGATGATCACCTGGAAGCCCATCGCCTCCAGCGTCCAGCGCATCATCTCGTTGGGGAAGCTGCGCAGCTTCATGCCCTTGGCGGCGGCCGGGGAGGGCAGCGGCTGCTTCGTCGTCATGCTGCGGAAGCCGGCCTCGAAGGTGGAAAGGAAGCGGAATCCCACCGCCGGTCCCTTCGCGAACTGTTCCGCCAGCCACTTCGACGTGTCGTAGAGTTTCCAGCCCTGCTCGTAGGTATCGACGAGGTAGGGCAGGGCGGTGAGGTTGAGGTTCGGGATGTGCGTGGCATAGGTGCCGGTACCGGTGACGGTGAAGTCGATGCCGCCGATCCGCAGTTGTTCCACCCCTTTGGGGTCGTCGGCGAGCTGGCCGGCCGGGTAGACGTTCACGACATAACGGCCGTCCGTGTATTCCTTGACCTTGCGGCCGAACAATTCCGCCGCCTCCTGACGGGCGCCGGTCGGCTGGTCGGTGTGGCTGAACCTGAGGACGGTGGCGGCCCGGGCCGTCCGGTTCAGGATGAGGACGCCGGCGCCGGCGGCGGCGGTCTGTTGCAGAAGCTGTCTGCGATGCATTGGGGTTCCTCCAGAGTGCTGTTTTTGTGGGGCGTGGAGCCGGCCGCTGCGGGGAGCAGCGGGTCGAAACAGGAAAGGTCGATGCGCTGTCCGGTCGCGGCGGAGCGGTACGCCGCTTCCTCGACGCGCAGGTTCGCGAGGTAGGCACGCGCGGTGTTTTCGACCGGGGCGTGGTCGAGGAAATGAGCAATCACGTGACGCTGCAACGCCGCGCATGCGCCGCCGCCGAAACCCCCTGTCGGCCCGGCGTCGTAGATGTGCGGCCGTTCCGGCTCTCCGTGCGGCTTCCACCACAAGCGGCCGTCGCCGTCGAGACGGAGCACGCCTTTTGCGCCCTCGATCCAACCTTCGCCCATGGTGCGGCGCAGGTCCGCGGCGGGGTGTTCGTTCAGGCGGTTGCCGTCGAAGACGCTGCCGGCACCGCCGCTGTGCCCGAATACGAGAACGCCAGCGTCCTCGCCGGCGATCACCGGGTTCAGGCGGCGCAGCGCGGCGAGGACAAAAGTGATTTCTCCAGCGAGGAAGCGGAAAGTGTCGATGAGGTGGATCACCGTCTCTCGCACCAGGAAGCGCGGCATTCTCTGGAAATATGGCTGTCGCGCGAGGTAGGCTGCGGAGCCCTGACCGTCGCCGGGGCGCAGCCGGAACGAGATGGAGTGAAGCGTACCCAAAGTGCCGGCATCGAGCAGGCGCTTCACCTCGCGCCACCACGGCTGCCAGCGGAAGTTCTCGTGAACGACGAGAGGTACGCCTTCGCGTTCGGCAAGTTCGGTGAGCGCCAGGGCCTCGGCGTAGTCACGGCAGAAGGGCTTCTGGCACACCACCGGGATGCGGCGCGCGATCGCTTTCGCGGCGAAAGCGAAGTGCGTCTCGGGCGGGGTGATGACGTCGAGAAGATCGGGACGGAGCGTGTCCAGCGCCGCATCGAGGTCCGGCAACACGCGGGAGATATTGAAGCGGGCGGCGAGGGCGGCAGCCTTCGCCTGGTCGCGGTTTACCATGCCGACGCACTCGGAACGCGGCAGTGACTGCCATGCCTCATACTGGAACTGGCTGAAGTAGCCGGCGCCCACTCCGAGCACGCGCAGCTTCGCCATGACCGAGCCTCAGAGGTTGGACGCGATGGCCGCCGCCACCGCGTTCGTGCCGTCACTGCCGCCGAGCTCGAACGGACGCAACCGGCCGGAGGCGTAGGCGGCATCGACCGCACGCTCCAGCTTTTCCGCGGCCACGGCCATCTCGGGCAGAGCGTGCCGTTCGGCCAGCCAGTCGAGCATCATCGCCGCCGAGAGGATGGTGGCGGTGGGATTGGCCCTGCCTTGGCCGGCGATATCTGGCGCGGAGCCGTGGCAGGGCTGGAACAGGGCATGGTTGTCGCCCACGTCCGCCGAAGGAGCGAAGCCCATGCCGCCCACCAGCCCTGCCGTGAGGTCGGAGAGGATGTCGCCGAACATGTTCTCGGTGACCATCACGTCGTAGTCCCATGGCTTGCGGATCATGTCGAGGGCGGTGGCGTCGATATAGTTGTGACAGGCTTCGACGTCGGGGAAGCGGGCGGCACGCTCATCGAAGATACGGCGGAAAAATGCCATCGAGAGGAACACGTTGGCTTTGTCGACGCAGGTGACGCGGCCCGGTCGGCCGCGCTGGCGGCGGTGGCGGGCGAGGCGGAAGGCGAAGTCGTGCACGCGCTCGGAGCCGGCGCGGGTGATGGTGAGGCGGTCGGTGGCCTCGGCGTCGTCCACCAGGGATCCCTTGCCGCGGGAGACGAACAGCCCTTCCGTGGATTCGCGGATCACTACGAGATCGATGCCGGCGGCCCTGGGGTCGGTGAGCGGCGGCGCGATGCCGGGAATGGCGCGCGCGGGGCGGACGCCGGCGTAAAGGTCGAGTTCCACCCTGAGATCAAGCTGCGGGGCGATTTCGGTGCCGTCGGGGTAGCGGATTTCCGGCCAGCCCATGGCGCCGAACAGCACGGCGTCGGCGGTGCGTGCCGCCTCCAGCGTCGCCTCCGGCAGCGCAAGGCCGGTACGGCGGTAGTGCTCGGCACCGGCGGGATGCTCGCGGAAGCGGAAACCGAACGGCGTGTCGTGGCAGAG
>JAJXZO010000076.1 GCA_021780035.1 Pseudomonadota bacterium
AGAGGCTCCACTTATCGAGGGCGAAACGCTGTCTCGACAAAGCCGGCCACCTCTGCACCCGTGGCACCAACATTGCTAAGTGCAAAGAAGGGAACGCCTGGAATGGCGCTCGTATACGAGCTGATCGCACCCGTCGCGCCGGTCGCACCTGTCGAATCGACGATATACAGCGTGGCGCTTCCGGCTGTCTCGGATGTCGCATAACCGATACCAACAGTCGTCGGCGAGATCGTATTAGCCCCCACCAGGACGGATGTATACATATTAACTGGAGAATAGCCGTCGTTTATATATGTGAACGTCCCTATTTCCACGGGACCGCTTGAATTTTCTTCAATAATGGCATAACTGCTGCCGGATGTCATACCCTCCGTTGAGTCTATATTCAACGAAAGGGCATATTCAGTCGGTCCCGTAACTGTTACGGATGTAGTCCCTGACATTTAGGATATTCCTCCAGACACTTGTTGATCGGATTCACACGTTGCGCCGCCGCACGTGTGCCTCACCGCCGCTTCCTCACGGGCATCGGCCTCTTCCCCGCTCCTTCCGCCACAGACACGCCGACGGATGCGCGCCTTCTCGACAGTGCCCGCAAAGCAGCCGGAACCCGGCTGTTCCATGACAACCCCGCTCGAGGAGGCTCACGATTTTTGGTATGGCTCCACTTAATGGAGCGTTAATGCGCCGGAACCACCGAATACTCGGCCCGGCCGTTCCGAAAAGTTTCTGCGGGAACCTGGGAAATCCGATTCCCTACCTTTGCGGAGGGAGGCGACGTGGAACACCGGGGAAGGCCCCCGGGCGGTCCGACTTCAACGAGAGGCTGCGGCGGCCGGGTGACCCGCCCGCTTCCATCCCTGTCTGCGCGACGCGGCGCAACAACGCGCCGCCACCGGCTTCGGCCTTCCGGGGCCTGTCGCGCAATTCCTGCCGATGTCGCCGACAGGACTGTCCCGGGCAGCGGCGGATCGGTCCGGCCGCCCTCACCCGGCGCAGAGCGCCGTCAATTCCCGCACGTCGGCAAGCCTCTCCAGGCGCCGCACCGCCTCGATGATCGCCTCCGCCTTCGCCGCCGGCCACTTCGCCGCCTCGCAGCATCCCCGGAACTTCCCGGCCACGTCCTCGTAGTCCATCGGGTTCGCGGGGCTGCCCTTGCCGAAATCCGCCCGGCCGGAAATCGTCCGCCCATCCTTCAATCGGATGTCGATGATGGTCGTCATTTTGTCGTAGCCCGCCGCCTCGGCCTGGGGATGAACGTGGAAGTCCACCCGCCCGATCATCGCCTGCACATCCTCGCGCAGCACCGTCTCGTCGGTGAACTCCGGCAGGCCCGCCTTGCCGTCGAGCAGCAAAATCGCCATGCAGAATTCCATGCTGAACTTCGCCTGCAACTCGTTCCGCGGGCGGTGGTGGATCAGCGCGTTCGGCATGTTGTGGTTGGTGCCCACATCCACCCGCTCGACCATCTCCGCGCGGATGGCGTTCGTGCGGATCAGCCGCAGCATCTCGGTCATGCCGGGGTGGGTCAGCGAGCCCGAGGGATGCGGCTTGATGGAAACCCCGGGCGAAAGGAACGTCCACGGCCGGCCAAGCCGGCCCAGAATCGCTTCCGCGTCGAATCCTCCGCCGGCGGCGTGGAAAAATCCTCGCGGCGCTTCCAGAATCCCGTCCGCCGCCGTCCAGCCCATCGCCGCGAATTCCGCCGCCACCACCCCGCTCTCCGCGGCGCGGCCGGCATGGAACGGCTTCGTCATCGTGCCGAAATTCTCGCGCAGACCAGCCGATTGGCTGCCCGCGATGGACAGCGCCCGCCGCGTTTGCCCGCGGTCGAGCCCAAGCAGCTTCGACGCCGCGGTGGCGGCGGCGAACGTCCCGCAGGTGCCGGTGGAATGGAACCCGTCCTGGTAGTGCCTGGGCGCGATCGCCTCGGAGATCTTCGTCTCCACCTCCACGCCCAGATGGTAGGCGAGCATGAAATCGGCTCCGGAACGATGCCCGGACTCCGCAATCGCGAGCGCCGCCGGCAGCGCCGGCGCCGTAGGGTGCGTCAGCAGGCCGTAGACGCGGTTCTTCGCCACCGCAAGCTGCGTGTCGTCGAAATCGTCGGCATGGATGCCCACTCCGTTGGCGAAGGCGGCGAACCGGGGCACCGTCCGCAGCGCCGCGCCGATCACCGTGGCACCCCCGTCGCCCAGGCGCAGCGAGCGCAGATGCGTCCTGACCATCTCGCCCGTCCGCGCCACCGATCCCGCCAGCGCCAGGCCGATGCCGTCGAGGATCGACTTTCGCCCCGCCTCGATCACGCCTTCCGGCAGATCGCCATACGTCGTGCGCACGGCGAAGTCCGCCACCTCCGCCGTCACGTTCTCCACGTTCGGAAACGGCGTCGCCTTTGTTTGCTCGCTCATCGCTCATCCTCGTCCGGCCGCCCTTAGGGAAGGCCGCAGACCGCATCGGGGAAAATCCGCTCGCTCCGGCTTTAGCCGGGCGACGCCATACTGTCAACAGTTGTCAGACCGCCGATCGCCCACCGCGCGGCCATCGAGGCTGAGCAGGAAGCGCGCCTTGCCGGCAGCGATATGTCGTTCGGCGAGACGCCCGGCGAGGTCGCGCCGCGCCGTCCGCAACGCTTCCACGATCGCCCGGTGCTCCTCGTTGGAGTTCCGCATCGCGCCCTCCAGCACCAGCGCGCGGCGCCGGAACAGGTGGAGTTCCGCCTCCAGCAGCGGCCACAGCTGGCCGAGCTTGTAGTTGCCGGCGGCCTCCATCAGGGCCTGATGGAACCGGACGTTCAACGGATAGTAGGCGCCGACGTCGTTTCTTCCGATCGCCCCGTCCATTCCGGCGACAAGTCCGGCCATGGCGTCGATCCACGCCTTCCCCGCCCCGCTCGCGGCAAGCCGCGCCGCCATGCCGAACAGCGTCGCGCGCAGGTCGTAGATGTCGAGCGCCTGCTTCACCGTCACCTCGCGCACGAAGAAGCCGCGGTTCATCTCGTTCTGCAGCAGCCCCGTGTTCACGAGTTCGCGGCAGGCCTCCCGGACCGGCCCGCGGCTGATGCCGAGAAGCGACGCCAGCGCGCTTTCGTTGACGCGCGAACCGCCGACGAGTTCGCCCACGCCGATCAGGCGCTCGATCTCCGCCCGCACCAGCGGGACGAAGGAGGTCGTGCGCGGAACGCGCTCCGCATGGGCCGCCTCTGCCATGCCGATCCCATGCGCCGCCTCCCGCTAACTGTCAACAATCTCCATCGCCCACCCTACCAGGCGACAGGCGGACCGCAATCCCATCGTCCGTTGTCACCGCCGAACCGCCGGCCTACCGTGCCGCCTGGTTCTTCAGCTTCGCCGCGGCCCTTGCCGCGAGGGTCCCGCCATGCCGAGCGACGAATCGTTCACCGCGCTTCTCTGCACCCGCACCTGGCGCTTCGGCCACGAGAGCGGCCCCACCATCGCCACCGAACTCTCCTTCGGCCCCAACGGCGTCCTGCAAGGCCACGCTTCCAACGACCACCTCGCCTGGCGGCTGGAAAACGGCGCACTCGAAATTCTCGACGCCTACGGCAAGCCTTCCGCCCGCTTCGCCGAAACCGTCCGCTCGCCATCCGGAACCCTCGAACTCCGGGGCCACTCCCTGCACGCTCCGCAACCGGCGCTCGTCCTGCGGGAATCCGCAAAACCGCCGCCTGCTCCCCCGAAGCCCGTCGCCCGGCGCAACCTCGTGCTGATGCGGGCCGGCGACCATGCCCTGTTCCCTTTCTGGCGTGCTTCGGAAAGCCGCACCTGGGATCTCGCCGTCTCCTGCTACGGCGAGGGCACCCCCGACTGGGGCCAGGACTATTTCGTCGCCGAGAAAGGCCCGAAATGGCGGCCGATCCACCGCTGGGTGACGGCGAATCCCCAGTGGTTCGACCAGTACGACTATTTCTGGTTTCCCGACGACGACATCATGACGGATTGGCAAACCGTCGAGACGCTGTTCGCCCTCTGCCGACGCTACCGCCTGCAACTCGCCCAGGCGGCGCTCACCCCCGAATCCCATATCTGGCACGCCGTCACCCGCCGCCAACCCGGCGCCCTGCTTCGCTACACCAATTTCGTGGAGAGCATGGTTCCCGTCCTCTCCGCCCCGGCGCTCCGTCTCTGTCTTCCCGTCCTCGCCGAGGACAGCCGCTTCGGCTGGGGCATCGACTGGGTGATGCCGAAACTCCTCGGCTACCCGCCGGCGGGCATCGCCATCGTCGATGCCTGCGCCGTGACCCACACCCGCCCCGCCCGCATCAACACCGACACCGCCGCCGCCGATGCCGAACTCAGGCTGCTCACCGGCAAATACGGCGTCACCTTCGCTGATCACCGGGTGCTCGGCTGCATCTTCGGCAAGCCGCAGCCGGCGGACGTCGCCCTACCATGAACATCGACACCGCTGATCTCGTCGTCGTCGGCGCCGGCTTCTATGGCGCCACCATCGCCGAGCGCGCCGCCGCCGAGGGCTTCCGCGTCGCCGTGGTGGAAAAACGCAACCACATCGGCGGCAACGCCTTCACCTATGTCGACGACGCCACCGGCATCGAGGTGCACAAGTACGGCCCGCACATCTTCCACACCAGCAGCCGCGAGATCTTCGACTACCTCTCCCGCTTCACCGAATGGACGCCCTACGAACACCGGACCTGGACAACCGCGAAGGGCCGCGTCTACCCGCTGCCGATCAACCTCGCCACCATCTCGCTGTTCAACGACCGCGCCATGTCGCCTGCGGAAGCGAGGGCCTGGGTCGCTGCGAACGCCGGCGGAATTGCCGAGCCGGCCAACCTCGAGGAGAAGGCGATCTCCCTGATCGGCCGTCCGCTCTACGAAACCTTCATCCGCGGCTACACGATGAAGCAGTGGCAGACCGACCCGAGGGAACTGCCGGCCGACATCATCGCCCGGCTTCCCGTCCGCTACACGTTCGACAACCGCTATTTCAACGACGCCTACCAGGCGATGCCGAAGGACGGCTACACCCCGATCTTCGCGCGCATGCTCGCAAGCCCGAACATCGAACTCCTGCTCGGCTGCGACTGGCACGAAATCGCCCCCGCGCGCCCCGCGGCGCCCGTGGTCTACACCGGCCCCATCGACCGCTATTTCGGCCGCCGCCTCGGCGCGCTCGGCTGGCGCACCATCGACCTCCACCTCGAAACCCACGAGGGCGACTTCCAGGGCTGCCCGGTGATGAACTACGCCGACGCGGAAATCCCCTTCACCCGCATCAGCGAGTTCAGGCACTTCCAGCCGCAGCGCCCCTGCGGGGATCAGACGCTGATCGCCCGCGAGTTCAGCCGCTCGGCGGGTCCGGACGACGAGCCGTACTATCCGGTCAACCTCGCCGCCGACAAGGCGCTTCTCCGAAGCTACCGCGCGCTCGCCGCCACGGAGGCAGGCGTGCTGTTCGGCGGCCGTCTCGGCAGCTACCGCTATCTCGACATGCACCAGGCGATCGGCGCCGCGCTCACCGCCTGGCGGCGGCACCTGCAACCGCACCTGCAAGCCGGCGTTCCCCTTCGCCCCATGGCCGACGAGGCCTAGCATGGCGGCCTTCCCCGCCCGCCGATCTTGCCGGCACGGCGGTGCCTGGCCGTCCCCGCGGGCCCGTCGGTTGAGCCGAAGCGGCGGCCGGTCTAGTGTGGGAACACCGATGCGAACCCCGCACCTCGCCTTCGCCCTGGCCATTGCCGCCACAGCGCTGCTCGGCCTCCGGCCGGCGGCGGCCTCGGCGCTCATCGTGCCTCCGGCGGCCGCCGCGAGCCTCCCCCTGCCACTGCCGCCACCGCCACCGCCACCTCCGGCACCGCCGGCAGAGACCGCCATGCCGGCGGCTCCACCGTCCGCGCCGGTGCTGCCGCCACCGCTGGTGGTGCCCGCCCGCACGGCCGAGCCGCTGCCGGCCGTGCCGCTCGAAGCCACCGCCGCCGGCACCGCCACCGCGATCCCCGGCGGCCTGCGCGTCACCTTCGGCCCGGGCAGCGCCGAGCTGAATCCCGCCACTGCCGCCGCCCTCGCCGACCTCGCCGACCATGCGGCCAAGGGCACCGATTTCGACGTCGCCGCCTACGCCCCCGGCGCGGCGGACGATCCCTCCTCGCCGCGCCGTCTTTCCCTCGAGCGCGCGCTCGGCGTGCGGGCCGCCCTTCTCGCCCACCACGTCGCCTCACCGCACATCTTCCTGCACGCCTACGGCGCCACCCACGCCATCGCCGCCGGTCCGGTCGACCGCGCCGACGTCACCCTCACCCCACCCTCTTCGCCGGCGAGATCCGCCCCATGACCCGCCCCACCCTCTACCTGTTCCGCATGCTGGTGTTCCTCGCTGCGGTGATCGCCGTTGCCGTGCTGCTTTCCGCGCGGCTGCTCATCGCCTTCGACGCCAACCCGATGCTGAACAGCCTGATCCTGCTGGTGCTGGCGCTGGGCATCGCGTGGAATCTCCGCCAGGTGCTGCGGCTCCGCCCGGAGGTGAACTGGCTGGAAACCTTCCAGCAGGCGCGCCCCCGCCTCGCCGCCCTGCCGTCGCCGAAGCTGCTCGCCCCGATGGCGAACATGCTCGCCGCGCAGAGCGGCAAGCCGCGCGGCGGCAGCGGCGCGGGCGACCGCTTCACCATCTCGGCGCCGGGGATGCGCTCGCTGCTCGACAGCATCGGCAGCCGGCTCGACGAGTCCCGCGAACTTTCCCGCTACATGACCGGGCTGCTGATTTTTCTCGGCCTGCTCGGCACCTTCTGGGGGCTGCTTCTCACCGTCTCCTCGATCGCCGAGGTGATCCACAACATGTCGGTCGGCGGCAACGACGTCACCGCCATGTTCGCGCAGCTGAAGGCCGGACTCGCCCAGCCGCTCAAGGGCATGGGCACGGCGTTCTCCTCCTCCATGCTCGGCCTCGCCGGCGCGCTGGTGCTGGGCTTCCTCGACCTCACCGCCGGCCAGGCGCAGAACCGCTTCTATAACGAACTGGAAGAATGGCTCGCCGGCATCACCCGGCTTTCCTCCGGCGTCCTCGGCACCGAGGGCGAGGGCTCGGTGCCCATCTACGTGCAGGCGCTGCTCGAGCAGAACGCCGAGAACATGGAGCAGTTGCAGCACCTGATCGCCCGCGGCGAGGAAGGCCGCAACGCCGGCAACCAAGCGGCCATCACCATGTCGGAGCGCCTCGCCACGCTGGCCGACACGCTGAAGGCCCAGCAGCAGCTGATGCTGCGCATCGCCGAAAGCCAGCAGGCGCTGGCCCCGGCGCTCGCCCGCATCGGCGACATGCGCGGCCTCCAGGGCGGCCACGACGACATCGTGCGCACGCACCTGCGCAACATCGAACTGCACCTGCAACGCCTGCTCACCGAGACGGAACAGGGCCGGGCGCAGAGCACCGCGGAACTCCGCAACGAGATCCGCGTGCTCACCCGCACCATCGCCGCCCTGGCCGAGGAGCCGCCGCGATGAGCCGACCGGGAAACGGAGGCTGAGCGATGGCCGGCAGGCGGCGCTTCGGCGGCAGTGGCGACGGGCTCACCGCATGGCCCGGCTACGTGGACGCGCTGTCCACGCTGCTGATGGTCATCATCTTCGTTCTGCTGGTGTTCGTGCTGGCGCAGGCGTTCCTCTCCGTGGTGCTGAGCCATCGCAACGCAGCGCTCGATCGGCTGAACCACCAGCTCGCCTCGCTGTCCGACATGCTGTCGATGGAGCAGGCCCACAACACCGAGCTGCGGGTCGCGCTCGACCAGGCGAACACCGCGCTCAAGACGGCCGCCACTGCCCGCGACACGCTCGCCGCCCAGCTGGCGCAGGCGAACCAGAACAGCCAGACGGAACAGGCGACGATCGGCAAGCAGGCGGCCAACCTCGCCGACCTCGCCCAGCAGGTCCGCGCGCTGACGGCGCTGCGCGACCAGTTGCAGAAGCAGGCCGCGGAGGCGATGGCGAAAACCGTCACCGAGGCACAGGCCCGGGCGGCGGCCGAGCAGACGGCGGCGATGGAGAAGCAGCTCGGTGAATCGGCGCGGGCCAAGCTCGCGCTGCTCAGCCAGCAGCTCGACGAACTGCACGCGCAGCTCGCCATGGTGCAGAAGGCGCTCGACATCTCCGAGACCGAGGCGAAGGCGAAGGACGTGCAGATCGCCAACCTCGGCTCGCGGCTCAATGCCGCGCTGGCGGCGAAGGTGCAGGAACTGGAACGCTACCGCAGCGACTTCTTCGGGGAGCTGCGCAAGGTGCTGGCCAACCGGCCGGGCATCTCCATCGTCGGCGACCGCTTCATCTTCCAGAGCCAGGTGCTGTTCGCCACCGGCAGCGCCGCCCTCAGCCCCGAAGGCACCGACCAGATCGACAAGCTCGCCGCGACGCTGAAGCAGATCAGCGCCAAGATCCCGCCGAACATCCCCTGGATCCTGCGGGTGGACGGCCACGCCGACCGCCAGCCCGTCGTGGGCGGGCCGTGGGGCAGCAACTGGGAGCTTTCCGCCGGCCGGGCGATCACCGTGGTCAAGCAGTTGATCGCCGCCGGCATCCCGCCGAACCGCCTCGCCGCCACCGGCTTCGGCGATACGCAGCCGCTCGACCCGGCGAATACGCCGGAGGCGTATGCGAAGAACCGGCGCATCGAGTTCCGGCTCACCGATCGCTGAGGCGGGAAGGACGAAACGTTACGGCGGCGGCGCCGGGGGCTGGCGCTCGCGGCGGCGGCGGTCCATGCTGCCGTCCGCACGAGCAGGGAAGACAGGGCGGAATCGGCCGATGCGGAAAGCAATTGCATGGTGGCGGCGGGCGGGGTTCGCCGCGGCGGCGATGGTGGCTCTGGCGGGCTGCAGCCTGCCGTTGCCGGAAGGAAGCGGGCCCGCGGGCAGCGCGCGGGCGAAGGCCTACGAGGCCTGCCGCGAGCGTGCCGACCGGGTGTACCTGCTGCGCAACCCCGGCGAGGTGTATCGCAACGATGTCGCCACCAACACGGAGACCGACGCGCCGTTCGGTGCCTCGGCCACCGTCCCGGGTCCGAGCACGGGGCTCTCCGCCCGCTATTCCCGCGACCTCATTCTGCAGCGTTGCCTGCAAGGAACGTCGGTGAGCGCCGGCGGCGCCGGCACCACCCCCGCGCCGGCAGCGAAACCCGCCCCCTGAGACAAAAGGACGCATAGCATGAGCCGCATCACCCGCACCGAGGCCGGTCCGGTCCTCGCCAAGGCTGTCGAGTACCACAACTTCGTCTACCTGCAGGGCTGCACGGCGAGCGATCTCTCGAAGGACGTCGCCGGCCAGACGGCGGAAGCGCTGGCCACGATCGATGCGCTGCTCGAGGCGCACGGCACCGACAAGACGCGGCTGTTGCAGGCGCAGATCTGGCTCAAGGACATCCGCGACCGCGACGCGATGAACGCGGTGTGGTCGGCCTGGCTGCCGCCCGAAGGCGCGCCGGCGCGGGCCTGCGTGCAGGCGAGCATGGCCGATCCGCGGCACCTCGTGGAGATCATGGTAACCGCCTGCAAGTAATCCCGCCGTTTCCTGCTTGTGGTGGAATCGACCGTGACATTTCCGCCACAAGCAAGAGGCATTTATGCATCACACGCATCACAGCTATGTTTATAGGATTGCCGTCCTGAAATTTGCGCTTGTCCACAGGGAGCATCCTGGAAAGTTCGCCCCGTAGGCGACAAAAGCGGCTTCCCTGGGTTGTCAAAAACCGAAACACGGCGTTACCGGTGTCCCCAGGCATTCATGGCACTGAAGGAGGAGAGGGCATGCGGAACGCGATCGACGCAAGCACCCCTCTGTCGCCCGGGTCGATCCGGGCTTTCATCCTGGGGACGGTTCTCGCCGTATCGCTCACCGCCTTCTCCGGCATCGCCGGGGCCCACTCCCTCCACCGACCGAACGACCGCCACGCCACGCTGGTCAGCAAGACGCGCCACATCCCCGCCGCCGAACGCAAGGCGGCCGAACGCCACGTCGTCCACCACGAGACGCGCAAGGTCGCCGAGCACCACGTCGTCCGCCACGAGACGCGCCGGGTCGCCGAGCATCACGTCGTCCGCCACGAGACGCGCCGGGTCGCCGAGCATCACGTCGTCCGCCACGAGACGCGCAAGGTCGCCGAGCATCACGTCGTCCGCCACGAGACGCGCCCGGTAGCTGAACTCCGCCGCACGGCGGAGGAACGGCGGATCCGCAAAATCGGCGGCGGCCTGAAGTTCCGCAAGGAAAGCAAGGCGAAGCTGTTCGCCGCCTATCATCGCGACGTGCTGCAGTGCGTTCCCTTCGCCCGCGCCGCCTCCGGCATCGAGCTCAAGGGCAACGCCGCCAACTGGTGGGATGCCGCCGCCGGCGTTTACCAGCGCGGCAGCCGGCCGCAGGCGGGCGCGGTGCTGAACTTCCGCGCCAACGGCCGCATCCACCTCGGCCACGTCGCCGTGGTCCGCAAGGTCATCAACAGCCGCGAGATCGAGGTCGACCAGGCCAACTGGGCGTGGTCGCGTAAGGGCAACATCTCCTATGGCGTGCCGGTGATCGACGTCTCGCCCCACAACGACTGGACGGCGGTGCGCGTCGCCCTCGGCCCCCATTCCGACGCGTTCGGCAGCGTCTATGGCACCTACGGCTTCATCTACGACCGCCCGGACAGCGGAATGATGGTGGCGAACGCGCATCGGCCTTCGGGTGCGCCGAGTCGCAGCCTCCGCAGCTACGCCGAGGTGGCCGAGGCGCCCCGCCACCTGCGGGAGCACCGGGCCTACGACGCTCCCGCCCGCTCGCTGCGCTGAAGCCGGTCGCCCGCCGGCAAGCCGGCTCCGCTTCCGTCAGGATTGCGCCGAAACCAGCGACTCCACCGCCGCCGCCACCGCTGCCGCCTGCCCGGCGTCGAGCCTGAGCCCGAGCTTGCTCCGCCGCCACAGCACGTCGTCGGCGGTGCGGGTGAATTCGTGACGCACCATCCAGGCGAGTTCGCGTTCGCTGAGCCCGGCGCCGAAGTCGCGCCCCAGGTCGTCGGCCCGCCGCGCGCCCTCCAGCATCGTCCCGGCGCGGGTGCCGTAGGCATGCGCCAGCCGCCGCACCGTCGCGGCGCCCAGGAACGGGAACCGGGCCGCCAACCCCGCCGCCAGCAGGCCGAAGCCGTCAACGGCGAACTCGCCGCCGGGTAGCGCCGTCTCGGCGGTCCAGCCGGCGGCGCGGCCGTGGGCGGGCGGCAGGTGCGGCAGCAGGCGCAGGATCGCCGCCTCGGCGAGCCGGCGATAGGTGGTGATCTTGCCGCCGTACACATGCAGCACCGGGGGAATGCCGGCCCTCCGGTCGCCCTCCAGGCGCAGCACGTAGTCGCGGGTGGCGTCCTGCGCCCGGCTCGCCTTCTCGCCGTACAGAGGCCGCACGCCACTGTAGCTCCACGCCACCTGCCGCGGTTCGAGCGGGCTGCGCAGGTACTGGCTCGCCCCGTGGCACAGATACTCGATCTCCGCTTGCGTGATCGCCACCCGGCCGGGATCACCCCGGAAATCGAGATCGGTGGTGCCGATGAGGGTGAAGTCGCCCTCGTAGGGGATGGTGAAGAAGATGCGCCCGTCGCGGCCCTGGAACAGGTAGCAGCGGTCGTGCGCGTAGAGCCGGGGCACAACGATGTGGCTGCCCTGCACCAGCCTCACCGGCGCCGGGGGGTGCATCTGCAGGACGTGCTCGATCACATCCACCACCCACGGCCCGGCCGCGTTCACCAGCACCCGGGCGCGAATCTCCTGCTCCTCCCCGGAATGCTCCGCGCGCACCCTCACCCGCCACAGCCCGCCGTCGCGGCGGGCGGCGACGCAGCGTGTGCGGGGCGCGATCACCGCGCCGCGCGCCTCGGCGTCGATGGCGTTCAGCACCACCAGGCGGGCGTCGTCCACCCAGCAGTCGGAATACTCGAACCCCTGCCGGAAGCGCGGCTGCAACGGCGCGCCCAGCGGCTGCCCGGCCAGGTCGAGCACCCTGGTCGCCGGCAGGCGCTTCCGCCCGCCCAGGTGGTCGTAAAGGAACAGCCCTGTGCGCAGCATCCACGCCGGGCGCAGCCCCTGTTCGTACGGCAGCACGAAGCGCAGCGGCCGGATGATGTGGGGCGCGATCCCCCACAGCACTTCCCGCTCGCCCAGCGACTCGTGCACCAACCGGAACTCGTAGTACTCCAGGTAGCGCAGCCCGCCGTGGATCAGCTTGGTGGAAGCGGACGAGGTCGCCCCGGCAAGGTCGCCCTTGTCGCACAGATAGACGCTCCAGCCGCGGCCCGCGGCATCGCGGGCGATGCCGGCGCCGTTCACCCCGCCGCCGATGATGGCGAGGTCGAAC
Source organism: Pseudomonadota bacterium (assembly GCA_021780035.1). GTDB lineage: Bacteria > Pseudomonadota > Alphaproteobacteria > Acetobacterales > Acetobacteraceae > Rhodovastum. The sequence goes on from JAJXZO010000076.1 coordinate 12,342, forward strand.
GGGGGACGGGAATCGGACATCTCGCGGCCCTCCTCAGGCAGATGCGCGCACCGAATCATAAAGCGGAATCACGGCGGCGAAACAACGCTTCGCAAGCCGTCAGGCACCTTCCCCCGGAGCGGTGAACACGCCCACCGCGGGGGCGGCTCCCTCGTACTTCTCCACCTCGCCGATGCAGGTGTGCCCGCAGTTGCCCTGGGCGAGCTTCGAGGTGCCGATGTCGGGCGTCAGCACGTTGACGTCGCCGTAGCGGTCGAGCGTGTTCGGCTTGCCCGGCTCGGCCGGGTCGTACCACCCGCCCTCGTGCACAACGACCACGCCTTCCATGACGTCGTCGGTCACCACCGCGCCGGCGAGAATCTGCCCCCGGTCGTTGAACACGCGCACCACGTCGCCGTCGGCGATGCCGCGTTTCCCGGCGTCGGCGGGGTTGATCAGGCAGGGCTCGCGCCCGGCCACTGCGTAGTCCTGCCGCAGGCTGGTGCCGCAAAGCTGGCTGTGCAGCCGCAGCGACGAATGATTACTGGCGATGTGCAGCGGGAACTTCGCCCCCGGCGCACCGGCGCGCTCCAGAGGCTCCATCCAGGCCGGGTGCGGCGGGCAGTCGTCGTAGCGCATCCTCTCGATGGCCTGCGAATAGATCTCGATCCTGCCCGAGGGCGTGCCGAGCGCGCGCCGTCCGGGGTCCTCGCGGAACTCCCGGTAGCGGACGTAATCCCTGGCGGCCGGCGGAACGGGGAACTCCACCCAGCCCTGGCCCTGCCAGAAAGTGCCGAAGTCCGGCATGGCGAGCCCCCTCGCCCGCGCCCGCCCCTGTGCCACGTCGTAGAAGCTCTTCAGCCACTCCATCTCCGGCCTGCCCTCGGTGAAGGCCCGCTCCTTGTCCTTGCCCGCGTGGGCGCAGAGGGAGGCGAAGATGTCGAAGTCGTTGCGCGCCTCGCCGACCGGCGGGATCACCTGCTTCATCGCCAGCAGGTACCGGCCGGAGACGTCGCTCGCCATGTCCATGTCGTTGCGCTCGTAGGCGCTGGTGCAGGGCAGCACGATGTCGGCGTGCCGGGCCGTCGCCGTCCACTGGAAGTCGTGGACGATGAAGGTCTCCACCTTCCGCCACGCCTCCACCTGCCGGTTGCGCTGCTGGTGGTGCGCGAAGGGGTTGCCGCCCACCCAGTACACCAGCCGCGAATCGGGGTAGCGGCCGGTCCTGCCGTTGAAGTCGAACACCCCGCCCGGGTTCTCCAGCATGTCGACGACGCGCGCCACCGGGATTGCCGCCGCTCCCGCGGCCTCGGGCCACTCCCGGCCTCCCCCGGCAACCTGATCGGTGATGCCGGGCAGACCAACCGCCTCCGCCTGCGGCGTGCCGCCGGAGGAATGGTGGTAGCCGAGGCCGAAGCCGCCGCCCGGCAGGCCGATCTGCCCGAGCATCGCCGCCAGCGTCACCAGCATCCAGTGCGCCTGCTCGCCGTGGTGCATGCGCTGGATCGACCACCCGGAGGCGAGCATGGTGCGGCTCGCGGCGAAGCTTCGCGCCAGCCCGCGGATGATGTCGGGCAAAACCCCGCAGAGCGAGGCGGCCCACTCGGGGCTTTTCGCCACCCCGTCGGTCTCGCCCAGCAGGTAGGGCAGGAACCTGTCGAAACCGGCCGTGTAGTCCTTCAGAAACTTCTCGTCGTGCAGGCCTTCCGCCACCAGCGCATGCGCGATGCCGAGCATCATCGGCACGTCGGCCTGCGGCCGCACCTTGATCCACTCGGCGCCGAGGAACTTGCAGGTGTCGGTGCGCACGGGATCGATGCAGATGCTCCGCACCCCCTTCGCCTTCAGCCGCGAAATCCACGCCCGCGCGCCGTGGTCGGCGATCATCCACGAGATGTCGCCGTTCTTCAGCGGGTCGGCGCCCCAGAACACCATCAGCGTGGTGTTGCCGATCACCACCGGCCACGCCGTCTGCCGCTCGTAGACCTCGTTCGTGCCCAGCACGTGCGGCATGATCACCTGGCTCGCGCCGGTCGAGTAGTCGCCCACGATCTTCACGAAGCCCTGCCCGCGCGCCTTCAGCATCCGGTAGAGCAGGGTGCGGCAGTTGTGCAGCCTGCCGGGGCTCTTCCAGCCGTAGGAGCCGGCGAACACGCCGCCCGGCCCGTGCTCCTCGTCCACCCGCAGCAGTTCCCGGTGCACGAGGTCGAGCGCCGCGTCCCAGGAGACGCGCACGAAATCGCCGTTGCCGCGTTCCTCCGGCTTCGCGCCGGGGCCTTTCTCCAGCCAGGCGCGACGGACCGTCGGATGCAGGATGCGCGAAGGCGAATGGATGGAATCGATCGCCCCCGCGATCTGCCGGCTCGGGTGGGGATCCTTCTCCCACGGCCTCCAGCCGGCGATCGCCCCGTCCCGCACCGTGACGTAAAAAGCCCCCCAGTGCGATCCGGCAAGAACCTCGTACGCCACCGACGCCTCCCCCCGCCGCCCCGTCACCACCCCATCAGGCCTCCGCCGCCCGGCCGGTGCGGTGATCCTTGATGTCGTGGAAGGCGATCCCCGGACTGAGATCGGCGGTCCGCCCCAGCATGAACGCCGAGCTGGCCAGGAACACCGGGTCGCCGTCGCCGTCGTCGGCCACCGCCGCCGGGTGGGCCTCGACGAAGCGTTCCAGCGCCGCCGCCTCGCCGATGATCCAGCGGGCGAGCGCGAACGGCGAGGCCTCGAGGCCGATGCTCACCCCGTATTCGGCGGCGAGCCGCGCCTGCAGCACGTCGAGCTGCAGGCTGCCGACCACGCCCACCAGAGGCGCGCTGCCGTCGCGCGGGCGGAACACCTGCACCACGCCCTCCTCGGCCAGCTCGGAAAGCGCGCCGCGCAGCTTCTTCGCCTTCATGGCGTCGGCCAGCCGCACGCGGCGCAAAATCTCCGGCGCGAAATACGGCACGCCGACGAAGTTCAGTTCCTCGTCCTCGGTCAGCGTGTCGCCGATGCGCATGGTGCCGTGGTTGGGGATGCCGACGACATCGCCGGCGAACGCCTCCTCGACCAGCGAGCGGCTGCGGGCGAAGAAGAACTGCGGCGCGTGCAGGGCGAACTGCCGGCCGGTGCGCACCTGGCGGATGCGCATGCCGCGCACCAGCCGCCCCGAGCAGATGCGCGCGAAGGCGATGCGGTCGCGGTGGTTCGGGTCCATGTTCGCCTGGATCTTGAACACGAGGGCGGTCAGCGCCGCCTCGCTCGCCTCCACCAGCCGCCTGTCGGCCTTCTGCGCCCGGGGCGGCGGACCGTAGTCGGCGAGCCCCTGCAGCAGTTCGGCCACGCCGATCTCCTTCATGGCGCTGCCGAAATACACGGGCGTGCGGTGGCCGGCGAGAAAATCCTCCACGCTGAACTCCGGCAGCGCCGCGCGAACCAGGTCGATCTCCTCCGCCAGCGCGTCCAGGCGCCGGTCGCCCGGCTCGAGCGGCGCGGCGAGCCGGAGCGTGCCGTCGCGCACGTCGCAGGTGCCGACGAACTCGGCGGCGCGGCCCACCGGCCAGCTCACCGGCGCGCAGTCGAGCGCCAGCGCCGACGAGATCTCGTCGAGCAGGGCGAAGCTGTCCTGGCTCTCGCGGTCCATCTTGTTGATGAAGGTGACGATGGGGATATCGCGCAGCCGGCAGATCTCGAACAGCTTGCGCGTGCGCGCCTCGATGCCCTTGGCGGCGTCGATCACCATCACCGCGCAATCCACCGCGGTGAGCGTGCGGTAGGTGTCCTCCGAGAAGTCCTCGTGGCCCGGCGTGTCCAGCAGGTTGAACACCGCGCCGGCGTGCTCGAAGGTCATGACGCTGGTCACCACCGAGATGCCGCGCTCGCGCTCGATGCTCATCCAGTCCGAGCGGGTCTTGCGCTGCTCGCGCTTGGTGCGGACGTTGCCGGCAAGCTGGATCGCGCCGCCGAGGCGCAGCAGCCGCTCGGTCAGCGTCGTCTTGCCGGCGTCCGGGTGGGAGATGATGGCGAAGGTGCGCCGCCGTGCGATCTCGGCGCCGAAGTCGGCCGGGGAAAGGTCGGTCATATCGCTCATGGCGCCGCGGTATATAGCGTCCGCGGGCGCGGGTGCACCCCCGGACGGGAAACTCACCCGCGCGCGGCCAGCATCATCGCCGGCAGCACGAGGTGGGCAATGAGCCGCACCAGCGGCACGTCGGCTTCGCTGTACCAGTGCCGCTCGTGCAGGAGGTTGAGCGCCCCCAGCGTCCGTCCCTGCCAGCGCACCGGCATGTTCAGCACGCTCTCGCAACCGAGCGAGAGAATCACCGCGTGGCTGAGGAAGGTCCGGCGGATGTCCGCGGCGGTGCGGCCGATGTAGGGCCGGCCCAGGCTGAGCAGGCGCGGCCACAGGGGGGAGGCCTCGGAGTCGAAGCAGCCGCCCGGCGGGTACACCTCCGGGTGGCTCGAGTACACCCGCCGGAATTGCCGCTCGTCCGGGCAGTGCAGCAGCACGGTGAACACCTTGTGTCCGACGAGGGCCGCAAGGGTGGCGTCGGCGGCGCGGAAGGTGGCGGCTGGCTGGTCGGGCTCCTCATGCGCGGCAACAAGCCCCGCGACCTGCTGAAGCAGGTCAGGCTCCAACACTTCGCTCATGATCCCATCCTTCTCGAAGACGGGCGATGCGCCGCAGCATACTCCCCACCGCCCGCGGAGAGGCAGAAAAATCGCCCCTCAGGCGCCCGGACCGGCGTGCGTCACGGTTCGCGCATGCCCTGGGTAGCGGGGATGAAGCGCGACATCAGGTAGCGCAGCACCGTGCGCTTCCCCACCTTGATGTCCGCCTGCACCGGCATC
>JAJXZO010000121.1 GCA_021780035.1 Pseudomonadota bacterium
CGCCCGCCTCCATCGCCGCCGCCAGCAGGTTTTCCAGTGTTTCCTCGAGCGTCGAATCGGGGCGCGGCGTGGCGAGTTCCACCAGCACGTAGTGCGGGGACGGCCCGGCAAGCGGCAGGCGGTTCTCTGGCATGTGGCGCAGCACCAGCGCCATGCCCTCGCCCGACATGTATTCGAACGCCTGCAACAGCGCGGCGTCGAAGCCTTGCAGGCGGGCGAGCAGGGCGAGTGCCGCGGCGACGGAGGGCACGGCGCACAGCGTGACGGCGGTGGCGCGGGGGCGGGGCGCCAGCTTCAGCACGCAGGCGGTGATGATGCCGAGCGTGCCCTCGGAGCCGACGAACAGCTGGCGCAGGCAGTAGCCGGTGTTGTCCTTGCGCAGCCGGCGCAGGCCTTCCCAGACGCAGCCGTCGGGCAGCACCACCTCGAGGCCGAGCACGAGGTCGCGGGCATTGCCGTAGCGGAGCGTGTTGTTGCCGCCGGCGTTGGTGGCGAGGATGCCGCCAAGCTGTGCCGTACCCTCGGCGCCGATCGAGAGCGGCAGCAGGCAGCCGGCGGCGTCGGCGGCCTGTTGCGCCGCCTGCAGCGTCACCCCGGCCTCGGCGGTGAGCGTGAGTTCCAGCGCATCGACGGCGCGGACGGCGCGCATGCGCGACAGCGACAGCACGAGTTGCGCATGCGGCGCCGTGGGCACCGCGCCGACCACGAGCGAGGTGTTGCCGCCCTGCGGCACGATGCCGACGCCCTTCGCCGCCGCCGCGCGCACCACCGCCGCCACTTCCGCCGTGCTGGCCGGCCGGGCCACGGCGAGCGGCGGGTTGTGGCAGAGGCGGCGCCAGTCCTCGCCGTAGGGGTCGATGTCGGCTTCCGCGGTGAGCAGCCCGGCGGGGCCGAGCAGGGAGGCGAGTTCGGCGAGCAGCGCCGATGCCGCATCGGTACCCATGCTACGGCCTTTCCCCCGAAGAGCGCGGCCGGGGCGCCGCCGCCCGCCGCAGCCGGTCGTTGATGGCGCGCCCCAGGCCGCGTTCCGGCACCGCCTGCACGGCGATGGCGGCGAGCCCGAGGCGCCTGCCCTCGGCGTCGAGCCGGCGCAGCCCGTCGAACAGGCGTGCGGCGGCCTCTCTGAGGTCTCCCGTCGCGCTGAGCTGGAAAACGGCGCCCGCGCCCGGCGGCGGTGGGCCGAAGGCGAGCAGCGCCTCCGTTGCCGCGACCTCCGCGGCCTGGAGCCGCACGGGCAGCGAGGGAGCGTAGTGCGAGCCGGCCAGACCCGGCGAGCGCGGCCGGCCGGAGAGGGTTTCAGGGCGCGCGACCTGGCCGGCGAGCGCCTCCAACGCTTCCAACGTGATGCCGCCGGGCCGGAGCAGCACCGGGATGGGTCCGGAGGCATCGAGCACAGTGGATTCGACGCCGACGGCGCAGGCGCCGCTGTCCACCACCGCGGCGATGCGTCCCTCGAGGTCGGCCAGCACGTGGGCGGCCGAGGTGGGGCTGACGGCGCCGGAGCGGTTCGCCGAGGGTGCGGCCACCGGCCTTGCCGCGGCGGCGAGCAGGGCCAGGGCATCCGGGTGCGCGGGGACGCGCACGGCGAGCGTATCGAGCCCGGCGCCGGTGAGACTGGCCACCGGGCAGTCCGGGCGGCGCGGCAGCACCAGGGTGAGCGGTCCCGGCCAGAAAGCGGCGGCGAGGCGTTCCGCCAGCGGCGTGGGGGCGACGTGGGCGAAGGCGGCCCCCGCCGAGGGGTAGTGGCAGATCAGCGGGTTGAAGCGCGGCCGGCCCTTGGCGGCATAGATCGCCGCCACCGCCGTTGGGTTCGTCGCGTCGGCGCCGAGGCCGTAGACCGTCTCGGTGGCGAAGGCGACGAGTTCGCCGTCGCGCAGGAGTTCGGCGGCGCGGGCGAGGCCGGCGGCGTCGGCGGCGAGACGCAGCGTCATCGGCGGCCGGTGGCGTAGAAAAAGGGATTGAGCCAGCCGGGCTTGCCGTAGGCGAGCGGCGCGTCGCCCTCGATGCTCCGCACGCCGCCGCCGGCTGCCTCCAGCACCGCCTGCGCGGCGCAGGTGTCCCACTCCATGGTGGGGCCGAAACGAGGGTAGAGGTCGGCCTCACCTTCCGCGAGTAGGCAGAACTTCAGCGCCGAACCGATGTTGCGCATCTCCGCGACGTGCCGGCTGGCAAGGAACGGCTCCATGCGCGGGTCCTTGCCGTGATGGCGGCTGGCGACCACGGTGAGGCCCTCGGGCGGCGGGCGGCGGGCGGAGATCGGCACGGAGGCGTCCGCGCCGTGGCGCCTGCAAGCACCCTCGCCGACGATGCCACCCCAGAAGACGTTGCGCGCCGGCGCCGCCACCACGCCGAGGACGGGGCGCCCCTGACGCACCAGGCCGATGCAGACGGCGAAATCGTCGCGACCGGCGGTGAATTCCCTGGTGCCGTCGAGCGGATCGACGCACCAGAACGCCGCGCCCGCCGCCGGCGCCGCGCCCGCCGCCACCGCCTCCTCGGCCACCACCGGAATCCCAGGCGTGGCGGCGCGCAGCGCCTCGGTGATGATGTGCTCCGCCTGCTGGTCGGCGATGGTGACCGGCGAGGCGTCGGCCTTGAAGGTGGTGTCGAAGCCGCGGGCGCGGATCTCCATGATGCGCTGCCCGGCGCGGGCGGCGAGGCCGAAGGCGAGCTCGAGCAGGGATGCGTCGGTCATGCCGCTCCTATAGGAGTGCTTGGCCGGGCCGTGCAAACCCCGGGACGGTGGGCTGGTTCCGCCGCGCGCCGCTGCTACAGTGCGGGGAACGCCGTCGCAGGCCGGAGGAGGTCGCATGCCCGCACTCGAGATCGCCGTTTCCCGTCCCGTTCTGCCCACCGAGGGAGCGCTGGTGCTGCCTGCCGCCGAGGGAGAGGCATTCGCCGCCCTGGGCGAAGGGCTGCTGGAGACGGCCACCCGCGAGGCGGTGGCCGCGGCGCTTGCCGCCTGCGAATTCCGCCCGAAGGTCGGCGCGGTGGCGAGCCTGCTCGCTCCCGGCACGAAGCTGTCGCGGCTGCTCGTGGTGGGCATCGGCGAACGGGGCAAATTCGGCCGGCTGGAAGCCGAGCGGGCCGGCGGCGCGGCGGCGGCCGCGCTTGCCCGCGACAGCGCCGCCGCGGTGGCGGGCGGAAGGCTTCCGGCACCGCTGCTCGCCGCCTTCGGCGAGGGCGCGGCCTTGCGCGCCTATCGCTTCGACCGCTACCGCACCACGGAAAAGCCGGAGGAGAAGCCGAAGCTCGCCCGCTTCGCCCTGCTTTCCGACGAGGCCGAGGCGGTGCGCGCCGTGCTCGCCGCCGGACGGCCGGTGCGGAACGGCGTGGCGCTCGCCCGCGACCTCGTCAGCGAGCCAGGCAACGTGCTGACCCCGGAGAGTTTCGCCGACCGCTGCGCGGACCTGGAAAAGCTCGGCCTCGCGGTGGAGGTGCTGGGGCCGAAGGCGCTGGAGCGGCTTCGCTTCGGCGCCATGCTCGGCGTCGCCCAGGGCAGCGCCAACGCGCCGAGGCTCGTCGTGCTGCGCTGGGCGGGCAAGAGCGGCGGCAAGGGCCGGCGGCCCGAGCTGGAGGCGCCGTTCGCCTTCGTCGGCAAGGGCGTGACCTTCGACAGCGGCGGCATTTCCCTGAAGCCGGGGCAGGGCATGGAGGAGATGAAGTTCGACATGGCCGGCGCCGCCGCCGTGACCGGGGTGATGGCGTCCCTCGCCGAAAGCCGCGCCAGGGTGGACGCGGTGGGGCTGCTCGGCCTCGTGGAGAACATGCCGAGCGGCACGGCGCAGCGGCCGGGCGACGTGGTGGTGACCCGCTCCGGGCAGACGGTGGAGGTGATCAACACCGACGCCGAGGGAAGGCTGGTGCTCGCGGACGTGCTTTCCTACTGCGCGCAGAAGTTCAAGCCGCGCTGGATGGTCGATCTCGCCACCCTCACGGGGGCCATCGTGGTCGCCCTCGGCCACGAGTACGCCGGCCTGTTCAGCAACGACGACGCCCTGGCCGCGGCGCTGCTGAAGGCCGGGGAGGCGACCGGCGAGACGCTGTGGCGGATGCCGCTCGGCGAGGCGTACGACACGCTGATCAACTCGGACATCGCCGACATGAAGAACACCGCCGGGCGTCCGGGCGGCTCGGTCACCGCCGCGCAGTTCCTGCGCCGCTTCGTGGGCGAGACGCCCTGGGCGCATCTCGACATCGCCGGCACCGCCTGGAGCGACAAGGACGGCAAGCTGGCGCCGAAGGGGGCGAGCGGCTTCGGCGTGCGCCTGCTCGCGGAACTGGTGGCGGCCTCGGCCTGAAGGCGGACGGCGGTGGCGCGCATCGGCTTCTACCACATGACGCGCACCTCGGCGGAGGCGGCGCTGGCCGGGCTGCTCGGCCGCACGCTGGCGGCGGGCGAGAGGGCGCTGGTGCTGTGCGGCGGGCCGGAACGGCTGGCCGCCGTGGACGCGGCGCTGTGGCTCAGCCCCGACCCCGACTGGCTGCCGCACGGCAGCCGGCTGACCGGGAACGCCGAGTTGCAGCCGATCTGGCTGGCCGATGCCGACCCCGGCGGAGAGGGCGCGCCCAACGGCGCGGCATTCCTTTTCGTGCTCGACGGCGCTGCCTGCGCGCACCTCGGGCGCTACCGGCGCGTGTTCGACCTGTTCGACGGCGCCGACGCGGCGGCGGTGGCGGCAGCGCGCGAACGCTGGCGGCAGGCGAAGGCCGGCGGCCACGCGCTGGAATACTGGCAGCAGACGGAGCGCGGCTGGGAACGCGCCGCCGAGGCGACGCCGGCGGGCTGAACCGCCGCTACGCTTCTTCGGACGCGTTCCGCCGCTCGAGCCAGGCGCCGATGCGCTTCGCCGCTTCCAGCAGGGTATCGAGCCCGGCGGCGTAGGAGAAGCGCAGGTAGCCTTCCCCCATGTCGCCGAAGCTGGTGCCGGCGAGGGCGGCCACACCGGCTTCCTCGAGCAGGCGGGCCTGCAGGGTGCGGGCGTCGAGGCCGGTGCGGGCGATGTTGGGGAAGGCGTAGAAGGCGCCGCCCGGCATCCGGCAGGACAGTCCCGGCAGGGCATTGAGCGCCGGGATGAAAGCGTCGCGCCGTTCGGCGAAGGCCTTCACCATGCGGTTGACCGGCTCGCGCGGGCCGGTGAGCGCGGCGATACCGGCGTACTGCGCCGAGGCGTTGACGCAGGAATGGGAGTTGATGGCGAGCCGTTCGGCGGGACGCACCAGAGATTCCGGCCACACCCCGTAGCCGAGGCGCCAGCCGGTCATCGCATAGGTCTTGCTCCAGCCATCGAGGATGATGAGCCTGTCGGCGATCTCCGGGTAGCGGAGCAGGCTGGTGTAGGTGCCGTCGTAGATCATCTCGCCGTAGATTTCGTCGGACATGATCGCCACGCCGGGGTGGCGGGCAAGGCCGGCGACCAGCTTGTCCAGTTCCTCCTTCGGCACCACGCCGCCGGTGGGATTGGCCGGGCTGTTGAGGATGAGGAGGCGCGTGCGCGGGGTGATGAGCCCCAGCACCTCCTCGGCGCTGAAGGAGAAGCCCTTGCTCTCGTAAAGCGGCATCGGCACCGCCGTGGCGCCCGAGAAGCGGATGACGTTCTCGTAGACCGGGAAGCCGGGGCAGGGGTGGATGATCTCCGCTCCCGGCTCGCCGAACATCATGATGGCGAAGAACATCGTCACCTTGCCGCCGGGAACGACGAGCACGCGCTCGGGCGACACGTCCACACCGTGGCGGCGGACGATGTCGGCCGCCACCGCCTCGCGCAGGGGCAGGATGCCGTTTGCTTCCGTATAGCCGTGGTGGCCGTCGGCCAGCGCCTTGCGGCCGGCCTCGACGATGTGCCCTGGGGTGGGGAAGTCGGGCTGGCCGATGCACAGATTGATGATGTCGCGGCCCTGGCGGCGGAGCGCGTTGGCGCGGGCCAGAACCTCGAAGGCGGCTTCGGTGCCGAGGCCGTGCATGCGGGCGGACAGGGTGAGAATGGCGGTGATCCTTGGCCGGGTTACGACGAGGGAAGACAGACCGCACCGCCGTCGTGCGCGCACACAACAAGCAGCCGACGACTGGCGCCGGCTGGGTCTGCGCCGATATTGTGGCTTGCGCGGACCTCGCCTGTCCAGGCTTCATTGAGCGGCCGCGCAAATGTGGGCAAGGAGTGGGCATGGAGATCTACCGGGACTGGCGGGGCCTGCCCGAATCGGGGCGGGGGGCGGCGGTGGCGCTCGGCAATTTCGACGGCGTGCACCGCGGGCACGTGCACGTGCTGCGGGCCGCGCACGGCGCCGAGCCGCAACTGCCGCTCGCCGTACTGACCTTCGAGCCGCACCCGCGCGAGGTGTTCCGTCCCGACGATCCGCCCTTCCGCCTGACGCTGGAGGCGGCGCGGGCGAAGGCGCTGGCCGCCGCCGGCGTGCGCATCCTCTACGAAATGCCGTTCGACGAGGCGTTCAGCGAGATTTCCGCCGAGGATTTCGTGGCCGCGGTGCTGCACCGCGGCCTCGGCGCGCGCCACCTCGTCTGCGGCCCGGATTTCGCCTTCGGCCACCGCCGCGGCGGCGACGTCGATTTCCTCGCCTCCCGCGCCGAGACGCTCGGCATCGGGCTGACCGTGGCGACGCTGCTCGCCGACGAGGCGGGGCCGATCTCCTCGAGCCGCGTCCGCCGGGCGCTGCGCGACGGCTATCCCGAGCGGGCGGCTCGTCTGCTCGGCCGGGACTGGGCGATCCACGGGCAGGTGCAAAGGGGAGACGGGCGCGGGCACCAGCTTGGTTTCGCCACCGCCAACATTCCCCTGGGCCGGCACCTGGAGCCGGCGCGCGGCGTCTATGCGGTGGAGGCGACCCTGCCCGACGGGAGGCGCGCGCATGGCGTGGCCAACATCGGCCGCCGGCCCTCGGTGAACACCCTGCCCGAGAGCCTGCTGGAGGTGCACCTGTTCGACTTCGACGGAGACCTTTACGGGGCGGAAGTGGAAGTGGCGCTCGTCACCTTCCTGCGCCCCGAGCACCGTTTCCCCGGTCTCGACGAACTGAAGGCGCAGATCGCCGCCGACGCGGCCGAGGCCCGCCGCCTGCTTGACCAGGCACGCCCCCTCTCCCCATAGTGCCGGCATGTATTGCCCGATACAGGGACGAATTATCGGCCCGGCCGCTTTCTAGGCGGCCGGGTTTTCCTTGGCCCCATCCCTTCCACCGTGCGGCATCCGCCGCCTGAGACCCCGAGTTCATGACCGAGCAGCCGGACTATCGCGACACCGTATTCCTGCCCGCGACTTCCTTCCCCATGCGCGGCGATCTGCCGAAGAAGGAGCCGGCACTGCTCGCCCGCTGGGAGAACATGGACATCTGGGGGCGGCTGCGGCGGGCCTCGGCGGGAAGGCCGCGCTTCATCCTGCATGACGGCCCGCCCTACGCCAACGGCGATATCCACATCGGCACGGCGCTGAACAAGATCCTGAAGGACGTGATCAACCGCGCCCGGCAGATGGGCGGCTTCGATGCGTTCTACATCCCCGGCTGGGACTGCCACGGCCTGCCGATCGAGTGGAAGATCGAGGAGCAGTACCGCAGCAGGAAGCGCGACAAGGACGAGGTGCCGGTGCTGCAATTCCGCGCCGAGTGCAGGGAGTATGCCGCGCACTGGATGCGCGTGCAGGAGGGCCAGTTCCGCCGCCTGGGCGTGCTGGGCGGCTGGGGCGAGCGCTACGCCACCATGGACTTTCCCTCCGAGGCGGCGATCGAGGCCGAGATCGGCAAGTTCCTGCTGAACGGCGGCCTGTTCCGGGGCTTGCGCCCGGTGATGTGGTCGCCGGTGGAGAAGACCGCGCTGGCCGAGGCGGAGGTGGAGTACTACGACCACACATCCACCACCATTTTCGTCCGCTTCCCGGTGCTCGACGCGCCGCTGCCGGAACTGAAGGGCGCCTCGGTGGTGATCTGGACCACCACGCCGTGGACCATGCCGGGCAACCGCGCCATCGCCTGCGGGCCCGAGTTCGACTACGCGGTGCTGCGCGTGGACGGGGTGAAGGAGGGCGCGGGCGCGCGCGTGGGCGAGGTGCTGGTGGCGGCGCTTCCGCTGCTCGAGGAAATGTGCGCCGCCGGCGGCATCACCACGCACCACGTGCTGAAGGTGGTGAAGGGCGCGGCGCTGGTCGGCGCCCGCTGCGCCCACCCGTTGCGCGGGCAGGGTTACGAGTTCGACGTGCCCGTGCTGGCGGGCGACTTCGTCACCACCGAAACCGGCACCGGCTTCGTGCACATCGCGCCCTCGCATGGTCCCGACGACTTCTTCCTCTGCCGCGCCCACGGCATCGCCGCGGAGGAGACGGTGCTGGCGGACGGCACCTATCCGGACTGGATGCCGCTGTTCGCCGGCATTCATGTCTACAAGGCGACCGAGCCGGTGCTGGGCGCCATCGCCGCGGCCGGCGGGCTGCTGGCGCGTGGCACGCTGGTGCACTCCTATCCGCATTCGTGGCGGTCGAAGGCGCCGGTGATCTTCCGCGCCACGCCGCAGTGGTTCATCCGCATGGATGGCGACGGCCATTTGCGCGAGAAGGCGCTGGAGGCGATCAACGCCACCGATTTCGTGCCCGCCAAGGGCCGCACCCGCCTCTACTCGATGGTGGAGGCAAGGCCGGACTGGTGCATCTCGCGCCAGCGCGCCTGGGGGGTGCCGATCGCCGTGTTCGTCGACAGGAAGACCGGCGAGCCGCTGCGCGACCCCGAGGTGGTGGCGCGCATCACCGAGGCGTTCCGCACCGAGGGGGCGGACGCGTGGTTCTCCTCGCCGCCGCAGCGCTTCCTCGGGCCCGGGCGCGACCCGGAGCGCTACGAGCAGGTGAAGGACATCGTCGACGTGTGGTTCGAGTCGGGCTCGACGCACGCCTTCACCCTGGAGGACCGCCATTTACCCTGGCCGGCCGATCTCTACCTCGAAGGCTCCGACCAGCACCGCGGCTGGTTCCACTCCTCGCTGCTGGAGGCGGTGGGCACCCGCGGCGCCGCGCCGTTCAAGGCGGTGCTGACGCACGGCTTCGTGCTCGACGAGCAGGGGCGGAAGATGTCGAAGTCGCTCGGCAACACCGTGTTCCCGCAGGAGGTGTGGGACCGGTACGGCGCCGACATCCTGCGGCTGTGGGTGATGATGTCGGACACCGCCGAGGATCTGCGCATCGGCCCGGAGATTCTGAAGCAGCAGGCGGAACTGTATCGTCGGCTCCGCAACACGCTCCGCTGGCTGCTCGGCGGGCTGGAGGGGTTCAGCGAAGCCGAGCGCGTGCCCGAGGCGGAGATGCCGGAACTGGAACGCTGGGTGCTGCACCGGCTGGCCGAACTCGACGCGAAGATCCGCGCGGCGGTGGAGAGCTACGACTGGACCGGCGTGTATCCGGCGCTGCACGCCTTCTGCGCCACCGATCTTTCCGCGTTCTACTTCGACATCCGCAAGGACACGCTCTACTGCGCCGATCCGGCCGACCGGAAGCGGCGCGCTGTTCGCACCGTGCTCGACTGGCTGCAGCGGACGCTCACCACCTGGCTCGCGCCGGTGCTGGTGTTCACCGCCGAGGAGGCGTGGGTCGCCCGCTTCGGCGAGGCGGAAAGCGTGCACCTGCAGCAGTTTCCCAGTTTGCCGGCAGGCTGGCGGGACGCGGCGCTGGCGGAGAAGTGGGACCGCATCCGCGAATTGCGCCGGCGTGCCACCGTGGAACTGGAGGCGGCGCGCAAGGAGGGGCTGATCGGCTCCTCGCTGCAGGCGCGGGTGGTGCTTCCGCTGGCCGCGGAGGATAGCGGGCTGTTGAGCGCAGCCGAGTGGGAGGAGGTGCTGATCGTCTCCGCGGTGGAGGTGGCGGCGGCGGACGGCGCCGATATTCCGGTGACCGTGGCGGTGGCGGAGGGGCGCAAATGCGCCCGCTGCTGGCGGGTGCTGCCGGAGGTGGGAACGGACGCGCGCCATGCCGGGCTTTGCCGACGCTGCGCCGGGGTGGTGGGCGCGCTGGCCTGCCGATGAAGCACCTGCGGATCCTGGGACTGACGGTGGCTGCGCTGGTGCTCGCCGCCGACCAGGCGAGCAAGGCGTGGATCGTTCATGGATTGCGGCTGCCCGAGCGCGGCAGCGTGCCGATCCTGCCGGTGTTCAGCCTGACCTGGGTGGAGAACCGCGGCATCACCTTCGGCCTGCTGAACGGCCTGGGCTGGGCCGGTCCGCTGCTTCTGGTGGCGGTGGCGCTGGCGGTGGTGGCGGCGCTGCTGTTCTGGCTGTGGCGCGCCGAGAAGGGGTTGGTGACGCTGGCGCTGGGGGCCATCGCCGGCGGCGCCGCGGGCAACATCATCGACCGGCTGCGCCTCGGCTATGTGGTGGATTTCCTGCATGCCCACGCCTGGGGCTGGTCGTGGTATGTGTTCAACCTTGCCGACGCGGCGATCGTCTGCGGCGTCGGCGCGCTGGTTCTGGAAAGCCTGTTCACGCGTTCGCCACCCGCCGATCGCTCCCCGCTTGCCGGGGAGAGGCGCGACGATTAAGAGATTCCCATGGTCCCGATCCGCACCCTCCTGCTCGCCGCCATTGTGCCGCTGGTTCTGGCCGGCTGTTCCGGTAACGAGGTCTCGCGCACCTTCGGTCTTGCTCCGTCGTCCCCCAACGAGTTCGAGGTGACGACGCAGGCGCCGCTCTCCATGCCGCCGAACTACCTGCTGCGGCCGCCGGAACCCGGCGCGCCGCGACCGCAGACGCTGTCCGAGGCCCGGCAGGCGGAAGCGACGCTGGTGCCGCAGGCGGCGCTGCAGGGCGGCAACGGCGCGCCGATGAGCGCCGGCCAGCAGGCGCTGCTGCAGGCGGCGGGACCGCCGGTTTCCGCGGGTGTCCGCAACCAGGTGGACGCGGCGGCGGCGAAGCGGGCGGAGAACGGAGGCTTCCTCGACAAAGTGATGTTCTGGAAGAAACCCGCGGCTCCGGGAACGCTGGTCGATCCGCAGCGGGAAGCCAAGAGGCTGCGCGAGAACGCCGCGCTCGGTGAGAGCCCGCTGAACGGCGACACGCCGATCATCCAGCGCCACAGCAACAACTCGCTGTGGGACATGCTGTTCTGACCGCCGCGCGCGGGGCGTCCGGCCGGGACACCCGCGGTGGCTGAATCCCCGCCGGAGCCGGAGCGGCGCGCCGGGCGCATCCGCCTGTTGCCGGAAAGGGTGATCACCCGCATCGCCGCCGGCGAGGTCATCGAGCGGCCCGCGGCGGTGGTGCGCGAACTGGCCGAGAACGCGCTCGACGCCGGGGCATCGCGCATCAGCGTGGCGATCGCGGGCGGCGGCAGCGACCTGATCGAGGTGAGCGACGACGGCTGCGGCATGGCCGCGGACGAGCTGGCACTCGCGGTGACGCGGCACGCCACCTCCAAGCTCGCCGACGATTCGCTGGTGCACATCGATACGCTCGGGTTTCGCGGCGAGGCGCTGCCCAGCATCGGCGCGGTGGCGCGCCTGACCCTGGTCTCTCGCCCGCGCGCGGCGGACAGCGCGATGAGTCTGGCCGTGGAGGGCGGGCGCGTGGGCGAGGCCGAGCCCGCCGCCGGCGGTTTCGGCACGCGGGTGGTGGTGCGCGACCTGTTCTTCGCCACCCCGGCGCGGCGGAAGTTCCTGAAATCTCCCGGCGCCGAGAGCGAGGCCGCCGAGGGCGTGCTGCGGCGCCTGGCGCTGGCGCGTCCCAGGGTGGGCTTCCGGCTGGCCATCGACGGGCGGGTGGCGTTCGATTTGCCGGCACAGGATCTGGTGGGGCGCATCCGCGCCCTGTTCGGCACCGAGACCGCCGAGGCGCTGCTGGAGGTTGCCGCCGAGCGCGGCAGCCTGCGCCTGTCCGGGTTCGCCGCGCTGCCGAGCCTTACCCGCGCCACCGCTTCCGGGCAGGTGCTGATGGTGAACGGCAGGCCGGTGAGCGACCCGGTGCTGCGCACCGCGCTTCGGGTTGCCTACCGCGAATCGATTGTGCCCGGGCGCCACCCGGTGGCGGTGCTGGCGGTGGAGTTGCCGGCCGAGGAGGTGGACGTGAACGTTCACCCGGCGAAGGCGGAGGTGCGCTTCCGCGACCCCGCCGCCGTTCGGTCGCTGGTGATCGCGAGCCTGCGCGGCCTGTTGGCCGGAGGCGCCGGCCGGGCCGTGCCGGGCCCCGCCGTGGGCTGGCGGCGGCCGCCGCTTTCCCTGCATGCCGCGCCGCCCGGTTCCGCCTTTCCGGGACTGGCGGAAGCGGCGCTGCCGCTCGCCTTGCCGCAGGGGCCGGTGGCGCGGCCGGTGGCGACGCCCGAACCGGAGGCGGCGGGCGACACGCAGCGCTTTCCGCTCGGCGCCGCGGTGGCGCAGGTTCTCGACACCTACGTGATCGCCGTGACCGGCGACGGCGCCGTGGTGCTGGTCGATCAGCACGCGGCGCACGAGCGGCTGACGCACGAGGCGCTGCGGAGGGCGCTGGAAGCGGGCGGGGTGCCGGCGCAGCAGCTGCTGCTGCCGGCGGTGGTGGATATGCCCGCCGCCGCCGCCGCGCGGGTGGTCGCCCACGCCGGGGAGTTGGCCCGGCTTGGCGTGGAGGTGGAGGCGTTCGGCCCCGGCGCGGTGCTGGTGCGGGCGCTGCCGGCGGCGCTCGGCGCGCCGGAGCCGGGACCTCTGCTCACCGATCTCGCCGACGAATTGGCCGAGACGGGGGAGACGGTGGCGCTGGCGGCGCGGCTCGACACGGTGCTCGCCCGCATCGCCTGCCACGGCAGCGTCCGTGCGGGCCGCCGCCTCGCCCAGGGGGAGATGGACGCGCTGCTGCGGCAACTGGAGGCGACGCCGCGCGCCGATACCTGCAGCCACGGCCGGCCGACGTGGGTGAAGCTTTCCCGCGCCGATCTCGAGAGACTGTTCGGCCGGCGCTAGAGCCGGCGGTGCACTTCCAGGGCGAGCCTGCCGAAGGTGCCGACCGCCACCTCCAGTTCGGCGACGGAGACCGTCTCGCCGGGGGCGTGCGCCACAGCGATGCTGCCCGGCCCGAGCACCACGCAGGGGCCGAGCACCTGCAACTCGGCGGCGTCGGTGCCGTAGGGGGCGGTAAGCGCCGCCTCGCCGGTGATTTCGGCGGCGAGTTGCACCAGCGGGTGGGAAAGCGGCAGTTCCGGCGGGTTGCCGTCGCGCTCCATGGCAAGCGCGAGCCCGGCGCGCTCGGCCGCCGCCTTCACCGCCGCCACCACGGGGGCGGGGTTTATCTTCGCCGTGTAGCGGTACTTGATGCGCGCGGTGGCCTTTGCCACCGTGACGTTCATCGCCGTGCCGTGGTTGTCGAGGATGAGGTTGAAATCGGAGAACGGCGGGTCGTAGTCGGCGTCCTGCAGCGATTTGTCCTCGTGCAGGCGGCGGTCAAGCGCCTTCATCTCCACCAGGAAGTCCAACAGGTCCCAGTTGGCGTTCCTGCCGCGGCCGGTGCTGCTGTGCGCCTGCACGCCCGTGGCGGTGACGTAGAAATGCACGTGGCTGCGGTGGCCGCGCAGCGGGCGCATGCCGGTGGGCTCGGTGACGACGATGGCCTTCGGCTTCACTTGGCGCGCGAGTTGCGAGCGTTCGGCCAGGACGAGGGCGCCCTGCTTGGTGATCTCCTCGTCGGTGGTCACCAGCAGCGTGACCGGCACGCTTTCCGGCAGCGCGAGGGCGGCGGTGACGGCGGCGGCGAACGGGCCCTTCATGTCGGAGCTGCCGAGGCCGTGCAGCTTTCCATCCGCGACCTCGCCCGACCACGGATCGGTGGTCCAACTGGTGTCGGGCACTGTGTCCATGTGGCCGGCAAAGGCGATGCCGCCTTCTCCGCCGCGGTGCGCCACCAGCACCCGCTTCGCCACGCCGTTCGCATCCGCGTAATCGATGCGCTCGATGGCGAAGCCCTTGAGTGCCGCCTCCACCGCGTCGGCCATGGGCAGGTTGGAGACGAAGCTCCGGCTGTCGATGCGGACGAACGCGCGGGCGAGGGCGACGACGGGGCTGAGTGAAGCGGTCACGGCAGGAACTCCTGGCAGTTCTGGCGATGGCGTAGCGCCGCGGGAGGCGGTGTGGCAACCATCACGGGGAGGAAACGGGCGCGGCGTTGGCGGGCGGCTCAGTTCGCGCGGCGGCGGACGCCTTTCAGGTAATCGGCCATCGCCGCCAGAACCTGCGCGCGGGCCGCCACATAGGGCGGCTCGCCGCCGAACAGGCGGGCGTGGCGGGTGCGGAGGTCGTGGCCGGGAGCGGGCCCGGCTTCCGGCCCCACGGGTGTTTCGGGGAAGAAGCGGCGGATCACCTCGGCGAGCGCGACCGGCTCGCTGACCAGATTCACCAAGCCTAGCCCGGCGCCGGCGATGCGCGCGAGATCGGCGCCGAGCCTGCGGGTGGGGTACCACTGCAGTCGCGCCGCCGGGTTCAATGCCTCCGTGTCGCGGTTGTGCAGCAGGTCGAACAGCGCGTTTTCCCTGAGGCCCGCGCCGAACAGCGACGGCAGCCGGACGATGGCGCAAACCGGGAAGCGCGCGGCGACGAAGCGTTCCACGTCGAGGCGGTGGCGCCCGTACGGCTCTCCCGTGCCGCCGGGATCGGGCTCGGCTTCCTCGTCCTGCGGCCGGGAGAGGTCGGCGTAGACGGCGGTGGTGGAGATCAGCACGAAGCGGCCGGCGCGGACGGTTTCAAGGGCGGCGAGCAGGCGGGCGATGGTGTCGCGATCGCGTCCGGGATCGCGGTTCGCCTCGGCACGCGACCCCGGCACGCCGGCGCAGACGATCTCGTCGAAGCGCTGGCCGCGCATCTCCTCGATGTCGGCGCGATTGAAGCCGTGAGTGAAGCCGCCCTCGGCGAGCAAGGTCGCGCCGACGAAGCCGGTGTGGCCGATGAGCGCGCGCGTCATCGCTTGACTCTCCGTGCCTCCTGGGCAGGAACGAACCGTCCGCGCCCGGCGGCAGGAATATCATCCGGGCGGCGGGGTGGAAACCGCGCGGGCTTGCATCGTGCGCCTGGGGGCGCGAGCCTGCGGCTTCCCGCAACCGGGAGTGCCGGCATGAGCGTTTCCTACCTCGACCCCGCGAGCGGCCGGACCTGGTCGATCGACACCCCGCGCTGGTGCGGCGACGCCGGCCAGCCGCTGCTGCTCACGCCTATGCCTGGCATCGGGCGGGACGATATCGACACCGCCGCGCGCAGCCTGTGGCGCTACCGCGCCGCCCTGCCGCTTCCCTGCGACGAGCCGATCAGCATGGGCGAGGGGTGGACGCCGCTGCTGGAACGGCGCTGCAACGGCGCGCGCGCCCTGCTGAAGTGCGAGTGGATGATGCCGACCGGCAGCTTCAAGGACCGCGGCGCCGCGGTGATGCTGTCGCTTCTGCGCGCCCAGGGGGTGCGGGCGGTGCTGGAGGACAGTTCCGGCAACGGCGGCGCGGCGGTGGCCGCCTATGCCGCGGCGGGCGGCATGGCGGCGACGATCATGGCGCCGGCCTCCACCTCGCCGGCGAAGACGGTGGCAATGCGGGCGGCGGGGGCGACGGTGGAACTGGTGCCGGGCAGCCGGCAGGCGACCAGCGAGGCGGCGCTGGCGCGTTCGGCCAGCGTGTTCTACGCCAGCCATGCTTGGCAGCCGTTCTTTCTGCACGGCACCAAGACGCTCGCCTACGAATTGTGGGAGCAGCTTGGCTTTCGCGCCCCCGACGCGGTGATCGCGCCCTGCGGCGGCGGCTCTAACGTGCTGGGCTGCGCCATCGGCTTCGGCGAGTTGCTCCGCGCCGGGCAGATCACCCGCATGCCGCGCCTGTTCGCCGCCCAGCCGGAACGCTGCGCGCCGATCGTGGCGGCGCTTGCGGGCCGGGACGCCGTGGTGAGCGGCGAGCCCACGATCGCCGAGGGCACGGCGATCGCCAGACCGGTGCGCTTGCGCGAAGTGGTGGACGCGCTGCACGAAAGCGGCGGCGGCGCCGTGGCGCTGGCGGAGGAGGAGATAGCGGCGGCGACGCTGGAACTCGGGCGCATGGGCATTGGCGTGGAGCCGACCTCGGCGCAGGCCTATGCCGCGCACCGGCGGCTGCTGGCATCTGGCGAGATCGAACCGGGGGAGGCGTGCGTGCTGGTGCTGACGGGCAGCGCCCTGAAGGCGACGCCCACCATTGCCGGGCTGCTCGGGGTGGCGCTTTAGGCGACGGGTTTGCGGGGCGGTGTGCTTCCGCTATGACAGAGCGGGCTGTCCCCGTAGCTCAGCAGGATAGAGCACAGGATTCCTAATCCTGGGGCCGTGGGTTCGAATCCCGCCGGGGACGCCAGCGCGCGTGCGACTCGGTGGGCTATTACCAACATCCGCGAAGCGCGCTAGAAGCCCTCCATCGCCACCGCACCCCGCCCTCGTGACAATCGGAAGCCGACATAACGATCGTGCTTAGCCAGAAGCCCGCGCCGAAGAGCGTAAATGTCGGAACAGGCCGCCCGCGGTTCGATCCGCGGCGGCTAGCCATGCCTTTGATCGGGCTCGTCCTGGGCGTCATCCTGCTGCGCGCGGTGCAGGATCTGTCGGCGCGGTTCACCTACCAGGCCGTCGTTCACGCCCTGTTCCATATCGCGCCGTGGCGGATCGCCGCGGCGCTGGCGGCGACCGCGCTCAGCTATGTCGGCCTGGTCGGACGGGATGCGCTGGCGCTGCGCTTTCTGGGGATAGGGCTGCCGCGCGGCATGGTCTGCCTCGGCGCCGCGATCGGCTCGGCGATGGGCAACGCGCTCGGCTTCGGGTCGCTGACCGGCGGGGTGGTGCGCTACCGCGTCCTCGGGGCGGGCGGCGTCAGCAAGATGCAGGTGTCGCGACTGGTGGTGCTCATCTCGGTGGGTTTCATCCTCGGCCTGTTGCTGTTCGGCGGTCTCGGCGGGCTGCTCACCGCGCCGGTGCTCGGGCCGGTCACGGGGCTGTCGGTTCCGGCGCTGCGCGCCCTCAGCACGGCGGCACTCGTGCTTTCGGCCGGTGCGATCGCGCTCTGCGGCCGCGACGGGCGGGTGCTGCGCTGGCGGCAGCGTTCCTTTGCGCTGCCCGGCCGCGG
>JAJXZO010000057.1 GCA_021780035.1 Pseudomonadota bacterium
AATGCCACGCCTCCTCGCGAACCGAGGGCAACCCGGCGGAGGCGAACAGCGCCGCCGCCTGCGCGCGCGCCACCTGATCGGAGGCGTCCGCCTGGTAGCGGGCGAGGAAACCCTTCACCACGCCCGCAAGAGGTTGAACGGAAGCGCTCATGCCGCTTCCGCCTCCGCCGCGGCATAGCCCGTCGTCTCCAGCTCGCGCGCGAGTTCCGGGCCGCCGGAGCGGACGATGCGCCCGCGCACCAGCACGTGCACCCTGTCGGGCACGATGTAATCGAGCAGGCGCTGGTAGTGGGTGATGACAAGGGCGGAAAAATCCGGTCCGCGCAGCGCGTTCACGCCCTCGGAGACGATCTTCAGCGCGTCGATGTCGAGGCCGCTGTCGGTTTCGTCGAGAATGGCGAGCTTCGGCTGCAGGATGCCCATCTGCAGCACCTCGTTGCGCTTCTTCTCGCCACCCGAGAAGCCCACGTTGACGTTGCGCTTCAGCATCTCGTCGCTCATCGAAAGCCGCTTCGTCGCGGCGCGCGCGAGCTTGAGGAAGCGCACCGCATCGAGTTCGGGCTCGCCGCGTTGGCGGCGCACCGCGTTCAACGCCGTGCGCAGGAAGTTGGCGTTGCCCACGCCAGGCAGTTCCACCGGATACTGGAAGGCTAGAAACAGGCCGGCGGCGGCGCGTTCCTCGGGCGGAATGGACAGGAGATCGACGCCGTCGAAGGTGGCGGTCCCTCCCGTCACCTCGTAGCCCTCGCGGCCGGAAAGCACGTAGGAGAGCGTGGACTTGCCCGAGCCGTTCGGCCCCATCAGCGCATGCACCTCGCCGGTGGGAACGACGAGATCGACGCCGTTCAGGATGTCCTTGCCCTCCACGCGGGCGCGGAGATCGTCGATTACGAGCATTGATGTTCCCTTCAGCCCACCGAGCCTTCGAGGCTCAGGGCAAGCAGCTTCTGTGCTTCCACCGCGAATTCCATCGGCAGCTCCTTCAGCACGTCCTTGCAGAAGCCGTTGACGATGAGCCCCACCGCGTCCTCCTCGGAAAGTCCGCGCTGGCGGCAATAGAAAAGCTGATCCTCGGCGATCTTCGATGTGGTCGCCTCGTGTTCCAGCCGTGCCGTCGGGTTGCGGCTTTCGATGTAGGGCACGGTGTGGGCGCCGCAGTGCTCGCCGATCAGCAGGCTGTCGCACTCGGTGTGGTTGCGGGCGCCTCGCGCGCGCGGCCCCACCCGCACCAGCCCGCGGTAGGTGTTGTTCGAGTGCCCGGCGCTGATGCCCTTGGAGATGATGGTGCTCGAGGTGTTGGCGCCAAGGTGGATCATCTTCGTGCCGGTATCCGCCTGCTGGCGGTTGGTGGTGACGGCGACCGAGTAGAACTCGCCCACGCTGCCGTCGCCGCGCAGGATGCAGCTCGGGTATTTCCAGGTGATGGCAGAACCCGTCTCCACCTGCGTCCAGGAGATGCGGCTTCTCGCGCCCCGGCATTCGCCGCGCTTGGTGACGAAATTATAGATGCCGCCCCGGCCTTCCGCGTCGCCGGGGTACCAGTTCTGCACCGTGCTGTATTTGATGAAGGCGCCCTCGAGGGCGACAAGCTCCACCACGGCGGCGTGCAGCTGGTTCTCGTCGCGCTGCGGCGCGGTGCAGCCCTCCAGGTAGGAAACCGTGGCGCCGTCCTCGGCGATGATCAGCGTGCGCTCGAACTGCCCGGAATTGCGGGCGTTGATGCGGAAATAGGTGGAAAGCTCCATCGGGCAGCGCACGCCCTTCGGCACGAACACGAAGCTGCCGTCGGTGAACACCGCCGAATTCAGCGCGGCGAAGAAATTGTCGCCCTGCGGCACCACGCTGCCCAGGTAACTCCGCACCAGTTCGGGATACTCGCGCACCGCGGCGCTGATCGGGCAGAAGATCACGCCCGCTTTGGCGAGTGATTCCCGGAAGGTGGTGGCGACCGAGACGCTGTCGAACACCGCGTCCACCGCCACCTGCTGGCGCTCCTCCTCGGCCGCCTCGGTGCCCTGCACCCCGGCCAGGATCGCGCGTTCCTTCAGCGGAATGCCAAGCTTCTCGTAGGTGGCGAGAAGCGCGGGGTCCACCTCGTCGAGGTTGTGCGGGCCGGCGCTCCGCTTCGGTGCCGCGTAGTAGTGGATGTCCTGGTAGTCGATCGGCGCGTAGTGCAGCTTGCCCCAGTGAGGCTCGGCCATCTGTCGCCACGCGGCGAAGGCCTGCAGGCGCCACTCGAGCAGCCACTCCGGCTCCTCTTTGCGCGCGGAGATCAGCCGGATGGTGTCCTCGCTCAATCCCTTGGGAGCGATCTCCATGTCGATGTCGGTGGAGAAGCCCCATTTGTAGCCGGACTGGGTAACGGACTGCACCGTATCGAGAGTCTGCGGAACCGCGGGCACGAATTGCTCTCCTAATCGGCGTGCGTCGACACCGGCGACAGCGGCAGGGCCGCCTTCCGGTGATGCACTGTCGGCAACGGGTCGTCGAACATCTCGGCGAGCGAGATGCCTTCAAGGGCGTGGCGGATGGCGTCGTTCACCCGCTTCCACCGCCCGCGCAGCGCGCAACCGCCGTCGCCGCCGGTGCCGCAGGCGGACTGCGCACCCTCGACGCAGGCGGTGAGCGCGATCGGGCCGTCGACGGCGGCGATGACGTCGGCGATGGAAATCTCCTCGAGCCCGCGCGCCAGCCGGTAGCCGCCGCGGGCGCCGCGATGCGAACTGACCAGCGCGCTGGCCGTGAGCAGCTTCAGCACCTTGGCTACCGTGGGCTCGGGCACGCCGGTGGCGGCGGCGATGCCGGGCGAGGTCTGCACGCCTTCGGCCGGATCGGGCGCGGCTGAGAGCCTGAGCAGCACCACCACCGCGTAGTCGGTGAGCTTGGAAAGCCTGATCATCGGGGCATCCACCTTAAGAGGACCTGATAGGTCCTGTTTGAAAGGGGAAATGGCGCATGCCGCGCTCCGCGTCAAGGCCGCGTGCGGGGTGAGTTATGCGAAGTGCCGATGGCGGCATTCCCGGACGCGGGGCGCTCGGCGGAACTGGGCGCCATCTGCATGGCGATGACGCCGACCACCACCAGCAGCGCGCCGGCAAGCCGCCAGACCGTCAGCGGCCGGGCCGGATAGCCGGCCAGGGCGAAGCGGTCGAGGATCAGGGAGGCGAGCATCTGCCCCGCCACCACCGAGGCGACGAAACGCGCCGCACCGAGGCGTGGGGCGATCAGTACGCCGCCGATGACGATGAAAATGCCGAGAAAGCCGCCGAACCATACCCAGAGGGGCTGCGCCGCGGCCGATCCCAGGTGGGGCGGGGGCAGGCGCAGGGAAGCGATGGTCGGCAGGGTGATGAGGAATGTGACGGTGATCGAGGCGAGAACCGCCCACATCGGGTGGCCGAGCGCGCGGCCGAGCTGGCCGTTCAGCCCCGCCTGCAGCGGCACCGCCACGCCGACCGCCGCCGCCGCCAGCAGCATGCCGATTTGAACCAGCCAGCCCATCCGCCGCTCCCCGTACGCTGAGACGCACCGTGGCAAGGCTGGCCGAGGCCGCGCGCCGCCGCAAGGGGGTGGGTGTCCTCCCCTGCCGGGGAATCGGCCGAGGCGTCCTCCGCCCCGGCCGTCAGGCTTCCCGGTTCAGCCCGCGAAGCGAGGGAACAGCACGTTGTTCTCGAGGGAGATGTGCTCCATCACCTCGTCGTGGAGGTGGCGCAGCCCCGCGTAGAGCGCGCGCCAAGTGGTGCACGCCTCCTCCGGCGCGGTGAAGTCGTGGGTGATCTCCTCCACGGCCCTCAGCGTCTCGCCGTGCCCCTCGTGCTCGGCGATCATCACCGAGATCGGCCCGCCCAGCACCGGGTGGCCGCCGCGGCGCATCATCGGAAACAGGATCTGCTCTTCCTTCTGCATGTGCTGCTCGAGATCGGCCAGCATCGAGTCCAGCGTATCGGCGAGCCCGTGCGGCACCGACGCTTTGTCCTTGTGCACCGCCTCCACCCGCCGCGCGAGGCGGATCAATTCGGCCAGATCGCGGCGATGGCCGGCATGGAAGCGGGACTCGATCACGGTGATCAGCGCGTCGGAGGACTGCTCCGCCCACCCCTCACCCTGGGCGGCGGGGGCGAGCGAGCCGAGCTCACCCTCGAGCGCCGCGAGATCGAGGCTCTTCGCCCGCGCGGCCTCGGCGAGCGTCACCTTGCCGCCGCAGCAGAAATCGAGCTTGTGGCGCCGGAAAAGCGCGGTCGCGCCCGGCAGGGCGACCGCCAAATCGGCCAGAGTCTGTTGCGCGATCCGCCGTCCCGCCATGTCGCTCATCACGGTTTCTCCTGTAGCCGCCGCCTCGGCGGCGTTTGGGTTGCGGCGATATATGTGGTATCACCAATACCAATTTACCTGCCCACACAAACTTGGTATCGTCAATACCAATTTCAACGAAGCTCCCGCCATGCGCCTCCTCACCTCCACCGACTTCGCGCTCCGCGTGCTGATCCGCCTCGGCGCCGAGCCGGAGGGACACCACCTCAACGTCGACCAACTCGCCCGCGAGCTGGGCGATCTGTCGCGCAACCATCTGCACAAGGTGGTGCAGACGCTGGGCGCGCTCGGTCTCGTGCGCACGCTGCGCGGCGCCCGCGGCGGGGTAGCCCTGTCGCAGGCGCCGGGGACCATCCGCCTCGGCGTTTTGGTGCGGGCCCTGGAGGCCGACCAGTCGCTGGTGGAATGCTTCCGCCCCGACGGCGGCGCCTGCATTCTCACGCCCGGCTGCCGTCTGAGGACCGTGCTGTGGCGGGCCGGCGAGGCCTTCCTTGCCGAACTCGACCGCTACACTCTGGCCGATTGTCTTACCGGCCTGGTCGTTTCTGCCTAGCAATCTCTCCGCCGGCACCGTATTTGCTCCGCCGGGGACTTCCGTTGTTGCCGAAACGGATGCGAATTCGGTATCCTTGTTCGCGCCGGGAACAGACGGCCTCAAAAAACGCCCGGCCGCAAAGGAAATCGCAGGAATGGCCACTTCCACCGAAACCCGGACGCGCATGCCGCGTGGCACTCGCAGCGTAACCCTCGCCTTCTTCGCCGCCCTCGAGGGTGTCTCCGAGGCGCAGCAACCGGTCGTCGCCGCCGCCGCTCTTGCCGTCATCCGCGATCGGCTGAAAGAGCGCCAGCTTCGGCAGAAGGCGGCGGCGAAGGCCGCGGCCCCGAAGCAGAAGGCCCGTGCGGCGAAGGCGCCGGCAAAGGCGCCGGCAAAAGCGAAGGCGCCGGCGAAGGCGAAAACCAGGACGAAACCGGCAATGGCGGCGAAGCCCGCTGCCAAGGCCGCGCCGCGCCGCGCGGCGCCAACACGGCGCAGGGCCGCCGCGCAAGCCGCACAGCCCTGACGCTTTGCGCCTGCAGGCAGTACCGTCGCGGCCGGGGCCGTTCCCGGCTGCGGGGTTTTCGTTGTACCAGCGCCGGGAACTGCCGAGGCTACACGTGCCCCGTCACGCGGTGCGGCACGTAGGGCTCCTCCAGCCGCGCGATTTCGTCGGGCGAAAGCGTGATCTCGAGCGCCGCCACCGCGTCGTCGAGATGGCTCGTCTTCGTCGCGCCGATGATCGGCGACGTCACTTCCGGCTTTGCCAGCACCCAGGCCAGCGCCACCTGCGCCCGCGACCTGCCGCGCGCTTCCGCCACCTCGCCGAGCCGCTCCACCACATCGCGGTCCGCCTCCAGGGTATGCTTGTAGAGTTCGCGGCCGAAATCGTCGTTCGCCATGCGCTCGCTCGGCGCGTTCCATTCGCGCGTCAGCCTTCCGCGCGCCAGCGGGCTCCACGGGATGACGCCGATCCCCTCCTCGCGGCACAGCGGCAGCATCTCGCGTTCCTCCTCGCGGTAGAGCAGGTTCACGTAGTTCTGCATGCTGACGAAGCGTGCCCACCCGTTCCGCCCGGAGATCGCCAGCGCCTTCGCCATCTGCCAGGCGTGCATCGACGAGGCGCCGATGTAGCGCGCCTTGCCCGCCTTCACCACATCGTTCAGCGCCTCCAGCGTCTCCTCGATCGGCGTTGCGTAGTCCCAGCGGTGGATCTGGTAGAGATCCACGTAGTCGTGGCCGAGCCGCGCGAGGCTCGCGTCGATCTCCGCCATGATGGCCTTGCGCGACAGGCCGGCGCCGTTCGCGCCGGGGCGGGTGCGTCCGTTCACCTTGGTGGCGAGCACGTAGTCCTCGCGGGTCGCGGCGAAGTCGCGCAGCGCCCGGCCCACGATCTCCTCGCTGCTGCCGGCCGAATACACGTTGGCGGTATCAAAGAAGTTGATGCCGAGTTCGAGCGCGCGGCGGATGAACGGCCGCGCCGCCGCATCCCCCAGCGTCCACGCGTGCCGGCCGCGGCCCGATTCGCCGTAGCTCATGCAGCCGAGGCAGATTCGCGAAACTTCCAGCCCGGTACGGCCAAGCCTGACGTACTGCATCGTCTCGTCTCCGTTTCGTCGCGTCGCCGCGCGCGGGCGGGCGGCTTTGATCCGGCCCGGCTTTCGCGCCCGGTGTCGCGCATTGTTGCAGCCGTGCTTATATAACGCCGTCATCCGGGGCGGAACCAGCGCCCCGCTCAGGCAAGGAAGCCGTCATGAGCATCGAGC
The DNA here is from genome assembly GCA_021780035.1 of Pseudomonadota bacterium. Classification (GTDB taxonomy): domain Bacteria; phylum Pseudomonadota; class Alphaproteobacteria; order Acetobacterales; family Acetobacteraceae; genus Rhodovastum. Next base: position 6,613 of record JAJXZO010000057.1, read on the forward strand.
GCCGCTGGCCGCACGCAGAGATCACCGCCGACCTCGCCGCGCTGCGCGCGCGCGGGCCCCTCGTCCACTGCCTCACCAACGTCGTGGCGAGCACGCTCACCGCCAACGTGCTGCTCGCCATCGGCGCCTCGCCGGCGATGGTGCACGAGGAACAGGAGGCGGCGGGCTTCACCTCCATCGCGCAGGCTGTGCTGGTGAACGTCGGCACCATCACCGAGGCCACGGCGAGGGCGATGGAGGCGGCGGCCAGGACGGCGGCGGCGAAGGGCGTGCCCTGGGTGCTCGACCCGGTGGGGGTGGGCGCGCTGCCCTGGCGGCGGCGCTTCGCCCGCGGCCTGCTCGCTTACCGCCCGGGGGTGATCCGCGGCAACGGCTCGGAGATCCTCTCGCTCGCCGGCAGCGCCGACGGCGGAAAGGGGGTGGATTCCACCGCCTCCTCCGCCGATGCGCTGACCGCCGCCGCCTCCCTCGCCACCACCACCGGCGCCGTGGTGGCGCTGAGCGGCGCCACCGACTTCATCACCGACGGCTCGGAGGTGGTGGAGGTTCCGGGCGGCAACGTCATGCTCACCCGCGTCACCGGCACCGGCTGCGCCCTCGGCGCGGTGATCGCCGCCTTCCTCGGCGCCGGCTGCCCGCCGCTGCGTGCCGCCACTGCCGCCTCGGCGGTGTTCTCCACCGCCGCCGAGACAGCGATGGTCTACTCGCACGGGCCGGGCAGCTTCACCGTCGCCTGGCTCGACGTGCTGGCGAACCTCGACGCCTGAGGCCGGGGCCCGCGCCGCTAGTGGGCCGGCGCGGTGGTGGCCGGCATCTGGATGTCGATCTCGAGCGTGGAGATGGAGGCGCCGCGCTCCAGCTTGATGTGAACCATGTCGCGCTCGATGCGCATGTGCCGCGCCACCACCGCCAGGATCTCCTCCTGCAGCAGCCGCACCAGTTCCCCCGATGCGCCGCTCAGCGCCCGCTCGTGCGCGAGCACGATCTGCAGCCGCTCCCGCGCCACCGGCGCCGAGCCCCGGCGCGCGAGGAAGAAGTCGAGCAATCTCACGCCACCCTCCGACCGAACAGGCGCTGCACCAGGTTGCGCTTGGGCTCCGGAATCACCATCGGCACCTCCTCGCCCAGCAGCCGCCGGGCGGCGTCGCTGTAGGCGCGGGCCGGCGCGCTCGCCGGGTCGTTCAGCGTCACCGGCGCGCCCAGGTTGGAGGCGCGCAGCACGTCCTGGCTTTCCGGAATGATGCCGAGCAGCGGGATGGAGAGGATCTCCAGCACGTCCTCGGTCTTCAGCATGTCGCCGCGGCTGGCGCGGCCGGTGTCGTAGCGGGTGAGAAGCAGATGCTTCGGCATGCGCTCGCCCTTCTCGGCGCGCTCGGTCTTCGAATCCAGCAGGCCGATGATGCGGTCCGAATCCCGCACCGAAGACACCTCCGGATTCGTCACCACCACCGCCTGGTCGGCGTGGCGCATGGCCAGGGTGGCGCCGCGCTCGATGCCGGCCGGGCTGTCGCAGATCACCCAGTCGAATTTGTCGCGCAGTTCCCCCATGACGCGGGCGACGCCTTCGGGCGTCAGCGCGTCCTTGTCGCGGGTCTGCGAGGCGGCGAGCAGGTGCAGCGACTCCACCCGCTTGTCGCGGATCAGTGCCTGCGCCAGCTTGGCGTCGCCCTGGATGACGTTGATGAGGTCGAACACCACCCGCCGCTCGGCGCCCATCACCAGGTCGAGGTTGCGCAGGCCGACGTCGAAGTCCACCACCGCCACCTTGAGCCCTGTCTGCGCCAGCGCGGCGCCGAGAGCGGCCGCCGAGGTGGTCTTGCCAACCCCCCCCTTGCCCGACGTCACCACCAGAACCTTCGCCATCTGCATCCTTCTCCCTCGCCCCGGTCAGTCCAGGGCGGCCATCGCGATGGCGCCGCCTTCCAGCCACGCCTGCACGGCGCGGCCGCGCAACGCGGGGTCCATGTCGTCGGCGGTGCGCCACACGCCGTCGATCGCCACCAATTCCGCCTCCAGCCGCTGGCAGAACACGCGCGCCGCCGGATTGCCGACGAAACCGGCGACCACGCGCCCGCGCAACGTACCGTAGACGTGCACCGAGCCACCGGCAAACACCTCCGCGCCGGAGGCGACGGAGCCGATGATGGTGACATCGCCCTGCGGGTAGATCACCGACTGGCCGGAACGCACCGGCTCGGCCACCACCAGGCCGGCCGGCTCCACCGGCGGCGGCTCGGCCGCCTCGGCGGACGGCGCCTCGGGCACCGCCACCTCGCCGACGGGGCGGCCGCCAGGCAGGGCGCGGCCCCATTCGGCGCCGCCTGTCCAGGAAGGATCGCCCCCCTCGACGGCGAGGATGCGCAACCCCCGCCCCTGCAGCGCCCGCACCAGCCCCGGCAGGTCGGCGTCGGCGGCGGTGACGCCGCTGAGATCGACCAGCACCGGCTTGCCGCTGAGGTAGGCCGGGCTTTGCGCCACCCTTGCGTCGAGGTCGGCGAGCCACTGCTCGACCGGCGGCTCCGGCCTCAGCACGAGGACCAGGAAGGACCGGCCTTGCACGCGGAAGTTCGATCGGGTTCGGGGAGCCTTGGTCACTCCCGCCCGGTAACGGTCCGGCGCGGGAGAATCAATGGCGAAAGCGACTCGCCACTCGGCGTCTCGCGATTCGCCAAAGCCCGGCTCCGCGAGTCGCGCGTCCGCGCTACACCAGCACGCCCTTCTCGCGCATCGCCGCCACCTCCGCCTCGGAGTAGCCGAGTTCGAGGGCGATCTCGGCGTCGTGCTCGCCCACCGCCGGCAGGTCGCGGCGCACGCCGAGGCGCTCGCTGTCCAACGCCAGCGGCAGCGCCGGCAGGTTCACTTTCCGCCCGTCGGGCAGCGTCAGCGGCAGCAGCCCGCCCGAGTTGTTGAGGTGCGGGTCGTCGAACAGTTCCACCGGCCGGGCGATCGGCGCGAACGGCAGGCCCAGCGCGTCGCACTTCTCCATCAGCGCCGCCTTGGTGTAGGTGTGGAAGGCCTCCGCCACCACCGGCAGGGTGCGCGCCCGCTCCCGCACCCGCTGCTGCTGCGTCTGCAGCTCCGGGTCGGCGGCGAGCCCGGCGAGGCCGAACGCCTCGCAGAACACCTTCCACTGCGTGTCGGTGACGACGCCGACGAACACCTGCCCGTCGCTCGCGTCGAAGATGTCGTAGATCGGCCAGGTCGGCCGCTTCTGCGACATCGGCGGCGGCTCGGTGCCGGTCACCGCGTACTCGGCCATGTGCTGCGCCACCAGCAGCACGTCGTTCTCGAAAAGGGCCGACTGCACGTGCCGCCCCACCCCGGTCCTCTCGCGCTCGGTGAGGGCGGCGAGAATGCCGATGACGCCGAACATGCCGCCCATGATGTCGTTCACCGACGTGCCGGCGCGCAGCGGCCGGCCCGGAATGCCGGTCATGTAGGCGAGCCCGGCCATCATCTGCACCACCTCGTCGAGCGCCACCCGGTGCTCGTAGGGGCCGGGCAGGAAACCTTTCATCGAGCAATAGACGAGGCGGGGGTTCAGCTCGCGCACCGCTTCATAGCCGAGCCCGAGCCGCTCCATGGCGCCGGGGCGGAAGTTCTCCACCATCACGTCGGCGCCGGCCAGCAGCTTCCGCACCAGGGCGATTCCCTCGGGCGTCTTCATATCCACCGCGAGGCTGCGCTTGTTGCGGTTGGAGATGGCGAAGAAGCCGGCGCCGGAGGCGAGCAGGCGGCGGGTGTTGTCGCCCTCGGGCGCGGGCTCCACCTTGATCACGTCGGCGCCGAGGTCGGCAAGCACGAGGCCGCAGGTCGGCCCCATCACCATGTGGGCGAATTCCACCACCCGGAAGCGGGAAAGCGGCAGCGCGGTCATTTTCGGAAACTCCCTCAGCGGGCAGGGTGGAAGGTCTTCGGCAGGCCGGCGCGGCCGAGCGCGCCGCGCAAGGGCTCGCCAGGCAGGCCGGCGGCGAGAAGCTCGCGGGTGGCGAGCAGCTCGGGAAGCGAGACGCCGGTGGCGAGCCCCATGCTTTCCAGCAGGAACACGAGGTCCTCGGTGACGATGTTGCCGGCCGCACCGGGCGCGAACGGGCAGCCGCCCAGGCCGGCGAGCGCGGAATCGAAGGCGCGGATGCCCTCTTCCAGTCCGGCCAGGGCGTTGGCCAGCCCGAGCCCCAGCGTGTCGTGCAGGTGCAGCTTCTGCAGCTTGTCCCCCACGGCGGCGCGCACCGCGCGCACCCGCTCGTGCACCATCGCCGGGTTGCCCCAGCCCACGGTATCGGCGAGCGCGATGGTGTCCACCCCCGCGCGGGCCAGCCCCTCCGCCACCTTCGCCACCGCCGCGGTCGGCACCTCGCCGTCGATCGAGCAGCCGAAAGAGGTGGCGCAGCCGGCCTCCAGGATCACCCGCCGCGGCTGCTCGGCGAGCCAGGCGGCGATGCGGCCGACCTCGGCCACCTGTTCCATGGGAGCGCGGTTGGTGTTCGACCGGCTGTGCCCCTCGCTCACCGAGACCGGCACGGTGACGCGCGCCGCGCCCGCGGCGTAGGCGTTCTGCGCGCCCTTCAGGTTCGGGGCGAGCGCCGCCACCAGCAGCCCCGGAATCGTCCGCGCCGCCTGCACCACCTGGGCCGTGTCGGCCATCTGCGGAATGAGCTTCGGCGGCACGAAACTGCCCACCTCGATCTCGCGCAGGCCGGCGGCGGCCATCGCCGCGATCCAGCGCGTCTTTGCCGCCGTGGGCATGATGCCGTGGGCGATCTGCAGCCCGTCGCGCGGGCCGACCTCGCACACCGTCACCCATTCGCTCATCGCCCGGACTCCTCATCGTTGCGCCGCCAGAGTGGCGCCGCGGCCGGCCCGGAGCAAGGCCGCCGCCGCAACGCCTGGGCGCGGAACGTTCAGGCCGCCGCCACCGCGAGCCGCTGTGCCACCCGGGAACGGCCGATCAGCGGCAGCAGCGCCTGCAGGTTCGGCCCCTCCTCCTCGCCGGTAAGCGCGAGGCGCAGCGGCACGGTGAGGCTCCGCCCGGTGCGGCCGGTGGCCTGCTTCAAGGCCCCGGTCCACCGGGCCCAGACGGAGGCGTCCCACGGCTCGGTGGGCAGGGCGCAAAGCGCGGCGCGCAGGAACTCGGCCTCGCCCGCGATCACCGGAGGCACGATGGTGCCGGCCACCACATCCCAGTAGCCGCGCGCCTCGGACAGAAGGTCGAGGCTGCCGCGCACCGCCTGCCAGAACGCCTCGGTGCAGCCGTTCGGCAATCGCGGCGCCACGCAGTCGAAGGAAAGCCGCGCCAGCGCCTGGCGGTTGGCGGCGAGCAGCCGCCGCCACTCGAAGCGCGGCGGCTTGCGGCCGATGGCGGCGAGATTGAACTCGGAGGCGAGCTCCGCCGGCGTGCCGGGGTGCGCCTCGCCCGTGGTGCCGAGGCGGGCGAGGTAGCCCACCAGCGCATCCGGCTCGATGCCGCGATGGCGCAGGCCGCGCACGGTGAAGTGGTGGGCGTGGCGGGCGCCGAGCCCCTCCTCGCCGGAATCGGCCGCCGGCAGGTGCGCGTAGGCGATGGCGGCGGCATCGTGGCCGAAAGCGCGGGCGAGGTCGCGGGCCACGGCGGTGGTGGGAAGCAGATCGGCGCCGCGGATGACATGGGTGATGCCGGAAGCCATGTCCTCCACCGCGCCGGCGAAGGCCGGCACCGGCGTGCCGTCGGCGCGCAGCATCACCGGGTCTGAAAGCGTGCCGAGGGCCACCTGCTGGCGGCCGAGCACCAAGTCGTCCCAGGCAACCGTGTCTCCGGAAAGGCGGAAGCGCCAATACGGGCGCTTGCCCCCGGCCTCGGCGGCGGCGCGGCGTTCCGGGGACAGCTTCAGCATGGCGCGGTCGTAGCTGCCCGACTGCCCCAGCCGCAGCCGGCGCGCCCGCTTCGCCTTCAGTTCGTGCGGCGACTCGAAGCACGGATAGAGCCGCCCGCTCGCCTTCAGCGCCTCGGCCGCCCGGGCGATGCGCTCCGCGCTCGTGCCCTGCCCGGTCACGCCGTCCCAGTCGAGGCCGAGCCAGGCGAGGTCGTGCGCCACTCCCTCCGCGCCCTCGCCCTGTTCTTCCGCCCGCGCGTCCTCCAGCCGCAGCGTCACCTGCCCGGCGTGGCCGCGTGCGAACAGCCAGTTGGCCAGGACGATGCGGGCGAGAGAGAGCGGCAGCGGGGCGCCCACGGGGACCGCCATGCGCAGCCGCGGCGCGGTCATGGGCTGTCGTCCTCGCGGTGGCGGCGCGGATCGATGGAGCGCCAGTCGCACTCCTCGGCGCCGGCCGGGCGGGCGGCGAAATCGTGCAGTTCGTTGTGGCTGCGCCAGCCCTGCTCGCCGGCATCGACCACCTCGGCGTCCTCGCCGAAGGCGAACCAGGCGTCGAGCACGGCGCGGCCCGAGGCGCCGTCGCCGCGGCAGCGCTCGACGCTGTCGCGCACGTAGCGCCGCGCGAAGGCGTTCGCCACCATCAGGCTGGGGAAGCCTCCCACTTCCTCCAGCACGCGCTCGGTGCCGGTGGCGGAGAGATCGAGAATGCGCACACGCCAGCCCCCGGCCGGGGCGAACAGATCGCTCATGACACCAGCCTCGTGAAGCCGTTGGTGAGAGGATAGCGCCGGTCGCGGCCGAACGCACGCGGGGTGATCTTCACCCCCGGCGGCGCCTGCCGGCGTTTGTATTCGGCGCGGTCGAGCATCCGCCACACGCGCAGCACGGTGGCGCGGTCGAAGCCCTCCGCCACCAGGGCATCGGCGCCGCGCTCGCCCTCCACCAGCCCCTCGAGGATGGCGTCGAGCACCGCGTACGGCGGCAGCGAATCCTGGTCGGTCTGGTTGGGGCGAAGCTCGGCGCTCGGCGCCTTGGTGATCACCCGCTCCGGCATCACCGCCCCCTCCGGCCCCAGGGCGCGCGCGGGCAGGTTCTCGTTCCGCCAGCGGGCCAGCTCGAACACGGTGGTCTTGTAGATGTCCTTCAGCACGGAATAGCCGCCGCACATGTCGCCGTAGAGGGTGGCATAGCCCACCGACATCTCGCTCTTGTTGCCGGTGGTGAGCAGCATGGCGCCGAGCTTGTTCGAGATCGCCATGAGGATGAGGCCGCGCGCCCGCGACTGCACGTTCTCCTCGGTGATGTCGGCGCCGCGCCCGGCGAACACCGGGGAAAGGATGGCGCCGAACGCCTCCATCGCGGGCGTGATGGAAAGCGTGTCGCAGCCGATGCCCAGGCGGGCGGCGCAGGCGGCGGCGTCTTCCAGGCTGTCGCGGCTGGTGTAGGGGCTGGGCATCATGAAGGCGCGCACGCGCCCCGGCCCCAGGGCATCGACCGCCACGGCGGCGGAGAGCGCGCTGTCGATGCCGCCCGAAAGCCCGAGGATCACCCCGGGGAAGCCGTTCTTGTTCACGTAGTCGGCGAGCCCCAGCATCATCGCCTGGTAGATGCCGCCAAGCCGCCCGGGGTCGGGCGAAAGCGGCCCGCCGGCGCAGGAAAGCCGCCCGTCCTGCCGCCGCCACTCCGTCATCGCCACGCTCTCGGCGAAGAAGGGAAGCTGCACGACGAGTTTCCCCGCCGCGTCCAGCACGAAGGAGGCGCCCTCGAACACCAGTTCGTCCTGCCCGCCCACCTGGCCGCAGAAGGCGAACGGCAGGCCGCACTCGGCCACGCGTTTCCGTGCCAGTTCCACCCGCGCCTTCTGCTTGTCCACTTCGAAGGGGCTGGCGTTGATGGCCAGCAGCAGGTCGGCGCCGGCGTGGCAGAGGCGGCGGCTGACCGGCTCGAACCACCAGTCCTCGCAAACCATCAGCCCGAGCTTCAGACCGCGGAAGTCCACCGGCTCGGGCAGCGGGCCGGGGGCGAACAGCCGCTTCTCGTCGAACACGCCGTAGTTCGGCAGTTCGTGCTTGGCGCGCGCGGCGGCGACGCGCCCGCCTTCCAGCAGGAAGGCGGCGTTGTGCAGCCTGCCCTCGTGCCGCCACGGCCCGCCGGCGATCATCGCCGGACCCGTGGCCGTATCGGCCGCCAGTTCCCCGAGCGCCTGCTCGCAGGCGGAGACGAAGGCGGGCTTCAGCACCAGGTCCTCGGGCGGGTAGCCGGCGATGGAGAACTCCGGCGCCACCACGAGGTCCGCGCCCTGCCTTGCCGCCTCGGCGCGCGCGGCCCGCAGCCGGGCAAGATTGTCCCGCACCGCGCCCACGTGCGGGTTGATCTGCGCCAGCGCGATACGCACCTCGTCGGTCATGGGCGCGGAAGTTAGGGGCTTGCCCGCCGGCACGCAACGCCCGCGGGCGCCGTGTTCAGGCCTGCTTGCGCTTGTAGGCGGCGGCCTCCTCGGCCGAGGCGACGCCGCCGTGCGCCGCCGACCACGCCACCGGGTTTTCCAGGAAGCGCCGCACCTCGCCCAGCGCCTCCGGCGAGAAATACGGCCGCTGCCGGCACGCCTCCAGCACGTCCCACCAGGTGCAGAGGTGGTGCAGGCTGATCTGCATCCGCTTCAGCGTGTCGAAGGCGCCGGGGAACACGCCGTAGAAGAACACCACGAAGGTGTGGTCCACGATGGCGCCCGCGTCGCGCAGCGCCTGGCAGAACTGGACCTTGCTCATGCCGTCGGTGGTGAGATCCTCCACCAGCAGCGTGCGCTTGCCCTCCGGCACGTCGCCCTCGATGAGGGCGTTGCGGGCGAACCCCTTCGGCTTCTTCCGCACATAGGCCATCGGCGTCAGCATGCGGTCGGCGATCCAGGCGGCGAAGGGGATGCCGGCGGTTTCGCCGCCCGCCACCACGTCGATGCTCTCGTAGCCGATGTTGCGGCCGATCTTCTCCACCCCGAGCTCGCAGATCTTCGCCCGCGCGCGCGGGAAGAAGATGATGCGCCGGCAGTCGATGTACACGGGCGACTTCCAGCCGGAGGTGAAGGTGTAGGGTTCCTCGGGCCGGAAGTTGATCGCCTTGATCTCGAGCAGGATCGAGGCGGCCATCAGTGCCGCGTCGCGGTCCCAGTCGCTCGGATGCCCGCCGGTCATGTCTGCTTTCGCCATCGCAACCCTCCTGCCTCGCCCCCATTAGCCGCTCGCGGCGCGGGCGTCCATCGGCGTGAACGGCCGGGGCCGCGCGGAACGGATTGACCGCTCCGCCCGCCCCGCTCATCCTGCCGCCGCCGCCCGGGGAGCGCGAACGCCCGCGCCGGGCCGGCTGCCGCGAAGGAGACGCAAGGAAAATGAGCAAGACCTACCGCATCGCCGCCATTCCGGGCGACGGCATCGGCCGCGAAACCGTGCCCGAGGGGCTGCGCGTGCTGGAAGCCGCCGCCACCCGCTTCGGCTTCTCGCTCAAGACCACCCACTACGACTGGTCGTGCGAGACCTACCAGCGCACCGGCGCCATGATGCCGCCCGACGGGCTGGACCAGCTGCGCGAATCGGAGTCGGTGTTCCTCGGCGCCGTCGGCTGGCCCGGCGTGCCCGACCACATCTCGCTCTGGGGGCTGCTCATCCCCATCCGTCGCGGTTTCGACCAGTACGTGAACCTCCGCCCCTGCCGGCTGATGCCGGGCGTGCGCACGCCGCTCGCCGACCGCACCGAGAAGGACATCGACTTCTACGTCGTGCGCGAGAACACCGAGGGCGAGTATTCCTCGGTGGGCGGCCGCTCGTTCGAGGGCACCGACCGCGAGTTCGCCAGCCAGATCACGGTGATGACGCGCCACGGCATCGACCGGGTGCTGAAATACGCCTTCGAACTGGCCCGCTCGCGCCCGCGCAGGAAGCTCACCTCGGCCACCAAGTCGAACGGCATCACCTACACCATGCCGTACTGGGACGAGCGCTTCGCCCTGATGGCGAAGCAGTATCCCGAGGTCAGCGTCAACCAGTTCCACATCGACATCCTCTGCGCCAATTTCGTGCAGCACCCGGACTGGTTCGACGTGGTGGTGGGCTCCAACCTGTTCGGAGACATCCTTTCCGACCTCGGCCCGGCGGTGGCCGGCTCCATCGGCATCGCGCCCTCGGCCAACATCAACCCGGACCGCAAGCACCCTTCGATGTTCGAACCGGTGCACGGCTCGGCGCCCGACATCGCCGGCAAGTTCATCTGCAACCCGATCGGGCAGATCTGGTCGGGCGCGATGATGCTCGAGCACCTGGGCGAGAAGGCCGCCGCCGACGCCATCGTCGGCGCCATCGAGACGCTTCTGCGCGAGAAGGGCCCGCGCACGCGCGACATGGGCGGCACCGCCGGCACCGCGGAAGTGGGCAAGGCGCTGGCCGAGATCGTCGCTCGCAGCTGACGGGAGGAAACCATGCGGCAGCAAACCATCCTGGTCACCGGCGCCTCCGCCGGCTTCGGCACCGCCTTCGCGCGGCGCTTCGTCGCCGACGGCCACCGCGT
>JAJXZO010000219.1 GCA_021780035.1 Pseudomonadota bacterium
GGCTGTTCGGCGACGCCCAGGATTTCGAGTTCACCCTGCAGAACGGCACGCTGTGGCTGCTGCAGACGCGCCGCGCCAAGCGCACGGAGTGGGCGGCGCTTCGCATCGCCGTCGATCTGGTGAAGGAAGGGCTGCTCGATGCCGCGGAAGGGCGGCGGCTCCTGGCGGGCATCGACCTCGGCACCGTGGCGCGCACCCGTTTCGTTGGCGCCCCCGCGCCGATCGCGACGGCGCAGGTGGCGAGCCTCGGCGTGGCCAGCGGGCGCATCGCGCTGGATGCCGCCTCCGCCGCGCGGATGGCGAAGAGCGGGCCGGTGATCCTGGTGCGGCGCGAGACGCTGACCGAGGACATCGCCGGCATGGCGGCGGCGGCGGGGATTCTCACCGCCACCGGCGGCAGGACCAGCCACGCGGCGGTGGTGGCGCGCCAGCTCGGGCGCGTGTGCCTAGTGGGGTGTGCCTCGCTCGAGATCGACCTCGCGCAAAAGCGCTGCCGCATCGGCGGGGTGGCGTTCGCCGAGGGCGACGCGCTGTCGCTCGACGGCAACGCCGGCACCGTGCACGCGGGGTTGCAGCGGACGGTGGCGGAGCGGCCGGAGCGCGAGTTGGCGGCGATCGCCTCCTGGCCCGAAGGCTGAGGCGGCCTCAGGCGCGCAGCATCGCTTCGATCAGATCCGGGTTGACTGCCTCGACCGTCGGGGGCGACCAGCGCGGGGCGCGGTCCTTGTCCACCACCATGGCGCGCACGCCCTCGGCGAAATCGGGGTGGCGGGTGACCGGGCCGGTGAGCGCCAGTTCGGCGGCGAGGGCCGCTTCCAGTTCCAGGCAGGCGCCGCGGCGGAGCGCGGCGAAGGTCCAGGAGAGCGCCGAGGGCGAGTGGGCGCGGAGTGTGGCCAGCGTTTCTCCGGTCCAGGGGTCGGCGGCGGCTTCGGCCGCGAGGGCCGCGAGGACGCCGGCCAGGGTCGGGGCGGAGAAGCAGCGGTCGATCGCGGCGCGGTGCGGCGCGAGGGAGAACGGCGGCAGGGTTTCAGCGAAGGCGGCCACCGCGGCGACACCCTCCGCCGCAAGGGAGTCTCGCAGGGCCGCGAGGGAGGTGCGCGGGACGAAGTGGGTGGCCAGTCCCGCGTGCACCGCGTCGGCCCCGGCGAGGCGCTGGCCGGTGAGGCCGAGGAACATGCCGAGCGCACCCGGCAGGCGGGACAGGATGTGCGTGGTGCCGACGTCGGGGAAGAGCGCGATGGCGGTTTCCGGCATGGCGAACAGGCCGGATTCGGTGGTGACGCGGATGCGCCCGTGCACCGAGACGCCGATGCCGCCGCCCATGCAGATACCGTCGATCAGCGCGACATAGGGCTTCGGGTAGCGGGCGATGGCGGCGTTCAGTGCGTATTCCTCGCGGAAGAAGGCGGCGACGTCCTCGTGCGCGCCGGCGAGCACGAGGGCACGCAAGGCGCGGATGTCGGCGCCCGCGCAGAAGGCGCGCGGGCCGGCGCCCTCGATGACGACGGCATGCACGGAGGGATCGAGCCGCCAGGAGTCGAGTGCGGCGCGAATGGCCCGGATCATGCCGAGATCGAGCGCGTTGAGCGCGCCGGCGCGGTCGAGCAGCAGGTGGCCGATGCGGCCCTGGCGTGCGGCGATGACGGGAGCGTCTGGCATGCGTCGACCCCTGCGGGTGGAGAAAGGCAACAATATTGCCCCGATCGGCCCCGGAGGCCATTGCCGTGCGCGCGGTATTTGCGGAAACTGCGGCGCCGGGCACGCTGCACGCGGCCGGGGGCGGCCGGGGATTCTCCCGGGAGTGGGAACGAAGGAGATGACGTTGCGCGCCGTTCTGCTGGCTGGGCTGCTGGCCTGCGCCGGCCCGGCTGCGGCCTTGGCTCAGGGACTCACGGTGGCGGTGAAGCCGGGCGCCACCGGCGAGGCGCTGTTGCATGTCTACGTCGATCCCTTCGTCGCCACCGGAACCAAGGTGAGCGTGCTGCAGCGCGACTCCGTGCCGTTCACCGCCGGCGACGCCGGCGCGGGCGCCGACGTGGTGCAGCTTGGCGGGCAGAGTCTGCTCGCCGCCTGCGCGAAGGGCGACGTGCGGAAGCTGGACTGGAAAGCGATCGGCAATCGCGACCGCCTGCTGCCCGAGGCGGTGACGGAGTGCGGCGAGGGCGCCTATGCCAACGCCATCGTGCTTTCCTGGGATCGCGGCAAGTTCCAGGGCACTCCCAGCTGGCAGGATTTCTGGGACGTGGCCAAGGTGCCCGGCAAGCGCGGCCTGCGCCGCACGCCGCGCGGCACGCTGGAGATCGCGCTGCTCGCCGACGGCGTCGCGCCCGGCGACGTGTACCACGTGCTCGGCACCAAGGAAGGCATAGACCGGGCGTTCCGCCGGCTCGACCAGTTGCAGCCCTATATCGTCTGGTGGACGCCGGGGAAGGACGACGCGGCGCACCTGCTCCGTTCCGGCGCCGTGCTGATGAGCAGCGCCCCGGCGGCGGAGGTGGTGCGCGCGGACCGCAGCGGCGGCCACGCCTTCGGCGTGCAGTGGAACGGCGGGCTGGTGACGCTGGGCTACTGGGCAATTCCCAAAGACGCGCCCAACCTCGCCGCCGCGCAGACGTTCCTCGCGTTCGCTTCCGACCCCAAGGTGCAGTCGGCGCTGCCGCGCCTTGGCGCGCTGGGCGGCGTGGCAAAGGACGCAAACAAGAGCCTGGCCCCCGACATGGCCGCCGTGTCGCCGACCGCAAACGAGGGCACGCTGCTCCTCGACGAGGGATTCTGGCAGAAGCACGGCGTGGAGTTGCAGGCGCGCTTCGACGCTTGGCTGGCGCGCTGAGGATCGCGGTGGCTCAGTTGTCGGCGGGCAGGGTTTCCGGCAGCGGGTTGAAGCCGGGCGGCGGAGCATCCCGGATGCCGAGCGTGACATCGGTGGGCGTGACGCCGATGGCCTTGCAGCCCTTGCCGCCGTAGGGCGGCAATTCGTTCACCGTCGCGGCATCGATGCGGGCGTAGCGGGCCGGCAACGGCGGTGCCGTGCCGGCGAGCCGGGCAGGGTCGAACCCGGAGAGCAGGTCGTCGGCGGCCGGCGTGTGCAGATCGCGCGGGCCGAGATGGCGCTGGACAAAATCATCGGGGACGGCGGCGCGGAAGGACGCACCTTTGGCCAGCACCGCCCTTTCGTCGGGCAGGGTGGCGAGCGCGGGCAGGGCGAAGATCTGTTCGATCGACTCGAGCACGGCGGCGACGTCGCCCTCGGCGTGCGCCACCGCGTGCGCCCGCGCGAAGGGGGAGATGAGGATCAGCGGCACGCGGAGGCCGCGGGCGAGCGGCAGGCCATCGGGGCCGAGGGCGAGGATGCGCGGGGGAACGTGGTCGTAGTCGCCGGCCGAGGCCGGCGTGACGACGAGAATGAGGCTATGGCGCCAGATTTCCGGGCGCGCGGCGACGGCGTTCACTACCCTGGCGGCGAGCGCCTCGCTGATCATGCGGTCGGCGGTGGCGGGGTGGTCGTCGTCGCCCTGCTTGGCCCGCGTGATGGTGGCGCGGTCGGCCGGGGTGAGCGGGGCGGGGAAATCCGGGTTCTCGATCGGCGGGCGGCTTCCCGTGAGGTTGGTGAAACCGCCCTCAACGAAGAACACGCCCTTCGCCGGCAGCGTGCCGTTCGCCAGCATGGCGAAGAAGACGCCGAGGCCGTGCAGCGAGGCGGCGAAAGCCGGGGTGTTGGCGATGTAGCCGAAATATTGCGCGCCGTTGCGGTGCGCCGCGTAGCCGACGTGCGTGGCGATGCCCGGCGGATCGTACGGCTCGTGGCCGTAGCCTTCCTGGTACCAGCCCCAGAACACGGGGGGAGCGGGATGGCCGGCGAGCCAGGAGAGGTCCTGGTGGAGTTGCGCGAGATCGGCCTTGCCGCGGGGATCGGCGGCGAGCGCCGTGGCCAGCGTGCCGCCGGTGAGCGCGAGCGGCAGGGAGGCGACGCCGAGGTTGGCGGCGACCATGGTGTCGGCTTCGGCCTCCGAGGGGCTGGCCGGCTGGCGGGAGGACCCGGCGGTGGGGTCGTACTGCGAGCCCCAGAACGGCTCGGCGTTCGTGAGCAGCGGCGCCGGTCGCAGCAGGCCGCGATGCGCGCCGCGGGAGGCGGACTGCGGGCGGCCGCCCCGCTCCACCCACTGGCTTTCCCCGGCCT
>JAJXZO010000248.1 GCA_021780035.1 Pseudomonadota bacterium
CTTCGCCCTCGCGCACCGAGCGGGCGTGGTTCTCGGCATCCACCGCCGCCTCGACGATGCGGAGGAAGCGCGCTTCGAGGCGCGCCAGTTCCTGCGGATCCTGCGAGCGGAGATCGACCTCGAGCCACACCGCATCGGGAATGGCGTTCACCGAGGTGCCGCCGCCCACCACGCTGGCGCAATAGGTGGTGCGCGGGTCGGCCGGCACGGCGGTGCGGCCCAGTTCCATCACCGTCTGCGCCATCGCCTGCATCGGGTTCACCAGGCCGAAGGCGCCGTAGCTGTGCCCGCCCGGACCGCGGAAGGTGACGCGGTAGCGCTTCGAGCCGACGCCGCGCACGACCACGCCGTCCATGTCGGGGCTGTCCACGGTGATGAAGTCGCCGATTTTTCCCGCGAACGGGCCGGCGCGGAACAGGTGGCGCATGCCGCGCAGGTCGCCCGGCCCCTCCTCGCCTACGTCGCCCACGAACAGGATCGGCCTTTTCGTGCGGATGCCGGCGGTATCCAGCGCGCGGACGAAGGCGAGCAGCACGGCGAGGCTGCGGCTGTCGTCGCCCACGCCGGGGGCGAACAGGCGGGTGCCCTCGCGCCGCACCCGCACGTCGGTTCCGGCAGGGAACACGGTATCCAGGTGTGCGGCCACCACCACCAGCGGCCCCGTCTCGCGGCCCGGACGCAGCCCCATGACGTTGCCCACGCCGTCCGCCTGCACCTCGGCCAGCCCATGCGCGCGCAGCATCTCCAGATACGCGTCGGCACGCACCCGCTCGCCGAAGGGAGGAGACGGGATTTCGGTCAGCGTCACGATGTCGGACACCGTGCGGTCGTGCTCGCGCTCGAGCGTGGCAATGGCCTTGCCGTAGGCCGCCGAGGCCATGATCGCCGCCACCGCGGGCTCCCGCGGGGAGGGTGCGTTCGCTGGGTTCATGCGCCGGGTTCCTCGCGGCTGGGTTGCAGACCGGGTTGTTCACCCAACCGCCGCCGCCCGCAAGGCGGCATCGGTTTCCGCCGCGGTCGGCATGCTGCCCTGCGTGCCGTGGCGGGTGCAGCAGAGCGCGGCGGCGGCATTGGCGCGCGCGAGCGCCGCCCGCATGTTCTCGCCGCGGTCGAGCGCGGCGGCGAGCACCCCGGTGAAGCAGTCCCCGGCGCCGGTGGTATCGACAACCGCCACCTTGCGGGCGGCGAGCCGTGTCTCTCCGGCGGCGGTTGCGGCGACCACCCCCTCGCCCCCCAGCGTCACCACCACATCGACCCCGAGCGCACGGTGGAGTCCGGCGGCAGTGGCCTCCGCGCGCAGATGGCGGGCAACCCAGGCCGCCTCGTCCTCGTTCACCACCAGTACGCCGAGCGCCTTGAGCGCCTCCTCCGGCATCGGCCCGGCGGGGGCGAGGTTCAGCACAACGCGGCAGCCGGCGGCACGGGCGCGCAGGATGAGCGCCGCCTCGTCGGCAAGGCGGCATTCGTTCTGCAGCAGCACCGTGGTGCCGGGAGCAAGCAGCCCCGCCTCCACCGCGCTCTCGCGGGCGAACAGATTCGCCCCCGAGGCCACGGCGATCTGGTTCCGCCCCTGCGGGTCCACGCAGATGCCGGCGCAGCCGGTCGCCCCTTCCACCACCGCGACGCGGGAAAGATCGACACCGCTCTGGCGCAAGAGAGAAAGTGCCCCGTCGGCGAGGACGTCGCCGCCGACGGCGCCGGCGAACATCACCTTCGCGCCGTCGCGGGCCGCCGCCACCGCCTGGTTGGCGCCCTTGCCGCCAGGCTCGATCACCAGCCGCTCCCCGGCCACCGTCTGCCCCGGCGCGGGCAGCGCCGCGAGCGGGAAGATCAGGTCGAGATTGATGGAGCCGAAGCAGACGATCACGGCACATCCTCCCCGGGCGTGGTAGCCCCTTGTGCCGCAGCCCGGCGCGGCTTGCCAGCCCCTGCCCGGGCGAGGCCGAGCGCCGTGTTCACCAGCCCGACATGGCTGAACGCCTGGGGGAAATTGCCGAGCAGGCGGCCGCCGGCGGGATCGTATTCCTCGGCGAGCAGGCCGAGATCGTTGCACGCCCCGCACAGGCGGGCGAACAGCGCCTCCGCCTCGTCGAGGCGTCCCATGGCGGCGTAGGTGTCGGCCAGCCAGAAGCTGCAGGCGAGAAAGGCGCCCTCGCCGGGCGGCAGGCCATCGGCGCCGGCGGCGGTGTCGTAGCGGCGGACGAAGCCATCGTGCAGCAGATCCCGCTCGATGGCGGCGACGGTGCCCCGCACGCGCGCATCCTCCGCCGGCAGGAAGCCCATCAGCGGCATCATCAGCACCGCGGCGTCGAGCACCTCGGCCCCGTAGCTCTGAGTGAAGGCGTTCCGGCCCGGATGGAAGCCGCGCGCGCACACCTCGGCGTGGATCTCGTCCCTTGCCTGCCGCCAGCGGGCAAGGGGCGCCGGCAGGCGGAACCGCTCGGCGCTGCGGATAGCGCGGTCGAACGCCACCCAGGCCATCACCCGCGAGTGGGTGAAGGCGCGCCGCGGCCCGCGAACCTCCCAGATGCCCTCGTCCGGCTCGCGCCAGATGGCGGCGAGGTGGTTGGTGAAGGCCCGCTGCACCCCCCAGCTTGCCGGCGACAGCCTGAGCCCGCCGAGGCGGGCCTGCCACAGCGTCTCCGCCACCTCGCCATAGACGTCGAGTTGCATCTGCCCGTGCGCGGCGTTGCCGATGCGCACCGGCCGCGCGCCGTGGTAGCCGGGCAGCCACTCCGCCTCCCACTCGGCAAGCCGCCGCTCGCCGGAAAGCCCGTACAGCGGCTGCACCTGCGTGGGCGTGCCGGCCACCGCGCGGTGCAGCCAGTCCACCCAGGCCTGCGCCTCGGTGAAGTGCCCGCCGCGCATCAGCGCCAGCAGGGTAAGCGCGGAATCGCGCAGCCAGCAGTAGCGGTAGTCCCAGTTGCGGGCGCCGCCCGGCCACTCCGGCAACGACGTGGTGGGCGCGGCGACGATGCCGCCGGTGGGCGCGAAAATCAGCGCCTTCAGCGTGATGAGCGAGCGGCCCGCCACCTCGCCGGTACGGCCCTGCGCCCGGCTTGTCCGGTGCCAGTCGCGCCAGAAGCCGCGCGTGGCGGCGAGCGCGGCCCCGGCATCGAGCGGCACGGGCAGCGCCTCGTGGCTCGCGCTCCAGCTCAGGGTGAAGGCGAGCCGCTCTCCCGCCGCCACCGCGAACGCGGCGTGGGTACTGAGGCTTTCGCCGGAAAGCGGCACCGACGCGCGCAGCACCACCCGGTTCGGTCCGGCTACCGCCTGCACCGCGCCGGTGGCCAGCCGGCTCACCCAGGGGATGGTGGCGCCGTAGTCGAAGCGGAGCCACAGCCGCATGTCCATCGCCACGCGTCCTTTGCGGCCTTCCACCACCCGCACGACGTGCGAACCCTGCTGCCCGACCGGCATGAAATCGAGCACCGCCACCTCGCCCTCAGGCGTGGCGAAGACGGTCTCGAGAACCAGCGTGCCGGGCAGGTAGCGGCGGCGGACGCTCGGCCCGGCCTCCGCCGGGGCAAGGTGCCAGCTGCCGTGGCCGGCCGTTCCGAGCAGGCCGGCAAGGCAGGCGGGGCTGTCGAAGCGCGGCCAGCACAGCCAATCGATGCTGCCGCGGCGCGAGACCAGGGCGGCGGTGGTGCCGTCGCCGATCAGGCCGTAGTCCCCGATCGGTGACGGGCGTGTTCCTGCCGGCAGGCGCGGGCCGCTCAGCGGGCGCGCCCCCAGACCGGGCCGTTGGTCCCCTCGCAGGCGCAGGAATTGCCTGCCGGGATGGCGCGTTGCAGCGGGCAGACCCACGGCCCGGCATAGCAGGCCTGAGCCATCGGCGGCGGTCCTTCCGCCTCGGCCGGTGGCGCCGCGTATTCGGCCGGCGGCGGCGCGTAGACGGGCGGCGGCACCATGTAGACCGGAGGCGGATAATAATAGGCCGGCGGACCCCAGCCCGGCCCGACGCCGAAGAACACCCGGCCGCGCCAGTGGGCCTGCGCGGCGGCGGGCAGCAGCGCCCCCGCCACCAGGCCGGCCAGCAGCAGGCCGGAACGAACAGAACGCATCCGAACCATCAGGATACCTCCCGGGCGGCTCGCCCCCATCGTCGCGATGAAGTACATCATCGCCCCAACAGCAGAGCAAGTGGTTACCACGCCGGCGCATTCCAGGGGC
>JAJXZO010000178.1 GCA_021780035.1 Pseudomonadota bacterium
ACATGCCTCCCGGCGCGATGGCCAGCTCGGTGGCGTGGATCATCGACGCCTCCACCGTGCCTTCGACGACGAGGCGTTCGGCATCCTGAACCGTGCCCTGCACGGAAATGCCGTGCCCGACGACGAGGGTGCGCTTTTCCGCCGGCTCGCGGCCAGGCGCGCGCACGGGCGGCAGACCCGGACGCGCGGCGGGCATCGCTCCGCTGCCGAGCGGAGAGGAAGGCGGGGCGTTAGGAGAAAGCGGCGGGCGGTTCATGAGCGACGCCTCCTTGGCGGGCGCGGGACGGAACGGGGGAACACCGAGGCCGGAATCGGTCGGGCGGTAAGGCGTGCCGGCGTCCGCGTGTCCCGCGACGCCGCCGAAGGGCGGGTCACCCGCGGTTCCCGGCGGGCTGTTCGGGTTGACTTCGCTGACCGGCGGTTCTTCGGGTTTGCGGCGCTTGAACACGGGTGCTCCGTTTCATGCAGGGGGATGGGCCGCATTGGCCTAACACGCCGAGCCCCCGCTGAACAACACCGCCGTAGCACCCGCCCCACCACCGCGGCCGCGAAGCCGCCGCCGCCAGGGCGCCGGGCAGCCGGCTTCACCGCCTTGCCCGCATGCCGAGGCGATGATAGCGAGTTCCGCCCCTGCCAGGAGAGCGCCCGTGGCCACCAACCCGTCTCCGCCGCACCTCGATCTGCTCGGGATCGGCAACGCCATCGTCGACGTGGTGGCCGCGGTGCCGGAGGCGTTCCTGCATCGTCACGGCATGACCAAGGGCGCGATGGCGCTGATCGACGCCCCGACCGCGGAGCGATTGTACCGCGACATGCCCGCCGGCCAGGAGAGCAGCGGCGGGTCCGCCGCCAATACGTGCGCCGTCGCCTCGGCGCTGGGTGCGAGCGTGGCGTTTCTCGGCATCGTGGCCGACGACGCGCTCGGTGCCGCGTTCCGCCGCGACATCGCGGCGGCCGGGGTGCATTTTCCAACGCCGCCGCTCGCCGGCGGCGACGCCACCGCGCGATGCCTGATCGCCGTCACCGACGACGGCCAGCGCACCATGAACACCTACCTCGGCGCCTCCACGGCGTTCGCGCCCGGCACGGTGGACGAGGCACTGGTGGCCGCCGCCACGGTCACCTACCTCGAAGGCTATCTGTTCGATCCGCCGGTGGCGCAGGCGGCGTTCCGCCATGCCGCCGCCATCGCCCGCGCGAAGGGGCGGAAGGTCGCGCTCTCTCTCTCCGATTCCTTCTGCGTCCACCGTCACCGCGGAGCGTTCCGCGAACTGCTGGCCGGCGGCATCGACATCCTGTTCGCGAACGAGGACGAGATTTGCGCCCTCTACGAACTGGCGGATACCACCGCCGCCGCTGCCCAGGCCGGCAGGGAGATCGGCCTGGCGGTAATTACGCGCGGCGGGGAAGGCAGCCTGATCGTTGCCGGAAGAGAACTTTTGCGGGTGCCGGCGATGCCGACCCGGGTAGTCGATACGACCGGCGCCGGCGACGCTTTCGCGGCGGGTTTCCTTGCCGGCTACACCGCGGGAGAGAGGCTCGCCGCCTGCGGCGAACTGGGCAGTCTGGCCGCCGCGGAGGCCATTTCGCATTTCGGCGCCAGACCGCAACAAGATATTCGCGGCATATGGCTGGACAGGATAACCAAGAAATAACTGCGGCCCGTGGGCACACTCCGGATGAACAACACCAAACTTACTGAAATATCAACGGCGACCCAGCGCAGTTAGAAACGACATGGGAGCGGAACCATCCGCCTCTTGCGTTCGCCAGCACGAGATGGCAAAGAGGGCGCCAGTTTCGGCTTGCCAAGACGTCCGAACAGAGAGGAACGAATCCATGAGTCTAACTCGTCGCACCGCGCTGGTAGGTACGGCCCTCGCCGCCGCTACGCCGCTGCGCTTCGCCCGCGCCGCGGAGGCAACCATCAAGATCGGCGGCATCGTGCCGCTGACCGGTCCCGCCGCCGAGACCGGCAAATTCATGCACAACGGCGCCACCATGGCGCTCGAGGAAATCAACGCCAAGGGCGGCGTGCTCGGCAAGAAGCTGGAATGGGTGGTGGAGGACGACGCCACCACCAACCCCGGTGCCGTGCTCGGCTTTTCCCGCCTGGTCAGCCGCGGCGACTGCGTGGCCTATACCGGCTCCATCCGCTCGACGCAGGTGAACGCCATCTCCCCCGACGTGGAGAAGGCGGGCAAGCCGGTGATCATCGGCGGCACCGACCCGGCGCTGACGCATTCGGGCAATCCGTGGTTCTTCCGCACGCGGCCGAACGACAACTATTCTTCGAAAGTGATGGCGAATTTCGGCATCGACACGCTGAAGAAAAAGAAGTGGGCGGTGGTGTATGCCACCGACGCCTTCGGCACCGGCGGCATGAAGGCGCTGGTGGACAACCTCGGCAAGCTCGGGGTGAAGCCCGTGCTAGTGCAGGGCGCGGCCGACCAGACGGCCGACTTCACGCCGGTGGTGCTGGCGGTGAAGCAGGCCAACCCCGACATCCTCGCCAGCTATGTGACGTTCGAGAACGACGTCGCCATCTTCGCCCGCCAGCTCCGCCAGCTTGGCGTGACCATTCCGTGGGTGGGCTCGGCCTCGGTCACCAACACCGCGACGGGTCAGCTCGCGGGGCCGGCGATGTGGGGCGTCTACGGCGTGACCGACTTCGACAAGAAGGCCTCGCCCGAGGCCGCCGCCTACTATACCGCCTACGAGAAGCGCTTCCACCTTGCCGCCGACAACCAGAGCGCCTGGATCTACGACGGCCTGCACATCCTGGCGATGGCGATCAACGAGGCGAAGAGCACGGACGCGCAGAAGATCCGCGCCGCCATCATGGCGATCAAGGGCTACAAGGGAACGGAAGGCACCTACAACTTCGACCAGAACGGCGACGGTCTGCACGGCTACAACATCGTGCAGAACAAGAAAGGAACCTGGGCTTTCGACAAGCGCATCGACTTCGCTAGCTGAGTTGGTGGCACCCCATCATGGCAATGTTCCTGCAGCTCCTGTTCACCGGCATGGGAATCGGCGCCGTCTACGCGCTGGTTTCCCTGGGTTTCGTTCTCCTCATCTGCGCGGCGAACATCGTGAACTTCGCGCAGGGAGACTTTGCCATGCTGGGGGCCTACCTGCTGGTCCTCGGCCTCAACGTCTTCAGTCTGCCGTACCCGGTGGCGATCGTGCTGACGATCCTGCTGATGGCGATCTTCGGCGTGCTGTTCGCGGGCGCGACCTATTGGCCTCTCCGTTTCCGCGGCGCGCTGCCGGTGATCATCAGCACCATCGGGGCGCAGATCTTCCTCGAGAATATCGTCCTCTATCTCTACGGCCCCGTGCCGCAGGTGCTTCCCGGCGTCTTCAACTCGCCCGGATTCACTGTCGGCGGTGTGTTCATGGACAGCCAGTACCTCACTATCCTGGCGACGGCGAGCCTGCTGGTTCTGCTCCAGTATCTCGTGTTCGAAAAAACGCTGCTCGGGAAAAAGATCCAGGCGACCAACCAAGACAAGGAGATGGCGAGCCTGCTCGGCATTCCGGTCGTCTTCATGATCCTTCTCACCTTCGCCTACAGCGCCGCGCTCGGTGCAGTGGCTGGCGTGCTTGTGGGGCCGATCCTGTTCGTCTCCGTCGGCATGGGCGGGTCGATCGCGCTCAAGGCCTTCGCCGCCAACATCATCGGCGGCTACGGCTCGATCCCGGGGGCGATCGTGGGCGGGCTGCTGCTGGGAGTGGCCGAAACCTTCGGTGCGGCCTACATCTCCGTGCCCTACAAGGATGCCTTCGCCTTCCTCATCGTGCTCGCGTTCCTCGCTGTCCGCCCGCAGGGTCTCTTTGGCGAAAAGGTTGCTGAAAAAGCATGAGTGTTGATTACGCTGCCGCCCGCCGCTGGCGTGGCGTGCTCCCGACGCTCGGCGCGCTCGTGCTGGTCGTCGTCGTCGCCTTCCTCGCTCCCGCGGAAGGATACTACCTCAACATCTTCATGCAGGCGGCGACCTACGCCATTGCCGTCTCCGGACTGGTCGTGGTGCTCGGTTACTGCGGGCAGATTTCGCTCGCGCAGGCCGCCTTCTTCGGGCTTGGCGCCTACGGGGTAGCCATCGGCACCACCCACCTGGGCCTAGGTTTCTTTCCGGCGCTGGTGCTGAGCGCGGCGTTCGCCATGGTCCTCGGCCTGCTGCTCGGGGTCGCCAGCCTCCAGCTCGGCGGACACTACCTGGCGATGGTCACCATCGCCTTCCAGGAAATCCTCACCCTGGTGCTTACCAACTGGATAGGCCTGACCAACGGCCCGGACGGCGTGCGCAACATCCCCCGTCCCGCCTTCCTCGGCATCAGCCTCGCCAACGGCCATCGCTTCCTCGCCCTCTGCCTGGTGACGCTGGTCCTCGTTACTTTCGCCGTCTGGCGCCTGAAGACCACGCGGCTTGGCCGGGCGATGCAGGCGGTTCGCGATAACGAGCTTGCCGCAAGCACCGCCGGCGTCAATTCCTTCGGCATCAAGGTGATCTCCTTCGGCATCTCCGCGCTGATCGGCGGCATCGGCGGCGGCCTGTTCGCCAGCGGCTTCCAGTACATCTCGCCCGACCAGTTCACTTTCAGCGAATCGATCGTGCTGTTGACCATGGCGCTGCTCGGCGGCTCCCAGTCGCCGTTCGGCTCGCTGATCGGCACCTCGCTGCTCATTATTCTTCCGGAATGGCTGCGGTTCCTGAAGCAGATCTATCTCGCGGTCTATGGCGCCTCCGTCATCCTGCTGATGGTGTTTCTTCCCGAAGGCCTGTGGGGCATCAGCCTGCAACGGGCGCGCCGGCGCGCCCGGCCGATCGAGGGGGAGGTCGCGCCTCTGCCGCTGCTGGCTGCCACCAACAACGGCGACAGTTCGGAGGTTCTCCTGAAGACCGAGGGGTTGTCGAAGCACTTCGGCGGCCTGAAGGCTCTTGACCTCGTCGATCTGGAAGTCCGCCGCGGCTCCGTGCACGCGCTCATCGGGCCGAACGGTTCCGGCAAGACCACCCTCATCAACGTGGTCACTGGGCTCTATCGCCCCACAAGCGGCAAGGTCACCTTCCTCGGCAACGACGTCACGCATGCGGCGCCACACCGGCGCAACCATGTCGGGCTTGCCCGCACGTTCCAGAACATCCGCCTGTTCCGTGGCATGAGCGTGCTGGAAAACGTGATGGTCGGCGCCGAGAGGCGGCACAACGACGTCGCCATGCATCCGCAGGCGGTGGTCGAACGGGCGCTTGCCGCGCTTGATTTCGTCGGCCTGCGCGGGGATGCGCACCGGCAGGTCGCGGATCTCTCCTACGGCTACCAGCGGTATGTGGAAGTGGCGCGCGCGCTCGCCGCAAGCCCCGACGTTCTGCTTCTGGACGAGCCGGGCGCCGGTCTGAATCTCACGGAGAAGCACGAGCTCGGCGAACTGCTGCGCCGGCTCAAGGGCCACGGCCTGACGATTCTCATCATCGACCACGACATGCGCCTCGTCGAGCAGGTGGCCGACTACATCACGGTTCTGAATTTCGGACGGCGGATCGCCGACGGCCTTCCAAGGGAAGTCCTGACGCATCCCGACGTCGTAGCCGCGTATCTCGGTGAGGCTCGCCATGAAGCTGCTTGATATTGAGAATCTCACCGCCCGCTACAACGCCAGCGATGTGCTGAAAGGCATCTCGTTCTCGGTCGAGGAGGGGGAAATCGTCGCCTTGCTCGGCGCCAACGGCGCCGGCAAGAGCACGACATTGCGCGCCATCTCCGGACTGGTGCCGCATGTGAGCGGCGGGCTCCGCCTGGGCGACACCTCTCTGCTCGGCCTTCACACCGAGGCGATCGTCCGCCTTGGCGTATCGCATGTTCCAGAGGGGCGCCGGGTGTTCCCCGGCCTCACCGTGGAGGAGAACATCATCCTCGGCGCGTCGAACCGGAAAGGCCTGCAGAAGGCCGTGCTGATGCGGGAAGTGGACGAGAAGTTCGAGCTGTTCCCCGACCTCGTGCGCCTCCGCCACACTCTGGGATGGAAGCTCTCCGGCGGTCAGTTGCAGATGGTCGCCGTCGCCCGCGGGCTGATGGCGAAGCCGCGCCTGCTCCTGCTCGACGAGCCGAGCCTCGGCCTGGCCCCGATCGTCGTGCAGCAGGTGTTCGATATCGTCACCGAGATTCGCCGCCAGGGCACTACGGTGCTGCTGGTGGAGCAAAATGCCAACATCGCACTCTCCATCGCCGACCGCGGTTACGTTCTGGAAACCGGCAAGCTGCTGGTGCAGGGAACGCCGGCCGAACTCTGGGGGAATTCGCAGATTCGCGAAGCGTATCTCGGTGGAGCCTCCGCCGCCTGAAGCAGACTTGAAACCCTACTTCGCCGTCAACTCGGCTGCCTGGTACGGCAGCAGGCTCAGTCTGCGTGCCCAACCGGCGGAGAAATGCGGCCACGTCGGCAGTTCCGTCATGAACACTAGGCGCAGGGCGTGGAAATCGGCGCAGACGCTGTCGATGCCGCGCGTCTCGACCGCCCGCGCCACGGCGGCGAACGTTACTGGCCCCAGCAGCCCATCCGCGTGCGCACCGACCGCACGCTGCAGCCAGATGCACGAACGACTTACCCCGTTGTTCACCGCCGCGTCGAAGACGAGCAGCGCGAGCGGCAAAGGCAGCGCATCGCCGGAGACCGGCTCCCAATAGTCGCGCCGGTATAGCGACGCTGCCCGTTCGCGGCTCAGAGTGGCGATATCCTCTTCCGGATAGGCGGCGGCGCTGATGCCGAACTTGGTTCCGCGCAGTTCGCCATCGCCCGCCTTGCCGCCGGTCCAGTTGCCCGGATCGGCAGCGTCGTTCGAGTAGGCGCCTTCGTATTGCAGGACGATGGCCAGGGCCTGCTCGAAGCCGCTCATGGCTGGCGCCTGCCGGTGATAGGCTGCGCGATCGGAGACCCGTCGAGATTGAACCCCAGCACCTGATCCTCCAGTGCCACCACGCGGCGTCGCAACTCGTCGATGCGAATCATCAGGTTCTGCTGTTTCTGGTCGATTTCGTATTCGGTCACATGCAGCGCGCATGTCTTGCTGCACTTCTCCATATTATTGTCGAAGGCGGCGAGACGGACGTCATATTCGTGCCTCACGGTGGCGATCTCGCCCGTCATCGCCGCCACATTCGCTGCCTGCCGACAGAGAGCCCGCTGGATGGCATCGGCCTCGCGCCGCCATTCGGCCCGCATCCGCATGATGGAGAACGCATGCGTCAGAATGGCGCTGATGATCGCCGCGAATACCGATGAGATCCACTCCGACATCTGCTCCATCCACTTTCCTCAACCGCCTTGGCACGCTCGTTGCCCCTGCCCTGCCACCGTCGCACGTGACGGAGTGCCTCACGGCACGCTCGCGTCGGTGACGAGCCCAAGCCCGGCGAGCGCCGCGAGCAGCGACGCGAGCGCAGGATTGCCTCCACGGCTGCCACTTACGGAAGGCCGTGCGGACGGGCTGGCGCCGAAGAAGCCGAGTGAGCTGGCGCTATTGCCGATGTGCACCGCCCCCGTGAACGAGGGTGACTCGGCCGGTGCGATGGCGTTCGTATCGATGACAAGCTGGCCGCCGGCGATCGCGAGCGAACTTCCCAACCCAACCGGCTCCGGGACACCCGGCCCAATGCTGACCCGCCCGAGCAACACACCGCTCGCGAGGGTAAGCTGTGGCTGCGTTCCGCCGAGCAGCGTCGCCACGCATACCGCACCGCTCTGCCCGTTCTGGTCAAGCAACAACAAATCCTGCGGATTGGCGACAGTTGCCTGAGGCAGTTGTTCCAGTGTCGGCACTTCGCACTCCCTTCCGTGGTTGAAGGCGCCGCTCCCCGGTTCGTCACCGGGGGTTCGGTGGCTCTCCTCCGAGGTGCCATGTACGTAGGCGCGGATTTCTCCGTCGGCCGAGCTATGCGGCCACACCGTTCAACGGGTCGCCGTTCCGCACCTGTCAGCTGCCGACGAGGATCGCATCTCCCCATTGATCGGAAATCGCCGTCCCGGCGGTAGACGTCAGCGCCGCCGGGTTCGGCACGCCGGCAAGCAACGGCAACACGGGAAGCCAGACCGCGCGCGCGATGATCCGTCCGGCCGCGGTGGTAATGGTGATCTGCACGGAGTACACAACGCCCGGCCGCCCCGCCGCTAGCCGCAGAACCGCAATGCTGCCCTGGGCTTCCACCGAATTCAGGGTAAGGTCTCCGGCGGCGTTCGGCACGATCTGCACGTTGATCGTCGAGATGACATCCTGCTCGTCGCCGACGAGGGCCGGAGAAGCGTCCAACTCGTAGTCGAGCAGGTCTCCTGGATCCTTGGGCGGCCAGTACAGCGGCGGCGGCGTGGTCAACAGGGTGCTGCCCGGCGTCGAGACGAACGTATCGAGCACGATGCGGCGGGCGCTGCTCGGCGTCGCTATTTGGGAAACGGTGGTGGGCATCGATCTGCTCCTCCTAGGCGTTGGACCGGGACGTCGTGAAAAGAGCCGTCCAGGGCGTCACTGGTGGCCGCTCAGTGTCTCCACCTGCGCCTTCAGTGCCGCGAGTTCCGCAAGGATCTCGGCGATTGTCGGCGTCGTCACAACGGCGGCCTGGGAAGCGGCAGACGGCGGTGCGAACGCTCCCTTGCCGGTCTCCACCCACCCGACCTGAACCGGCTGACCGGTCACGTCCACCCATTGCAACGACGGATGAAACAGTGAGGTGATCGTCCCGGACGTCGCAAACAGTTCTGCAACCGCGTTGTTTTCGATGCGCGCATAAATCTTCGTCATTTCGCAGTATCTCCGGAAAAATTGCGCGGATTTATCGTGGTCGCGCGCATCGCAATCGAGGAGAACAGTGCTCGGCGCTGGCTGCCTCCCCGTTCATTCCGCAGTGGGTGGGCAAGTCCCTCAGTATTCGACGATCACCAAACCAGCCGCACCGTTCGCGCCACTGGAACCGACGCCGCCGCCCACCTGGCTGCAGCCGCCGCCACCGCCACCACCACCCGGCCCCGTGCCAGCCGTGCCGGCCAGCGCCCCCGTACTGCCCCGCCCACCCCCAGGCCCGCCTCCGTCGCCGCCTTTTGCGGCCTGAGTGACACAGTCGGTACCGAATGAACCACCCTCGTTCATCGTTCCACCAACCCCCGCGCCTCCCGCACCGCCCGCATTCGGCTGCGCGTTGGTGCCGCCTCCGCCACCGCCGCCACCCGTCGCGGACAAATACGTGCCGAAACTCGACGTCCCGCCTGGGCCACCCTGAGCCGGCGTTGCCGAAGCGGCTCCGCCGGTTCCCACCGTCACGGCAATAATCTCGCCAGGCGCCAGTCCGGTGATGATGCCTATCGCCCGCCCCCCCGCTCCGCCGCCACCTCCGGGCAGAGTGGAGTGCGTTCCGCCGGCGCCGCCTCCGCCGATCACCGTCGCCCTCGCCATGGCCACACCATTCGGCACTACGAACGACCCGCTCGCGGCGAAGGCCTGCATCGAGCAAAAGCCCGGACGCAGTTGCGGCAGCGAATAACAAAGCGACGGTGTGCCGGCGAAGGACGAGATGGAACTCGCGCCGATCGCACTCTGCCCGTACGCCACCGTCACCACGGCAAGCCCCACCCATCCGGCATCAACCGCAGGGGGCACCTGGCTTCCGGTTTGTGCCGGCACACCGGCACGCGCCTGCAACTGCACCTGCTGCACGCGCGCGGTCGGCTGCGAGCTGCCGCCGTTGTTCGGCCCCAGCCAGGGCTGCGTAGGGTTACCCGCATTATAATACGGCAGCATGATCGGGTTGCTGTCCATCTCCACGAACGCCGCCTCGATCAGCCAGGCGACACTCTGCCCGGCCGTCGCAGTGGGCGACAGCACCAGGGTCGTCGCCTCCAGGTTGATGCCCATCTTCATCAGCGCGTCGCTGTCGGCGCCGAGCGAACCGAATGCCTGCGCATCGACCACCGCCGAGGTAGTAATACTGCCGGGCGCGACGGAGACGGAGAGCGAATTCGGCGCGATCGGCGACACCACGAGGCCGTCCACCACGGTGGTGCTGCCGAGCACCGCCTGGATCAACGCACCGAGCGCGACCATGGTGTTGCGGTTCATCCGCAGCATGTCTGTATCGAGCGGAATGCTGCCGGGATAGACGATCGTGCGGTCCATTGGCGGCCCTCAACTGCTGATGCGCAGCCACGCGATCGTGGCCGCCGGAATTGTTCGAATGATCTCCATGGTGATGGCGGCGTCGCTCACCTGTTCCCCTTCCATGGCAAAGCTCGCATATTCAGCCGCGCCGACGCCCCAGCCCCCGACCGGAACGCCCCAGCCTGCGACAACAGAGATACCGCCGCCCACCGGCCGGCACGCAGTCACCAGGAACTGGAACGGCATCTCCAGGCTGCCCCAGCCGCCACCCGCATTCCAACCGCTCGCCACACCCCACGCCCCGGTGTCCGCAGGACGAGCCGGCTCGAAAATTACCGGTGCGCACCCGGTAAGGTCATTCAGAGCGCCCTCAAGGGCGGGCCTTGTCGCCCGCTCGTGCAGCATCTCGCGGTCGATGGCGCCGCGCAGCGAATTGTCGTCCTGCCCGGGCGCGCGTCTGACGTAGGTCCCGAAATAGTCGGTCGCGACCATGTCGAGCCAGACATCGCTTGCCGTGGCAATGCGGGCCTGCGCCTGCACAAACTGCAACAATGAATACGCCCAGGCCCAGATCGCCGCCGCACCCGAAAGCACCGCGTCGAGCACCGGCGTCGTATCGGGAAACCAGCGGTTGGGTAGCACGGCTCGCAACCGCGCGACCATATCGTCTTTATCACCGATCATCGCTGCTGCCCACCAGTCAACCAACCGTCACGCTGCTGGTCTTCACCACGCCGAATGTTCCGGCCTGAACATCGCTTTGCCCTCCGTTCACAAGAACATTGGTCACGTTCATGACCTCGGCGCTCGCGGCGTATGCCACCTGCATCAACCGCGACCATGCGAACGACTGCCCGACTGCGAGGGAATTGACGTACGCCGTCACCGCTGCCTGCACATCCTGTTGCACACCCGCGAGAGTGCTCGTGTCCGCCACTTCAACCGCGAGTGAAATGGTCGCCGGCACAATCGTCGGTCCCCTTACGCTGAAGACCGAGCCGAGCGGCCGCACCGCCTCCACGGCTCCGCTTACCGTCCCCAGCAGTGTCGAACCAGGCGCCCCCGTCCCGTCGTCCACGACAACGGTGAAAGTTCCTGGGCTGCTGCTGCCGTCAGGAAGTTGATTCTCCGCGACGACACAAGCGAGGTTCTGCTGCACGGAGGTCACCGCATAGGTTATCGCCGCCTCCGTCGCCCGCGAACGGCTGTTGATGTAGTTCTGGAACCTCAGGCGGAAAGCCGCGTCCGACTCCGCATCCGCTCCACCTGCCAGCGCCGCGGTGTTGCTGGCAGTATCCACCCCGGGAAGTGCCGCCACGATGAGCGAGATCGCTCCCGCCTGCACATTCCCCGCAATTCCGGCCGTGATTGCCGCCACCGGCACGACCACCGAGGCTTGCCCCGTCCCGATCAGATAGCCGTTCTGCGCGGCCTGCCACGCCGGATTGCCGGTATCGACGACAACGACAAAACTCTCCGACCCGTCCGCCGTCCGCACTTCCGTTCCGGCCGGAACCAGTGCCGCCGTCACCGGCACGAACCGGGAAAACGTCACCGTGCCGACCGCGGCAACCCCCGGAAGGCGCACAAGCCCGAAATCCTCCATCCAGCTGTCGAGATCGCTGCCGCTGCTGGTGGCTGCTCTGGTCATCTGCAACACCTGCAGGATGAGCCACTGCATCCACAACCCGACCGAGGCGTTCGCTTCCAGAATCGCGCGCAACGCCGAGCCGACAGTGAGATCGAGCAACTGCTTGGCCGCACCCTGCACCGCCGCGGCCGCCGATTCCACCAGTGCGCTGAATGTCTGCAGCTGCAATATCATCCTCTATCCCCCGCCATCGACATCGACATTAAGGATCTGCGTTCCCCCGCTTTCCGAATCCGCATAGCTGATTTGCAGGGTGACGGTGCCGCTCGCATCGACGAGCACGTCCACCTCGGGTTCGGGCGTCCTCGCGACGGCCGCCTCCTTGAAGATCTGGCTGCGGATTGCGGCACGAATCCTGTTGGCCGCCGCCGGCTGCCCGACAAATCTGCCAAGCCCCGCTCCGTAGGCCAGTTGCCAGATGTAGTCCCCGCTATTCGTCAGCAGTCGCCGCAAAAGGCGCTCCTGGCCAAGCACCGTGCCTGTCGCAAGAGCAAGGTCTCCGGTCGGCCCAACGGCGAGATCGCAGCCGAACTCGTGTTCCAGATCGAACATGCCGATTCCTCCGTCATCGCTTCAGTCCTGCGGGGTCGGCAGAGGCGTGTCGCCATGCGTGTGCCCGTCGTAATGAGCGCGCAGGCGGGAAAGCGACCCCGCCGCGTCGGAGACCTCCCCGGACACGTAAAGATCGCCCGTTATCCGCACGGTGCCGTCGTTACTTAAGCGAATGGATGTGCCCGTGCTATGCACGAGCCACATCTCCCCCGCCGGTGCCACTGGAGCGCGCGCCGCGTCGCTGAAGCAGCCTCCGACGACGATGCCATGTTCGGCATCGCCCTCCTGTGCCACGACCAGCACCTGGCTTCCGCTCGCCGGAAGGCAGACAACTCCCCATCCCGTCCCCGTCCAGGGGGAAAGAACGGGCAGCCAGCCGCTGAGCACTCCTTCCGGCTGCAGGGTCACGCGCGCGGCGTAGCTGGCCGGATCGACGCTCTCCACAATGCCGAACCGCGCCTGCCCGATCGAACGATCGAGCGCCGCCGCCTGCGCCTTCAGTGCGTTGAAGAATCTCTCCATTCGCCCCCTCGTTCGCGGCCGGTCAACTACGCCGAATGCGCGCGCAGTCGCTCGGTAAAGCCCTTCCGGAAATCCATTTCGCGCTCGATCACATCAACGACATAGGCGCAATCGAACGAACTGGCTGTGCCTTCGAGAAGAATCTGCATTCCCGGCGCCAGCGCCGTTTCGCCGGGCATCTCCGCGTGCAGTTCCGTTGCGCCACGCGATATCTCGGCCAGTCGCTGCGCCGCCAGCGAACTCGCCGTATCCGGCGTCAAGTTCGGCGCGACATAGACATACTCCTTCGCGTCCGGTCCCACGCTCGCCGATTCGAACTGATGCTCATAGCGTTGTGCCTTCTTGCAGTTCCAGCTCCGTACCGTGACAGATACACCGCCGCCGATCACCAACGATCTCGCCAGATGCAGACGGCTGCAGGCACTCGCTTCCAGAAGCATGGGCACTGGCGCGTCGTCGAGTGGCCGAAAATGAAGCGTCCTCCCGCTCACGCCTACCGTGACGCCTTCGCATTGCCCGAGAGCCACGAGCAGATCCCACTCCGTGGTGCTGCGAGCCATTGCATCCAGCACGATGCTGTCATGCTCGAGTTGCCAATACCGCCCTACGGGGCTGGTCGTCGCCCGCACATCCGCGTCAAGACCGTGCCTCTCCGCGATAATCGTAGCGATCTCGCTGGCCGTCCGATTAGCGAACGTTTCCTGTACCCGGGCCTCGATCAAGCCGGCGCTCAGATCGCGCCCCGAAAGTGTGGCCACGTTGTGAACGGCGTCAATATCGATGGCGTCAACCTGGCCGTGAAGGAGCGTGGCGCAGGTTCCGCCAAGTGTCACTCCGATATCGACGATAATTCTCTTTTGTTCGTCCCACCATGCCGCCCCGCGCGTGGGGTCGGCTCCGAGGGCAACGGAGATGTCGAATCGATCGGCGGCGAAGTAGGCGTTGTTCACGACCCGCGCACTCGTAACGCCGCCAACGGCGGTCCCGTTCGCCAGCACTTCCAGCCGAGGCCATCGTACCGTCGAACCGAGGGGGCCGCCAACACTACTGGGCCGCAATACCACCTCCCGCGGTCGAGTCGACATCCGGGATCCGCAACGTTATCAGACCGACAAGCATCGGGTCACTCAGCCCGTTCGCCTGCGCAATTCGAATCCATTGCGTGGCGTCTCCTAGCTGGCTTGCCGCAATCTGGAACAGATTGCCTCCGGTCACCGTGAGCGTGCGCATGATTTCAGATTGCCGC
The DNA here is from genome assembly GCA_021780035.1 of Pseudomonadota bacterium. Lineage (GTDB taxonomy): Bacteria > Pseudomonadota > Alphaproteobacteria > Acetobacterales > Acetobacteraceae > Rhodovastum. The sequence continues at coordinate 14,120 of JAJXZO010000178.1, forward strand.
GTTCGCAAGGTTGACGGCCGCTCGGCCGGCGAACCCCCGCGCCGTGCTTGTGGCCGCCAAAAGGTCCTCTGGCCCGCGTATGGTCTTTTCGGAAAGGCTGTTCTCGGCAAACACCGTCGCCTCGCCGATAGCCCGTCCGGCGTTGGCCAACTCCACCGAGGCCGCGTTGTAGGCGGCACTGCCCGGCTGTGTCGCCCCCGTCGCGCTACAGGCGCTGCACGCCGCCGCCAGCGGTACTCCACTCCCGTACGTCATGGCGGTACCGAGATCGTTCGCGATGCTCGCTGTGAGGGACAGGGCCGCGCCGGCGACACTTTCCGCCTCGTCGCGAACGACCGAGCAGGTGATCCTATAGGGAATCCCATTCTGCGCCATGTATTCTGCTTCAAAGCGCGAAACGACGACCGTGTAGAAAAAAAAGTTCCAGCTCAACGGCCAAACACCGCCGCTCGCGCGCATGAGATCCACACCCCGCGCGCGCGTGGCTGCATCCGGCCCGGTAAATATTCCTTCCCATACGATATCCCCATGGTTTCGTCCCATGAGATCGATTACGCGCTCGCCACCCGGCAGTTGATGCACCGCGAGATTTTGCGCACCACCCCAGGTAACTCCCTGCGGCAATTCGAAACCCTGGAATGCGATCGGTCCCAGGAGCAGTCCGTTGTCCATCATGGCCGTGCCCTCCGTCGCCTAGGTTCCGTGCAACGCCCCGGGCCAGACCGGGCCAATTCGCGGATCGAAGCCCGTGAACCCGCTCTGAGGCCGAGTTGCCTGCTGTTCCAACCAGGCGGCGATCCAACGGCCAACGTAGTTGCCATCAAGGTACACGTCGCCGCCGATCCGCCCGCCCGCGCCGGCTCCGCTTCCAGCCTCCGCTTGCGCCTCGTGCGCACCGACCGGTGCCGCCGCGGATCTCCGTTCGCCGAAGCGATACCGGCCACCTGACGAACGTTCGCCACCACCAGACGCCGGTTGCCGAGGAGTGGGCGCGCCGGCCGCCGGTAACCCCCCGAGCGCCGTACTCTCCCGGACACCCGCATCTGCGTTCCGACGGAAATTTCCTCCGGCCGGCGCCCTCATTCGCGACGCGAGGTCCCTGTACGTGCCGGTGACCTTCGCGTAGGTGGACCCAGTGGATACGGCACCCGTAGCTTGTCCGATCAGAGTCCGTTCAAAAAATACCCTGTCTCGCCGTGCGTTCTCCGTTACGACCGAAGCGCGGGTTGAGGGAGCGAGCGGAATCGCTCGTGAACCCGGTTTCGGTGACTGCATCGCAGGACGCCTCGCATCCTCCGCCCCCGCTGCCACCTCGCGGAAAGCCGCCCGCCCCGCTCGCGAATCTCCCTCCGTTCGGTCACCGCCTTCTGGCGCAGACGCCGAAGCACCTTTCCCCGCCACAACCGAAGACCGCGGCCTCAACCCGGTCGCATCGCTCGCAACCGCCCGCCGACTGTGCTCGATGCTTCCTGAAGGACGCTTCGGGGCCGGCCACCTCACCGGCGCAAAGACCGCGTGCGCATATTCCGCCGCATGAACCGAACAGCCGTTCATTCTTGCCCATGCGCCGCGGTAGAACGGCGAATTGCCGGACAAACGCGAAAGTCCATCACGCCGCGACGTATCCTGCACGATTTGGACTCCGTTGTTCATGGTAGCGCTCGCAACGATCTTTTTTGCCTACTGCGAAGACCGCCCGCTGCCGTTCTTCCACGCGAGGCCGGACCGCCAACGCCTCCACACGATCTCCTGACGTTATCTTGTCGTTTGATTGGCTTTCCACTTGCCGCGCTTTTCCCCGACGCTTGGTTTCTAGCCGCCTTCCTCCTGCCATCTCATGGTCGTGAAATCGAACTTTCCGCCGTCGAGTGAGCCGAGTGCGACCACCCACGCAAGGCGCTCGTCCGATGGCAGACTGAACGCCACGTCGAAGGGCACCCCGTTCCGGACCAGATAAAGACAATCCACCAGATCAGGGTGCCTGCTCAGTTTCCCACGAGTTCCTTGTCGAGTTCCTCGTCGCGTATCGCCTCGTCGTCGAGAGCGGCACTTACGGCGCTTAGGCCGTCGTCACCAAGCCGTCCGACCAGCGACTCTATCTGCCACTCCGTCGCCGGCGGCGGCACAGGCACGCCGTCGATGGCGGCAACCGAGCAGGCGAGCGCCGCCATGCCAAGCCACGCCTCGTTCTGCGCCAGACTCGGCCCTGCGGCCTTGAACAACCGCAGTTTGTCAAGGGCGGTAAGGCGCCGCAAAGCCAGTTCCCGCCCGCGAGCATCGCTTATCAAGGGTCCGCGCTGCGCGGCCGCCACGAGCCGTGCCGATGGAGTGTCTGTCGTTTTTCCTGCGTCTGTCACACCCGTGTCCTCTTGCTGGCAAAGAAAGCAAGCTTCTGCGTCACCCCGGAGTCGCCCTTCCACGCGCCGGCGTCCGCCAGCTTGAAGACCACACCTTCGTACTGATAGGTGCTGGTCGACCCGCTCGTCTCCGCCACATATTGGTAGAGCGTCGCCGCGGACACGGCGCCACCGGCGAAGTATGCCGCTTCGATGGCGGAGATGAAGTCGTCCACTGCCGAGGAGCCTCGCTCTACCTCGAATTCTCCCT
>JAJXZO010000231.1 GCA_021780035.1 Pseudomonadota bacterium
GGCAAGGATCCCCGCGAGGTTGGGCACGCGCGAGCCCTCGGCGACGACGAGGCGGAACAGCGCCAGCCCCTCCGCCGACAACCCGACGTCCAGCATCTGCCGACCGGCCTCGGTAAGCGCAGCGGCAAGGTCGGGCATGGCGGCCACCGGCTCCGGGTAGCGGGCGCTCCAGCGCGCAACGAGGGCGGCGACGGCGGCGGCGAACAGTGCCGGCTTGTCGCGGAAGCGGGCGTACAGGGTACGCTTGGAGACGCCAGCCTGGGCGGCGATGCGTTCGAGGCTGGTGGCGGCATAGCCGTCCTCGAGGAAGCCGCGCATCGCCGCCTCGACGATGGTGGCGGTCAGCGCCGCGGCAATCTCTCGCGGCGGGCGGCCACGGCGGTGGCGGCGTCGTTCGACAGCAATCGGCGGCGCACGAAGCATGGCTGACATAGCGGCGCTCCGGACGAAGTTGGGCCGGCACGCAATCTCGGCACCGGCAATGCGCTCAAATTTGCAGCATAGCGACGCCGGGTGAGTATCTGATGCCCACAACGTGTCAAAATGCAACAAATTCCTGCGCGCAGCCACGATGGGAGCGGCGCTGGTCCGCGGCGCTGGTCCGCGCTCAGGGGCGCTTGAGCGCCATCAGGGCCAGAATCTCGAAGGCCAGTGCCGCCCCAAGCTGCGCCGTGACGCTGCTGGCGTCATATTGCGGCGCCACCTCCACCACGTCGCCGCCGGCAAGCTCCAGGCCCGCAAGCCCACGCAGGATGGCGAGTGCCTCCCTGGGCGTGAGTCCGCCCACCTCCGGGGTGCCAGTACCTGGCGCGAAGGCGGGGTCGAGGCTGTCGATGTCGAAGCTGAGGTAGAAGGGCTCGTCGCCGACCACGGCGCGGGCCCGCGCCACGATCGCGTCCGTGCCGAGAGCGTCCACCTCCTCGGCATGGATCACCGTCATGCCGGAGACGTAGGAGAACTCGTAGAGCATCTCCGCGGAGCCGCGGATGCCGATCTGGATGGTCCGTTCCGGGTCCAGAACGCCGTCCAGCACCGCCTGGCGGAAGGGACCGCCGTGGTGGAAGCGGCTGCCCTCGAGCAGGCCGGAGGTGTCACAATGCGCGTCGATATGCACCATGCCGAGCGGCCGCTCGCGGCCGAGGGCGCGCAGGATCGGGTAGGAGATGGAGTGGTCGCCGCCGATCGCGAGCGGGCGCACGCCGGCGCGGCGCAGCCGGTCCACGAACGCCTCGATGTCCTCGATCGACTGTTCGAGGCTGTAACGGCTTCGCAACGGCACGTCGCCGATATCTGCGCAGGCCAGCTCACCCACTGGCGCGATGCGATGGACGTGGTGGTAGGGCCCGATGCGTTCGACGTTGCGGATGGCGCGCGGGCCGAGCCGGCTGCCGGCGCGGTTGGTGACGCCGAGGTCCATCGGCACGCCGAACAGCGCCACCTCCAGCCCCGCGATGTCGCCGTCGAGCCGTCCGGGCGCGCCGAGCAGCGTCGGGATGCCGGCGTACGGCTTTCGCCCGCCCTTCCCCGCGCTGATTCCGGCCGAAAGCTCGAAGGCGCGGCGGAAGGCAGGGTCGTCGACGGTCTCGGTCGCGCGGTCGCGGCCGGCGAAGCGTTCGCGCAGGGCAGCGAGCCTGTCCGGGTTCATCGTTCTCATGCCGTTACGGGCCGCGCGGCCATGGGTTGCGCGGGCGCCTGTGCCGGCGGGCGCTGCACCGTCGCGGCGAGCTCCATCAGCCTTCCCCAGCGCCCCGCGGAGTTGATGTGGGCGTAGATCGGGCCGATCCAGCCGCGCCGGCGCCAGTCGAGGAAGGTCTCGTCCGGCACCGCGTCCAGCCGATCCGGCTGCAGCACCTTGAAGCCGCGCACGCGCCCGGCGCCGCCGCCGGTGTAGCGGATCGTCGCCTCCTCCTCGCGCAGCAGGCCGGCGGCCTCCATGGCGCGGCCGAAGGCGGTGGCGGCGGCAAGGTTGTCGCGGAAGGCATTGCAGAAATTGATCGCGTCGTTGAGCGCCGCCGAGGGCTTGCCGTCCTCGAACAGCACGGAGCCCTGGCCGGTGTTGAGGCAGTGGGCGGTGGGGTCCATGCCGACAAAGGAGGCGTTGCGCGCACGGTCCTCGACATAGACGAAGGGGTAGGCGCGCAGATAAGCGGGCACGTAGGCGTCCTTCCGCCAGGACCCGTCCGGCAGGATGAACACGTTGCCGGTGTCGGCAAGGCCCATCAGCACGACGGGGGTGGGTGCCGCGCCGGCGGTGAAGAGGATCGGGTAGTGGCGTGAGGCCTGCTCGAACTCGCCGAGACCGAGCGGCACGGTCTGACCACGTGCCGCGAATGCGAAGCCGGCGCCGCGGTCAAGGCGCAGGCCGCCGTGACGCTCCGGCGAGATCGCCTCCACCGTATTGAAGAACAGTGGCAGCGTGGGCGCGGGGCGGGAAGGTGCCGTCTGGGGGGCGGTCTCGGACATGCGGGGAGTGTGAGGCAGGCGGGCGGCGCGGGCAATTCCCCCTCTCCGCGCGCCTGTTTGGCACTGGTGGGGTTGGCATTTTGCACGGGCCGCGCCCATAGTGAACGGCACGCGAGGCTGTGGGGCGACCCGTGCGCGCACGGTAGCCGCTGGCTTCGGTCGAACCGAAGGAACAGGGAGGCACGAAGAATGTCACTCGGCAGAACAACGAGGGGTATCGCCGCGGCCGTCGCAGCGTTGGCGCTGGGTCTCGCGAGCAGCGCACCGGCGCGCGCGGCCGACATCAAGATCGGCGCCATGGTGCCGACCAGCGGTTCCGAGGCGCCCTACGGAATCGACATGCTGAACGCGATCCGCATGGCCGCCGACCAGATCAACGCCAAGGGCGGGGTGCTGGGCGACAAGATCAGCATCATCCCCGGCGACGATGCCTGCGACCCGCAGGCGGCGGTGAACGCCGCGAGCAAGCTGGTCTCCCAGGGCGTAACCGGCGTCGTCGGCGGCTACTGCTCCGGCGCCACGCTGCCGACACTCAAGATCTACGGCGATGCGCATGTGCCGTTCGTGATCACCGCATCAAACTCGACGGCGCTGATCGGGGCCAACCCCGGCAACGCGTTCATGATCAACTCCACCGGCTATGACCAGGTGAAGACCGCGGTCGACCTGTTCAAGGCGAAGGGGGTCAAGACCATCGCCATCATCAACGAGGGCGACGCCTATTCCGCCGACCTCGCGAAGCTCACGCGCGCGGCGTGGGAGAAGATGGGCGACAAGGTCGTGGACTACGAGGTGGTCAGCAAGGGCGAGCAGGACTTCTCCGCCGTGGTGACCAAGATCCGCGCCGCCAAGCCGGATGCCGTGTTCTGGACCGCCTACTACGCCGACGGCGCGTTGCTGCTGAAACAGCTCCGCCAGGGCGGCTATACCGGCATGATCGCGCTGGGCGACGGCAGCAACTCGCCGAAGCTGTTCCAGCTCGCGGGGCCGGCGGCCAACGGCGTCTATTGCTTCTCCAACCCGACGGCGAACTTCCTGCCCTCGGCCAAGCTCTTCACGGAGCAGTACGTCAAGCAGTTCCACCAGCAGCCGGGCCCGTATTCGACGCTGTCCTATGACGGGATGATGCTGATGGCGCACGCGATCCAGGTCGCGGGCGGCCCAGACAAGGCGAAGATCGTCGCGGCATTGAAGGCGACGAAGGACTTCAAGGGCGTCGCCGGGCCGATCAGCTTCACGCCCCAGAACACGCTCGCGCGCAGCAACTTCGTGGTGCTGCTGGGCGAGGGCGGCAAGTGGACGCTCTATACCGGCCCCGGCGCCCCGAAGGCGCCGTGACGAAGGTACGCTGAACGCGGCATCCCGCGCAGGAGGCACGGCGGGATGCCGCTCCAGGAAATACTGCTGCAGCAGCTGGCGAACGGGCTGATCCTCGGTTCGTTCTACGCCCTGGTGGCGCTGGGCTATTCGATGGTCTACGGCGTCATCAAGCTGCTGAACTTCGCGCACGGCGACCTCTATATGGTGGGCGCCTTCGCGGGGTTCGGCTGCCTGTCGCTGTTCTCCGGCTGGCTCGGCGCCGGCTGGGCGGGGATCGTGCCCTCGATCCTGCTCAGCATGGTGGCGGTGGGGATGCTCGGCGTGGTGATCGACCGCGTCGCCTACCGGC
>JAJXZO010000157.1 GCA_021780035.1 Pseudomonadota bacterium
AGCCAAGCTCGGCATGGCGCCCAAGACGCCGGACAATTCCAGCATGCCGCCCTCGAAGGGGCGGAAGCCGAACCGGCCCGACGAAGCCAAACGCCAAGGCCCACGCAAGGGCAGTCTCGGCCGCGAGGGCGGCGGGCGAGCCCTGGCGGCCTGATGTTCAACCGCCATCCCACACACGGAATTCTGGACAGTCCCATCTCGTCGCCTGATGCCAGCATCCTTACCGCGCCGGAGACGCCGCCTCAGCAATTTCCACACCATCCGCGACACCACGCCCTGCGCGCGGATTGGAGTCTCTTCGTTGACTGCGCCCCGACCATGCCGGGCGCCGACTTTCTCGGGCGGCCCATGTCTCCTCCTTTGTGCCGGCTCGCACGTATGGGGCGGATCGATACTCCGGCAAGGCTTCGCTGGGGATGCGTCCCCTTCGGGCCGGGTGCATCTATGCCGTATATTTGCCGTATGGCGCCTCGGGAGGCGGCCGGGAGTCGATATAACTCATTGAAATAGTTGGCGTCCCGTAGGGGATTCGAACCCCTGTTACCGCCGTGAGAGGGCGGTGTCCTGGGCCTCTAGACGAACGGGACCGCGAGGCAGCCGCCTTCTACGGCCTTCGCCCGCCGCGATCAAGCCACTCTCTTGCGCTCCTAGCGCTTCAGCGCCACCCGGGCGCTGATCCTGCCGGTCACCGGGTTCACCAGCACCACCCGGTCCGCCCCGCCGCCCGCGAGCGTCAGCGCCATCTCGCCTCCGAAGGCGGCCACGCCGGCGATATGCGTGCCCGCCGGTTCGTCGAGCACGGTCAGCCGATACTGCCCCGGCTTGATGATGGCGAGCCGGTGGTTCACCACTACCCCCAGCGCCAGCATGCCGAAGAGGATCATCACCCCCATCAGCACCACCGCTCCAACCAGCAGCCTGCGCATCGTTCGGCTCTCCACCTCGGCCTCCTTCGGGAGTATTCCGTGGGGCGGTATGTCCGACGAAACCGCTCCCGGCGCAACCATCCACACCGTGCGGGCTCCGCCCGAGGCCGCGGGGGAGCGGCTCGACCGGTTCCTCGCCGCCGCCTTTCCGGATCTCTCTCGCTCGCGCCTCAAGACGCTGATCGAGGAAGGGCGCGCCAGCCGCGATGGCAGCCGCTGCGCCGCCGCCTCCGAAGCCGTGCGCTCCGGCGCCACCTACCGTCTCGTGCTGCCCCCGCCGGTGCCAGCCACGCCGCGGCCGCAACCCATGGCGCTTTCCATCCTCTACGAGGATGCGCACCTGCTGGTGCTCGACAAGCCGCCCGGCCTGGTGGTTCACCCGGCGCCCGGCAACGAGGAGGGCACGCTGGTCAACGCCGTGCTCGCCCATTGCGGCGAAACGCTCCCCGGCATCGGCGGCGAGAAGCGCCCCGGCATCGTCCACCGCCTCGACAAGGACACCTCCGGCGTGATGGTGGTGGCGAAGAGCGAAACGGCGCTGGCGGCACTTTCCGCTGCCTTCGCCGGGCGGGATCTCGAGCGCGCCTACCTCGCGCTCTGCTGGGGCGTGCCGGAGCCGCCCGCGGGCAGCATCGAGGGCGCGATCGGCCGCGACCCGCGCGAGCGCAAGCGCATGGCGGTGGTCGCGCGCGGCGGCAAGCCGGCGCTCACCCATTACCGCACCCTCGGTCATTTCGCCGGCGCGGTGGCGGCCCTCGAACTCCGGCTCGCCACGGGGCGCACGCACCAGATCCGCGTGCATCTGGCCAGCCGCGGCCACCCGCTGGTGGGCGATCCGCTGTACCTCCGCCGCATTCCTGCCCTCGCCCGGGCGCTGGAACCGGAGCTTCGCCATGCCCTGCTCGACTTTCCCAGGCAAGCGCTGCACGCGATGAGCCTCGGCTTCCGCCATCCCGCAACCGGCGCATGGCTTCGGTTCCGCAGCCCCCCACCGCCCGATCTGGCCGCGCTTCTCGCGCGGCTCGGGCTCGCCGACTTAACTCAAACTTAATCCCGACTTAACTAGTCCTGATTATTGACGCAAGCGCACCCCGGGGCTATGGTGCTCCCGTTGAAACGGCGCGCAGGGAACAAGCGTGTTGCTGGCCGCCCGGTTCGGCACCGCTGCAAGGCGGGGTGCCACCGCCGGGGCGAACAGGCCGCAGCGCGGCCCCTGCCGGTCCTTCCCGGGCCGGGTCAAGCGCCGCCGGTTGCCTGCTGTGCCGCATGGGCGGCGGCGCCGGAGCAGAAGATGAGGAGTTGCGTCGTGACCCTGTCCGCCATCTCTGTCGCTCCCGAGGGCAATCTGGCGCGGTATCTGCAAGAGATCCGCAAGTATCCCATGCTCTCGCCGGAGGAGGAACTTGAGCTGTCCCGTCGCTGGCGCGACCAGAACGATATGGGGGCGGCTCACCGTCTTGTCACCTCCCACCTGCGCCTGGTGGCGAAAATCGCCATGGGCTACCGTGGCTACGGCCTGCCGCTCGGCGAACTGATCGGCGAGGGCAACGTCGGCATGATGCAGGCGGTGAAGCGGTTCGACCCGGACCGCGGCTTCCGCCTCGCCACCTACGCCATGTGGTGGATTCGCGCCGCCATCCAGGAATACATCCTGCACTCGTGGTCGCTGGTGAAGATGGGCACCACCGCGGCGCAGAAGAAGCTGTTCTTCAACCTGCGCCGGCTGAAGGGCCAGATGCAGGCGATCGACGAGGGCGATCTGAAGCCCGAAGACGTGGCGAAGATCGCCCACGCGCTCGATGTGCCCGAGGTCGACGTGGTGAACATGAACCGCCGCCTCGCCGCGCCCGACCACAGCCTGAACGCGCCGGTACGCGCCGACTCCGAGGGCGAGTGGCAGGACTGGCTGGTGGACGAGGGCGACAGCCAGGAAACGGCGATGGCCGACCGCGAGGAGATGACCGGCCGGCGCGCCCTGCTCGGCACTGCGCTGACGGCGCTCAACGCACGCGAGCGGCACATCATCGTCGAGCGGCGTCTCAAGGACGATCCGACCACACTCGAGGAACTGTCGCAGCACTACAACATCTCGCGCGAGCGGGTGCGGCAGATCGAGGTGCGGGCATTCGAGAAGCTGCAGAAGGCGATGCACGCGGAAGTCGCGGCGCAGCGCCGGCAGGCGGCGGCCGGAAGGGCGGCCTGAGCCGCCTCAGCCTTCCCGCGGCGGCACTCCCCATTCGTCTTCCAGGGCACGCCGGCGGCCTTGCAGCCGAGCGCTCGTGGCGGCGGCGCGCGCATCGAGCAGCAGGCGCAGCCCGATCGGGATGATCTGGCCGAGCAGCCAGCCGCCCGCCTGCGCCGCCCAGCAGGCGGCGAGCGTGTGCGGACTGGAAGCCAGGGCGAGCGCGCCGGCGAGGCCCCGGCCGCCTTGCCACAGCGTCACCACCGGGCCGATGGCCGTGGCACCGCCGCACAGCAGGGTGACGCGGGCGAGCGGCCGTCGCGGTTCGCGCTCCAGCAGCGCCGCGGCAAGGGTGGGGGCCAGCAGCAGCAGGGCGAGCACGGCCTCCGGGGTGAGCAGCGCCGCCGCGGCACCGCAGGCCAGCCCGAGCAGCCACAGCGCCGAGCCTCCGGCGCGGCCGCCGCGTTTCGGCGCGACGGCGGCGCGGGCCTTGCCCACGACCTTTGCCTTCATGCGAGCAGCGCCGCGACGAGGGCGACGGTAAACGCCACCATGGCACCCGCGAACGCCACCTCCCGGCCGACCGTGGCGGCGATGGCGGCGCGCGCGGGCACCCCGGCGGCAAGCGCGGCAACGGCGGCATCGATGCGGTGCGCCGTGTCGCTGGCGGCGTGGAAGCCGCGGGTGTCGGCGGCGTGGGCGGCAGGGTCGTCGAGCAGCGCGAGCATGGGGGCGATCTGCCCGGCGCGGGCGAGCCGGCCGAGGCTCTGCCGCATCGCCTCGCGGCGGGAGCGGTTGTGCCAGGAGACGAGCAGCGGCTCGGCGCGTTCGGCAAGCCAGGAGGCCAGGGCCGGCAGCGGCCGGCTGTCCACCCGCTGCTGCAGCCCGGCGAGCACGCGCATCTGGCCGAACAGCATCGCCTGGTCGCCGGTGTCGTCGCCGATGCCGGCCAGCGCCGCCTCCAGCGCCTGGTCGTTGCGGGCGGCGATGAACGCGGCGATCTCGCGGTCGATCGGCTGCCGCTGGCGCCGCCCGGCGTCGGCGGCAGCGGCTTCCAGCGCGGCGGGCAGGTCGGAAAGCCGCATCACCAGCGCGTCGCCGAGCTGCGCGCTCGCGCAGGGCAACAGCAGGTTGAGGGCGTAGCGCAGGCGGGGGAGGCCGCCGCTCAGGCCGCGGGCCTCGAGCGCGTTGCGCAGTTGCCGGGCGAACAGGCGGAATTGCACCGGCTCGCCGCGCGCGGGGCGAAGCTCCGCCCAATGGCCGATGATCTCGCCGGCCAGCAGGCTGCCCAGCCGGTCGTTGAGGGCGCCGGCCTGCTCGCCGGCAAGGCTGCCGGCGTGGGCAAGCAGCTGGCCCAGCCCGTCCGGCCAGCACGCGACGCCGCGCCAGCAGAGCGGCGCCAGCGGGTCGAGCGCCGCCACCGCGCGGGTGACCAGCGCGGCCTCGGCGTGTCCGGGGTCGATCTGGCTTTCGCTGCTCCACGGCCGCACCGCCGCCTCGAGGCTCGCCGCCGCCGCCGAATCGCCCAGGCTGCGCCGCAGCCAGCGATCGACGGCACCGCTGCGCAGCAGGCGGCCGGCGTCGTCCGTGCCGGCGCCGAGGGCGAAGGCGAGGGAGCGGGTGTCCCACACCCGCTCGCCTCCCACTTCCAGCGGCCGTTGCGCACGCCTCGGCGGGCGGGCGGCGACGCGCCGGGCGCGGGCGGCGCCGGGGTCGGCGAGCAGGGAGGGCGGCGGCCGGTGCTCGGGGTCTTCGGCGAGCATGCCGCGCACGAGGTCGGCAATGACGGGAGGCAGCCGCGCCTCCCCCACCAGCGCCGCGTAACAGCCGAGGGAGAGCTTGCGGCAAATGATCTCCCGCGCCTCCATCCCCTGCAGCGGCTCGTGGCCGAGAGCCAGCGTCACCAGGGTCGCGCCGAGGGCATACACGTCGTCGGCGATGGAGCCGTCGCCGCGGCCGGCGGGCAGGCACATGGCGCTGTACGGCGGTTCGAACAGCGCGCTCTGGTGCAGCGCCGGCGGGGCCGCCCACGCGGTCCCCAGCACCACCGGCGCGCCCGGTCCGGCGGCGAACAGGTTGGCGGGACAGAGGGCGCGGTGGGTGATGCCGCGCTGGCGCAGCGCCGCCAGCACCATCGCCGCCGGCCGCAGCACCAGGTCGAGCAATTCGGCTTCGCTCCATACGCGCGGCGTGGCGGCGAGCGAGGGGCCCGGCGGCGCGTGGCTGACGACGCACCATACGTCGCGCCCGCCGGGGCCGGACACCGCACCGTGGGCGAGCGGGGCGAGCATGCCCTCGTGTGTCCAGCCTTTCAGCGCGGCGATGGCGGCGGCGCGCGGCGGCACCGATGCGCCGCAGGGGATCGCCATCAGCCCGCCCTGGCCGCCGGGGCCTTCGGTGGCGGCGAAGGCCGCCAGCGCGCCGCCCGCTCCGGGCAGGGGGCGGGTGAAATCGACGCCGTAGATGCCGCCGATCAGGCTCGCGCTGTCATCCGGGCTGGGGGCGAGGGACATGGGGAACGGGGCGGATACCTCCGCCGCCATCCTGTCCCGCCGAGGTTACCGGAAAGCGAACGTCAGTCCGCGAACGGATCGCGCACCATGATGGTGTCGTCGCGCTCCGGGCTGGTGGAGAGCAGCGTCACCGGCGCCTCCACCAGTTCCTCGATGCGGCGGACGTATTTCACCGCGGCCGCCGGCAGGTCGGCCCAGCTGCGCGCGCCGCGGGTGGATTCCGCCCAGCCCTCCAGCGTCTCGTAGACAGGCTCCGCCGCCGCCTGCGCACCCGGCGCGGCCGGCAGCCGGCGGAACAGCTCGCCGCCGATGCGGTAGCCCACGCCCACCTTGATCTCGGGCAGGCCGTCGAGCACGTCGAGCTTGGTGAGCGCGAGGCCCTGCACGCCGCCCACTTTCACCGCCTGGCGCACCAGCGTGGCGTCGAACCAGCCGCAGCGCCGCCGCCGGCCGGTGACGGTGCCGAACTCGTGGCCGCGATCGCCCAGCAGCGTGCCTGTGTCGTCGGTGAGTTCCGTCGGGAACGGCCCGGAGCCGACGCGCGTGCAGTAGGCCTTGGCGATGCCGAGCACGAAGCCCACCGCCTGCGGGCCCAGCCCGGTGCCGGAGGCGGCGGTGGCCGAGACGGTGTTGCTGCTGGTGACGAATGGATATGTGCCATGATCGTTATCGAGCATCACGGCCTGCGCGCCCTCGAACAGGATGCGCCTGCCCGCCTGCCGCGCCTCGTTGAGACGCTCCCAGACCGGCTCGGCGAAGGGCAGGATCTGCGGCGCGAGCTCCAGCAGCCGGGCGAGCAGCGCCTCCTTGGTGAAGGTCTCGGCGCCGAGACCGGCGAGCAGCGTGTTGTGGTGCAGCAGCAGCTCGTCGAGCTTGGCGGAGAGAGTATCGGGCTCGGCGAGGTCGCAGACGCGGATCGCCCGGCGCGCCACCTTGTCCTCGTAGGCGGGACCGATGCCGCGGCCGGTGGTGCCGATTTTGCGCGCGCCGCGGGCGGATTCGCGCGCGCGGTCGAGGGCGCCGTGCAGCGGCAGGATGAGGGCGGCGTTCTCGGCGATGCGCAGCGTTTCGGGGGTGACGGTGAGCCCCTGGCCGCGCACGCGCCCGATCTCGGCGAGCAGCGCCTCGGGGTCGATGACCACGCCGTTGCCGATGACGCCGAGCTTGCCGCGCGCGAGGCCGGAGGGCAGCAACGACAGCTTGTAGGTTTCGCCGTTCACCACCAGCGTGTGGCCGGCGTTGTGCCCGCCCTGGAAGCGGACGACGATATCCGCCCGGCTGGCCAGCCAGTCCACAACCTTGCCCTTGCCCTCGTCGCCCCACTGGGCCCCGATGACGGCGACGTTGGCCATGCTGCTTACTCCGTGCTGAGGGCGACCAGTCCGGTCGCGCCGAAATAGAACGCGCAGCCGAGGCGGCGCGCCTCGGCCGCCGGGTCCGCCACGGGGTCGAGCCCGGCGACGGTGGCGTAGCCCGCCGCGCGCAACTCTGCGCCCGTGTCGGGATCGGCCTCCGCCGCGAGGAACACGCGCGGCTTGGCCGCCTTGGGCGGGGCGGCGCGCAGCACCGCGTCGGGATAGAGGGTGAGGCCGGTGGCCGGCTCGCCCGGCTCGGCCAGCCCGCACAGGTAGCGCCCGCCGCGCGCCAGCTCCTCGGGGTGGCCGGGCGCGAACACGCTGAAGCTGACGCCGGTGTGGTAGCGGAGCCCCCGGAACTCCACCGGATCGACGGTGAGCCGCAGCCCCGGCATGTGGGCGTGGATGGTGGCGACGGTAACGGCGAGCCGCTCGGCCAGCGCCCGCGCGCCCGGCGGCAGCGTGGCGGCGAGCAGCGCCTCCAGTGCCCTGTCGGCGGGACCGGCGGCGAGCAGCAGTTCGGTGAGCGTGCCGGCGAGCGCGCCGCCGCGCTCGGCCACCGCCACGGCGTCCTTGCGGTCGAGTGCACGGATCAGCCCGGCGCGCGCGGGCACCGGCAGGCCCGCCCCCTCGAGCAGGGTGGGCACGAAGGGCGGCAGGGTAAGGTCGAAGGAGATGTTGGTGAGGCCGACGGCGGCCAGCGCCTCGGCGCCGACGCGGACGATCTCGGCGTCGGCCTCGGGGCTGTCGTGGCCGATCAGCTCGATGCCGGCCTGGGCGACCTGCCGCTCCGCGGCCAGGCCGGCGCTCTGCACGCGCAGGCACTGGCCGGCGTAGGAGACGCGCAGCGGCCGGGGCCAGTGGCCGAGGCGCGTGGTGGCGATGCGCGCCACCTGCGGCGTCATGTCGGCGCGCAGCCCCATCATGCGGTGGCTGTCGGGGTCCATCAGCCGGAAGGTCTGCTCGCCCATCGCCGAGCCGGTGCCGGCGAGCAGCCCGTCCTCGAATTCGAGCAGCGGCGGCTTCACCCGCTGGTAGCCGTGGGCGGTGAAGGTGTCCATGATCGCCGCCACCGAGGCGGCCTCGGTTTCGGCTTCGGAAGGAAGCAGGTCGCGCAGCCCGGCGGGGAGCAGGGCGAGGCTGGGGGCGAGGCTTTCGGTCATGCTGCCCCCGCTTTAGCACCGGGGAGGCGGCGGCGGAAGCAAGCTTGCCGCCGCTCAGCCCCGCATGGCGGCAACGAACCTCTGCGTATTCGTGCGCAGCATCGCCGCGTAGGTGGCGGCCGGGCCGGAACGCCTCGAAAGCGCATCGGAATACACCCTCGGTCCTGGCTTCACGCCCGACTCGCGCGCCACCATGTCGATCAGCGCCGGATTCGCCATGTTCTCCACGAACACGGCCCGGATGTGCTGCTCCCGGATCTGCCGGATCAGCGCGGCGATGGCCGCCGCCGAGGGCTCGAACTCGGTATCCAGCCCCTGGACGCCGATGAACTCGATGCCGTAGCGGGTGCCGTAGTAGAAGAACGCGTCGTGGCTGGTGAGGATGCGCCGCTTTCCGGGCGGCACTTTCGCCACTTCGGCGGCGATCTCGGCGTCGAGTGCTGTCAGTTCCTGTTCGTAGCGTGTTGCCCGCGCGGCGATGTCATCTGCCTGTGCGGGCAACGCGCGGGCAAGGGCGGCGGCGATGGCGTGGACGTAGAGCACGCCGTTCTGCGGATTCTGCCAGGCGTGCGGGTCGAGCCCCTGGCCGAGGTGCCGCGGCGTCACCTTCTCCGCCGCCACCACCACCGGCGCCTTCGTGCCGGAGGCGGGCAGCAGGCGTGTGAGCCAGCCTTCGAGGTCGAGCCCGTTCATCACCACGAGGCCGGCGCTGCGGATCGCCAGCAGATCGGCCGGACGCGGCTGGTAGACGTGGACGTCCTGATCGCGTCCGACGAGCGACCGCACGGAGGCGAGCGGCCCCGCCACTTCCGCCGCCATGTCGGCGAGGATGGAGAAGGAGGCCACCACGGCAAGCGGTGCGGCGGCGAGGACGGGGGCGGCCAGCAGGGCGGGCAGGGAGGCGAGCAGCGCGCGGCGGCGCATCACGCTGCTCCGCGCGTACCCTGGCGGCCGCTCGCCGTGCGCAGCTGGCCGCAGGCAGCGAGGATGTCGCGCCCGCGCGGCGCGCGCACCGGCGAGGAAAAGCCGGCGGCGTTGACGATGGCGGCGAAGCGCGCCACCGCGGCCGGCGTGCTGGTGGCGAACGGGCTGCCCGGCCAGGGGTTGAATGGGATCAGATTCACCTTCGCCGGCAGGCCGGCGATCAGGCGCACCAGTTCGCGCGCGTCGGCGTCGCTGTCGTTCACGCCCTTCAGCATGATGTATTCGAAGGTGATGCGCCGGGCGTTGCTCGACCCCGGATAGCGCCGGCAGGCCGTGAGCAGTTCGCGCAGCGGGTACTTGCGGTTGAGCGGCACCAGTTCGTCGCGCAGCTCGTCGCGCACCGCGTGCAGGGAAACGGCGAGGTTGATGCCAAGCTCGGCGCCGCAGCGGTCCATCATCGGCACCACGCCCGAGGTGGAAAGGGTGATGCGCCGCCGCGACAGCCCGATGCCCTCGGGGTCCATCAGGATGCGCACGGCGCCCGCCACCGCCTCGAAATTGTAGAGCGGCTCGCCCATGCCCATCAGCACCACGGTGGAGAGCAGGCGCGGGGTTTCTCCCTGCGGGCTCGGCCACTCGCCGTAGGCGTCGCGCGCGGCGAGGAATTGGCCGACGATCTCGCCGGCGCCGAGATTGCGGGCGAGTTCCTGCGTGCCGGTGTGGCAGAAGCGGCAGGACAGCGTGCAGCCCACTTGCGAGGAGACGCAGACGGCGCCGCGGTCCTTCTCGCGGCCGGGGATGTACACCGTTTCCGCCTGCTGGCCGTCGCGGAAGGAGAACAGCCATTTGCGCGTGCTGTCGGCGGCCGTCTGCACGGTGGCCTCCCGCGGCCGGCCGACGACGAAGCGGGCGGCGAGGCGTTCCCGCCCGTCGCGCGCGATAGTGGTCATGCGCGCGAAGTCGGTCGCGCCCTGATAGTAGATCCAGTGCCAGACCTGCTTGGCGCGGAACGGCGCCTCGCCGATGTCGGCCAGCGCCGCCGCGAGTTCGGCGCGGGAGAGGCCGACGAGGTCGAGCCGCCCGTCGGCGTCGCGCGCGGGCGGCGGGGCGAAGCGGGCGGTCTTGGCGAGGATGCGGCTTCGCTCCGCCTCGTCGAGGTCGGCGGCGGCGGTCACTTCGCCGGGCATGCCTTGACGATCGCCTCGTAGGCGCGGCTGAAGCCCGCCAGGCTGAAGTTGTCCACCACGATGCGGCCGCCGGGGCCGGGCAGGCGGGCGGTAACCTCGCGGCCGCGCTGGAAGGCGAGGGCGGCGGCGTGGCCGTCGCGGGCGAACAGGCTCTGGCCGGCGGCGTAGAAATCGAGCGCGGTCTGATCGACGGCGACGTTGAGCGTCGCCTTGGCGGCGACGGCGAAGCCCGGGCTCAGCGACACGGCATCCCGCGCGGTCGCCCGCTCGGCGATGGTAAGCATCACTTCGCCGCGACCCTTGATTTCCGGGACGGAGCGGCTGGCGCGGGTGAAGGCGTAGCAGACCGCCTGTCCGCCCTCGATGCCTTTCGCCGCCGTCCAGTCCTGGAACACGCCGAGTTCCGCCGGCTTTCCCGCGGCGGGCGTCGCGGCGGCCTTGGCGGCGGGCTTCGCGGCGGGGGGGTGATGCACCACGGCCCAGGCGGGAGTGCTGGCGGTGAGCAGCAGGGCGGCAAGCGTCAGTCCGGTGCGCATGGCGGCGAGATTGGGATTCTTCCCTCGATTGGCAAGCATGGCGCGGTGGGCTCTCCTCTGTCTCCGGGCAGGGGGATACAGCACCCGCAACGCGGCGGTTGCAAGGCCGCGGTGGCGTTGTTCCGCCCGCGACGCTGGCGGCGCCGGAGCGGCTGATCTATGCGGGGGGCATGAGCGACACCGTCGATGGCTGGCTTGCCGGCCAGTACGAAGCCTATCCCTATCCCGCGCGCGATCCCCGCGACGAGGCGAAGCGGCTGCTGGTCGGCAGCCCCAGCCATCTGCGCGAGATCGACTGGTGGGTATTCGGCGCCCGCCGCCCGCGTTCGACGCCTCTCCGCGTGCTGGTCGCGGGCGGCGGTACCGGCGACGGCGCCATCATGCTGGCGAGCCAGATGCGAAGCCTCGGCCAGCCGGGCACGGTGCTGTTCCTCGAGCGCTCGCGCGCCGCTCTCGCCGTCGCCCGGGCGCGTGCCGAGGCGCGGGGGCTCGACAACATCGCCTGGCACGAGGGGTCGCTGCTCGACCTGCCGCGAGGCGGCCTCGGCCCGTTCGACTACATCGACTGCTGCGGCGTGCTGCACCACCTGCCCGATCCGGCGGCGGGGCTTGCCGCCCTGCTCTCGGTGCTGGCGCCGGGCGGCGGCATGGGGCTGATGGTCTATGCGCCGCACGGGCGGACGGGGGTCTACATGGCGCAGGAGGCGCTGCGCCTGCTCGCGCCGCCCGCGCAGCCGCCGGCCGACCGGCTCGACGTGGCGCGGCGGGTAATGCGACACCTGCCGCCGTCGAACTGGCTGCATGCCAACCGCAACTTCACCGACCATCTCGCCGGGGGCGACGCCGGGCTGTTCGACCTGCTCCTCAACCCGCGCGACCGCGCCTACACCGCTTCCGCGCTGTTCGCGCTGCTGGAAACGGCGGGGCTCGCGCCCACGGCGCTGATGGAGCCGCTCCGCTACGACCCGGCAACCTATCTGCCGGACGCGAAGCTCCGCGCGCTGGCGGCGACGCTGGACGAGGCTTCCCGCGCCGCTTTGGCCGAGGCGCTTTCGGGCAACATGAGCACGCACGTGGTGTATTGCCGGCGCGCCTCCGAACCGCTGGACGCGGCCGGCCCGATGGACGAGGCCTGCGTTCCGGTGGGCCGGGAAATGCCGGGGCCGGAACTGGCCCGCGCCATCCGCCCGGACGGCGCCCTGCCGCTCCGCTTCGACGGCAACCCGTTCCCGCTCGCCCTGCCGCCGCTCGCCCCGGCGATCCTGCGGCTGATCGACGGCGCACGGCCGCTCGGCGCCGTTCTTGGCGCGCTCGCCGAGCGCGGGGTCGGCCCGGCCGCGGCGCGGCGGGCGTGGAAGGAATGCTGGGAGAAGCTCTCCGGGGCGAACCGGGTTCTGCTCGCCCCGCCGGGCTGAGACCCCCTCAGCGTTCCTCTTCGCCGGCCTCCGGCTCGATCTCCACGTCGACCACCGTCTCGTCGCCGCCCTCGAGGTCGGAGGTATCCTCCAGCACGTCCTCGCCGGCCTCCTCCTCGGTGGCCTCCACCTCGACGTCCGCCTCCTCCAGGCCGGGGGCGGGCGCGATCTTCGGCCGGCGCTTGTCCTCGAACGGCGCGTTGCCGGCTAGTCGGCGCGGCTTCGGCTGCTCGGCCGGCTGTTCGGCACTGCACTTCGGGCAGATCACCGGCTGCTTGTTCAAATCGTAGAAGCGGGCACCGCAGGCCACGCAGACGCGCTTGGTACCTAGTTCGGGCTTCGCCATCGGGTCGCCTCGTCTCGGAATTGCCGGCGCGCGCATGCCATTCCCGGCGCCGGCTGTCAAACGCTCTCCGGGCATGGTAAGCGCGGGCATGCCCGAATCTGTTCCGCGTCCGCTGCAAAGCCGCCCGTCCGCCGTGCCGCTGACCGGCACCGTCGCCGTTCCGGGGGACAAATCGATCAGCCACCGGGCGCTGCTGTTCGCCGCCCTCGCGGTGGGCGAAAGCCGCATCTCCGGCCTGCTGGAGGGCGAGGACGTGCTGCGCACGGCCGCCGCGCTCCGCGCCCTCGGCGCCGAGGTGGAGCGCGAGGCGGAAGGAAACTGGCGCGTGTGGGGATGCGGCGTCGGCGGCCTGGCCGAGCCGGCCGACGTGCTGGACATGGGCAATTCCGGCACTGCCGCCCGGCTGCTCGCCGGCATCCTCGCCGCGCAGCCGTTCCTCTCCGTGCTCACCGGCGACGCGAGCCTGCGGCGGCGGCCGATGGCGCGCGTGACGGAGCCGCTTTCCGCTTCCGGCGCCCGGTTCTGGAGCCGCTCCGGCGGCAGGCTGCCGCTTGCCATCCAGGGCGCGTCGGAACCGATGGCGCTCGATTGCAGGCTTGCCGTGCCTTCGGCGCAGGTGAAGTCGGCGCTGCTGCTCTGCGGGCTGCACGCGCGCGGCACCACCTTCGTCGAGGAGCCGGTTCCCACCCGAGACCACAGCGAGAACCTGCTGCGGCACTTCGGCGCCACCATCGCCGTGGAGCCGGCGGGCGGCGGGCGGCGCATCGCCCTTGCCGGCCAGCCCGAGCTTCGCGCCGCCGACGTGCGCGTGCCGGGCGACCCGTCGTCGGCCGCCTTCCCGCTGGTGGCGGCGCTGCTGGTGGCGGGATCGCGCGTGCGCGTTTCCAGCGTGGGCCTGAACCCGCTGCGGACGGGGCTGTTCGCCACGCTCCGCGAGATGGGGGCGTCGCTCGCGGTGGAGAACGAGCGGCAGGAGGCGGGCGAGCCGGTGGGGGATCTGGTGGCGGAGGCGGGGCCGCTCCGCGGCGTCACCGTGCCGGCGGAGCGCGCGCCCAGCATGATCGACGAATACCCGATCCTCGCCGTGGCCGCCGCCTGCGCGCGGGGAACCACCCGCATGCTGGGGCTTGGCGAACTCAGGGTGAAGGAGAGCGACCGGCTTGCGGCCACGGCGGCGCTGCTCAAGGCCAACGGCGTGAAAGTGGCCATCGACGGCGATGCGCTGGTGGTGGAGGGCGCGGGCCGGCCGCCCGGCGGCGGCATGGTCGCCACGCACATGGATCATCGCCTCGCCATGAGCGCCCTGGTGCTTGGCCTCGCCGCGAAGGCGCCGGTGACGGTGGACGAGTCCCGCTTCATCGACACGTCGTTTCCCGGCTTCGCGGCGCTGCTGAACCGCCTCTGCCCGCCCGCGGGCGCGATCGCCGCGCCATGACCGCGCCGCTGGTGGTTGCCATCGACGGCCCCGCCGCGGCCGGCAAGGGCACGCTGGCGAAGCGCCTCGCCGTCCATCTCGGCCTGCCGTACCTCGATACCGGGCTGCTCTACCGCGCCGTCGGCCGCCGCGTGCTGGATGCGGGCGCCGACCCCGCCGACCCAGCCGCCGCCGTGGCCGCCGCCCGCGCGCTTCGGCCCGCCGACCGCGACCGCGGCGATCGGCGCGGCGCGCCGGCGGAGGCGGCGGCGAGCGCGGTGGCCGCCATTCCGGCCGTGCGCGCCGCGCTGCTCGACTTCCAGCGCCACTTCGGCCGCACGCGTGGCGCCGTGCTCGACGGGCGCGACATCGGCACCGTGGTGTTCCCCGAGGCGCCGGTGAAGCTGTTCGTCACCGCTTCCGCCGAGGCGCGCGGGCGGCGCCGCTGGCTCGAGCTTCAGGGCCGCGGCGTGGCCGCCGACCTCGATGCGGTTACCGCGGAGGTGCGCGCCCGAGACCAGGCGGACGCCTCCCGCGCCACGGCGCCGCTCCGCCCGGCCGAGGATGCCATCGTGCTCGACACCACCGCGCTCGACGCCGATCAGGCCTTCGCCGCGGCGCTGGAACTCCTCGTCGCCGCCGGCTTCGCCGCGCCGCCGCCGAGCAGCCCGGCGGCGAGCGCCGGCAGTTCCGCGGGTTCCGCGGCGATCACGTCCGCTCCGGCCGCCCGCAGTTCGTCGGGGCCGCCGTAACCCCAGGCGACGCCGATGGCGGGCAGACCGCAGGCGTGCGCGCCTTCCACGTCGAAGCGGCGGTCGCCGATCATCAGCGTGCGCCCGGGGTCGATGCCTTCGCTGGTGAGGATGTGGGCGACGAGTTCTGGCTTGTTGTCGAGCCGGCCGCCCTCCACCGAGCCGTAGAAGGCGGCGAACGACCCGGCGAGGCCGAAGTGCTCGAGCATTCGCTGTGCGGTGGCCGCCCGCTTGCCGGTGGCGACCATCAGCGTCCAGCCGGCGGCGGAGAACGCTTCCAGCGTGGCGGCGATGCCGGCGAACGGCCTGGCCTCGAACACGCCCCGCTCCAGGTAGCGGCGGCGGTAGAGGGCGAACGCGGCGTCGAGGTCGGCGTCGTTCCAGCGGGAAAGCAGCGACTCCAGCGTCTGTTTCATCGGCGGGCCGATGATCCAGTCGAGGTTCTCGTGCGGGTCGAGGGCGTGCCCGCGCTGTTCCATCACCCAACGCATGGTGCCGACGATGCCGGGACGGGAATCGAGCAGCGTGCCATCGACGTCGCACAGCGCCACGGGGTCTTTCACGTCCGGTACACCTCCTGCGGGAAACGCCGGTGCAGCCACAGCCACTGCTCCGGGCGCTCCCGGATCCATCGTTCCAGGCAGTCGTTCATCGCCTGGGTCAGCGCGGCGATACGGGCGTGCGGATCGCCTTCCGCGGGCACCGGCAGCGGCGGCTCGACGATCAGGCGCCAGCGCGCCGGGCCGACGCGGACGACATGGCCGGGCAGCAGCGGGCAATGGAAGCGGAGCGCGAAGGCCGCCGCCGCCGTGGCGGTCATTGCCGGCCGGCCGAACAGGCGGGCCTCGATGCCCTCGTTCATCTTCTGATCGACGAGCATGCCCACCCAGCCGCCCTTGCCGAGGTACTGCATGGCGGCGCGGGCGCCTTGCGCCCCCTTGCCGAAGAGCGGCACGTCGGTACCCGCCGCCTCGCGGCGGAGCGCGTTGATCAGTGCATCCACCTCGGTATTGGCGGCGGCGCGGTAGAAGCTTGCCATCGGCATGGCGTTGCGGGCCAGAAGCGGCGGCATCATCTCCCAGAAGCCGAGGTGGCCGGAGAACAGGATCATCGGCCCGCCCGCCGCCTTGCGTTCCCGCAGGATGTCGAGCCCCTCGGCCTCCCAGCCGGGCCCGTCCGCCGCCGCCGGGCCGAGGGCGGGAAGGTGCGGCAATTCCGCGGCGGTGCGGCCGAGGTTGTCCCACACGCTCCGGATGATGCGCCGACGCTCGTCCGCCCCGCGTTCGGGCATGGCGTGGCGCAGATTCCGTTCGGCGACGCGCGAGACGGGAAGCCAGGGGCCGATGGTCCGCGCCACGGCGCCGCCGAGGTTGGAGGCCCGCACCGGCCCGAGCGCGCGCAGCAGCGCCAGCAGCGCCCGCACCAGAACGGCTTCCAGCCGTCGGCCGAGGCGCCGGCTCACGGCGCCGGCTCCGCAAGGAACGGCGCGAGCAGCGCCGCCAGCGCGGGCTCGTCCTGCCAGAGCAGATCGACGCCCACCACGTGCACGCGCTCGCGCAGGCGGGCGGGCAGGCGGACGGCGTCCTTCGGCGTGGTGACCAGGGTAAGGCGCGCGGTTTCGGCGCGGGTGACGAGGCGGGCGATGTCGCCTCCGGTGTAGCGGCGGTGGTCGGCGAAGGAGGCGCTGGCCGCCACCTCCACTCCCGCCTCGCGCAGGCCGGCGAAGAATTTCTCCGGCCTGCCGATGCCGGCGAAGGCGAGAACCGGGCGGCGGCCCAGCGCGGCGATGTCTTCCT
>JAJXZO010000102.1 GCA_021780035.1 Pseudomonadota bacterium
ATTTATCCGGCCCCAATGTCCTGGATATCGGCTACCGTGGTTACGTTCAGGATGTCGTGCCGGTCGTGCCGCAGGCCGTTGGCGTCGATCTGGATTATCCCGGTTATGACGGAACCACCCTGCCGTTTGCCGACGCGAGTCAGGACGCGATCTTTACCAGCCATGTTCTTCAGCACATCGACGATTACCGTTCGAGCCTGCGCGACTGGTTCCGCGTGATCCGCGTCGGCGGTCACATGATCATCGCTGTTCCGCATCAGTTCCTTTACGAAAAAAGGATGCAGCCGCCGTCGCGGTTCAATGCCGACCACAAGCGCTTCTACACTCCCGGCCTGCTGATGCTGCAGATCGAGGAGGCGCTCGACCCGTTCTCCTATAGGGTCCGCCTTCTGGAAGACAATGATCGGGGCTACGACTACGACATACCGCCCGACCGGGAGGCGGCCGGATGCAGGGAGATCGTGCTCGTCCTGCAGAAGATCGAGCGCCCCGCCTGGGCCGACGGGGTGTTGAACCAGGAACCGCCGGTCGAGGAAATCCGCAGCTTCCTCGAGCAGTTCCCTGCGGACGGCAGCGTCGAGAGAACCCTCGCCTATATTCCGCATGCTGAGGCGCCGGAGTCCGTCCTGGTGGTGAAGCTGGATCACCGAGGCGATCTCCTGCTCGCCGAACGCGCGTTGCGCACCTTGCGCGCGACCTTTCCCGCGGCTCGCCTGACCCTTGCCTGCGGACCGTGGAACCAGGCGACGGCGGAAGAACTGGGACTGTTCGACGAGATCGTGCCGGTATCGTTTTTCCCCGAGAAATTCGACCCCCACCTCGTCGCGATCGATGCGGCCGCAGGGATCGCCCGGTTCGAGAAAGCCTTCGCCGGCAGGCATTTCGACGTCGCGATCGATCTCCGTCTCGATGCGGATACGAGGCCGCTCCTCGCCAAGGTGAACGCCGACCGGCGCGTCGGCTTCGGCAACCGCCGGGTCTGGCCCTTCCTCGATGTCTATCTCGACTACGTGCCGCCGACGATCGAATGCCACGCGGTGCGCTTCGCCATTCCCGCGTCCGAGTTCTATGTGCAGTCCGGCCGGCACGAAGGGGTGTACATCGAAGCCGATACCGGCGGCCGTTCGTGGACCGGCAAGAAGCGGCTTCTTCTCTACGGCGGCTATCGCGATCTCGGAGCGGGCACCTACATCCTGAAGCCTGCCATCGCCGCGAGAAAGGGGGCACCGAAGCTCGCCTACGACATCACCAAGGACAGCGGAAAAGTCACGCTCGCGATGGGCGAGATCGCCTTCGAGGAAGACTCCGTCCGCCCGATCCGCATCACCATGGAAGAGAATGCCGACATGTTCGAGTTCCGCATCCACGGCGGAGGCGGAACAGGCAGCTTCAGCTTCTATGGCCTGAACGTCGAACGGGCCGGCCGGCACGACAGCCTGCACCAGAGCGAGGCGATGACCCTTCTCTCCGTGCTGACGGCGCTCCGCCTGTCCCCCGCCACCGACAGCCTGCCCGTCGGAACAGGAAGCTGAGAATGCCGGGCAGCATCGTCCTCGCCCCATTCTCCAACAAGAACATCGTCGACTGGCCGGCGGCACACTACGGCGAACTGATCGCCCTTTGCCTGCAGCGGTTCGATCTCGCCATCAGGGTGATCGGCACCATCGACCAGAGGCAGATGGGCAACGCCCTGGTGCGCCCCTACCCGTCTGCGCGAGTGGAGAACCTGTGCGGATTGCTGCCGTGGCAGCGCACGCTGCGGGTGATCGCGGAATCCCGTGTCACCATCGGCAACAACTCCGGCGTTCCCCATGCCGCCGCCCGGATGGGGGTGCCGACGGTGTGCATCTTCGGCGGCAGCCAAATTGAAACCGAATGGATGCCGCGAGGGCCGAAGGCCTACATGCTGACGCGGCATGTCGTCTGCAGCCCCTGCTGGAACGCGCAATGCCGTTTCGGCAAGCGCTGCCTGACAGAAATTTCCGCCGCAACCGTGGTCGAGATGGTGACGCGCGTGCTGGAGCAGACCGGCGGCTGACGGCACCGCGGAAAGCCTTCGGTTCAGTCGAGAACGCCGAAACGCTCCCGGTAGCGGGCGAAGCG
The DNA here is from genome assembly GCA_021780035.1 of Pseudomonadota bacterium. Taxonomy (GTDB): domain Bacteria; phylum Pseudomonadota; class Alphaproteobacteria; order Acetobacterales; family Acetobacteraceae; genus Rhodovastum. The sequence goes on from JAJXZO010000102.1 coordinate 2,104, forward strand.
GGCACGCTCGGTTTCCGGAGCAAGGCCGTAGTCCTCCATCGCGTAGCGGTGCTCGCCGTAGCCGCCACGCGGATACGCATCCACGTAGCGCCGCATCGCCGCCGCCGCTTCCGGCGCGAACGTCTGGCCGAAGTGGCGGCATATCGCCGCCACGCTGCCGAGCGGGTCGGCGACCAGATGGCGATAGTGAACGTGGCAGATCGGCGCGGCGAACGGTTCGGCGTCGGCAGCGGCGATCATCCGCTCCGCGCCTTCCTGCCAGCGTTGCGCCTGCTCGGCGCCGAGTTCCGCGCGGTCGATGGTGCGCGAGAACGGCCGGCGCACCACCTCGGTGAGCCGGGTGATCGACCCCAGCACCCCGAGCGGATCGCGGTGCACGAAGACCACGCGCGCGTCCGGATACACGGCGCGGACCGCTGAAAGCGCGAATACGTGGTCGGGGCACTTCAGCACCCAGGTTCCCCGCTTCCGGCTTCGGTATTGCAGGTGCTGCAGGAAGCGGCGGTGGAAGCGATAGGCGGCGAGATGCCCGGCCGCGTCGAGCCAGGCCCGGTAGGAGGGCACCCGGTAGGTCATGTCGAAGCGCAGGCTCTGGAAGACGTGCGCGGTGATCTCCGAGCACTCCTGTGGCGAGGTCGCCTCCAGCGGATGCAGGGAGCGGAACTCCGGCGCGAGGCGCTCGAACAGGCGCAACTGCCGCGCCACCCGGCGCACGGCATCCTCCGCGCCGGCGCAGGGATAAAGCGTCTGCCAGACGCGCACCCCCTGGTTTTCCCCGTCCTGCAGCAGCAGCGCGTGCAGGAAGCTGGTTCCCGAGCGCGGCAGGCCGGTGATGACGAGGGGGGCGGCGATGCGCTCCGCGAGGATCGCGGGAGTCTCATGCTCCTCCCGCCTCAGGCAGAGCATGTTGCGCAGGAAGCGCAGCACGTCCCAGCGTGTCATGAACAGGCCGAGCACGCTGAGATCCGCCTCGAGCGCGCACGCCGCAAGCAGGCGGCCGAGCGCCTCGACGATGTCGTCGGCGCCGAAATCGTCGCAGCCGGCAAGCCGCTGCGCCTCCGCGCAGAGCCTTTCAACCTGCAACGGCCGGCGCAGGATGCCAAGAACCTCGGCCACCGCGAACGCGGACTGCTGCTCTCCCATGCCGTCACTGCCTCATGCCGCTGCGGGCGAATCCGCGCCGGCTACCGTTGCCAGCAGATGCGCGCCTCTTCCAGCGGCACCGCGACCCCTTCGCGCGCAGGCACCGCCCGGGGAGTGTAGTCGGTCGCCGGCCGCGTCGCCGGCACGGTGGCGGCGTAGACCTGGCCTCCGGTGAGGGAGCGGACGGGGCGCATCCGCTCGCGCGCGGGCGCGGCGCCATCGATGCCTTCCGCATAGAGTTCGACCGCCACGTCCGCGCGTGCGAGGTCGTGCAGAAACACCTCGACCTCGAATTCGTGCCGCCCACCTTCGGTTTCCACGCGGATATCGCCGAAGTGCAGCGCCGCCCAGCCCTGTTCCAGGTCGCGCCGCCACAACACCAGATCCGCGCCACGTGCGCCGCCGTTCGCCGCGCGCCTGCTGTAGCCGGCGGCTGCGGGAATGTAGTGGCGCTCGGCATATTCCTGCACCGTGCGCGTGCTGGAGAAGCGCTGCGTGAGCCGGGCCATGCTTTCGCGCATACGCGCCACCCAGGCCGCGGGGATGCCGTGCGCGTCGCGGTCGTAGAAACACGGAACCACACCCTGTTCGAGCAGGGTGTAGAGCGCCTCGGCCTCGGCCGCGTCGTTCGCTTCCACGTCGTCGTGCTGCCTTCCGTCGCCGAGCGCCCATCCCACTTCCGGCGCGTAGGCCTCGGCCCACCAGCCGTCGAGTTCGGAAAGGTTGAGGCCGCCGTTCACCAGCACCTTCATGCCGCTGGTCCCGCACGCCTCCCACGGCCGGCGCGGCGTGTTCAGCCAGACATCCACGCCCTGCACCAGATGCTCGGCGAGGTGCATGTCGTAGTCGGCAAGGAAGATGATGCGCCGGCGCACCTCGGGCAGGCGGATGAACCGGATCCACTGCTGCACCAGGTCCTGTCCGGGCTGGTCCGCGGGATGCGCCTTGCCGGCCATGATCAGTTGCACCGGCCGGTCCGGGTTGCCGAGCAGCGCGAGCAGGCGGTCGGGGTCGGCGAGCAGCAGGTTCGGGCGCTTGTAGGTGGCGAAACGGCGGCCGAAGCCGAGCGTGAGAATGTTCGGGTCGAGCAGGTAGGCGGTGGCATCCACCGCTTCCGGCGGCGAACCCGCGGCGGCAAGTTGCCGCGCAAGCTGCCGGCGCGCGTAGCCGACAAGCTCGGCGGCGCGCGCGTTGCGGAACTGCCAGAGCCTTGCGTCGGGAATGGCGCGGATGTTGCGCTCCAGCACGTCGCTGCTGCCCGCCCAGCATTCGCGGTCGCACACCTCGGACCACAGCGCGTCGGCCAGCGCCGAATCCCAGGTCGGCACGTGGATGCCGTTGGTGACGTGCCCGACCGGCACTTCCGCCACCGGCCAGGAGGGGAACAGCGGCGCGAACAATTGCCGGCTGATCTCGCCGTGCAGGCGGCTCACGCCGTTCACCGCGCCGCTGGCGCGGATGGCGAGGTAGGCCATGTTGAAATCCTCGGCCGGGTCCTCGGGATTTTTCCTCCCCAGCGCCAGGAGCTCGGGCACGGTGATCGAAAGCTTGCTGCGCGCGTAGCCGCCAAGGTAACGCTCGATCAATGCGGGGGCGAAGCGGTCGAAGCCGGCGGCAACCGCCGTGTGCGTGGTGAACAGATTGCCGGCCCTGGTGACCGCGAGCGCCGCCTCGAAGTTCTTCCCCGAGACTTCCATGAATTCCCGCGCCCGCTCCAACGCGGCGAAGGCGGCGTGCCCCTCGTTCAGGTGGCAGACCTCGGGAGCAAGGCCGAGAGCGGACAACAGCCGCCAGCCGCCTATGCCCAGCACCATCTCCTGCATCAGGCGCATCTCGGCACCGCCACCGTAGAGCTCACTGGTGATGCCGCGGTAGGGCGCGAAGTTCGCCGCGTCGTTGGTATCGAGCAGGTAGAGCTTCACCCGCCCGACCCGCACCTGCCAGCAGCGCACCCAGATCGGGTAGCCGGGCAGGTCGAGATGCAGGCGCAACCATTCGCCGTCGGCCCGGCGCACCGGGGCGATCGGCAACTGGCCGGGGTCGTTGAACGGATAGAGCGCCTGCTGCGCACCGGCCGGGTCGATCATCTGCCGGAAGTAGCCCTGCTGATACAGCAGCCCCACGCCGACCACCGGCACGCCGAGATCGCTCGCCGCCTTCAACTGGTCGCCGGCGACGTTACCGAGGCCGCCGGAATAGATGGGCAGCGCCTCGCCCAACATGAATTCCATGCTGAAATAGGCGACGAGGCTGAGCGGCGCCTGCGGGTGTTGGCGCTGGAACCATGCGGGGGCGCTGGCGATCTCGTCACGCGAACGCACCAGCTGATCGACCGTGGCACGGAAGGCAGGATCGGCGAGTTCCTGGCGGAGCTTCTCCCGCGACACCGTCTGCAGCACCACCCAAGGGTTGTGCGTGAGCCCCCACAGCACGGGATCGAGCTGTCGCCACAGCTTGTCGGTGGCGTGGTTCCAGGACGAGCGCATGTCGAGCGCCAGCGCCACCAGAGCCCTTACCCCTTCCTGCGCGGCGAGCGGTGCGGAATCGCCGGCCTGGAAGTCTCGCGGGTGTTCGCTCATCGCTGTTCCCTCGCGTAAGTGTGGGAGCGTCATCGGCGTGCGGGCCGGCTCAGCAGATGTGAGGGCTGCGGCGGCGATGTCAACGCCGGGCGCGGCTTGTCGCCCTCCCGCTCGGGGCGCAGAATTGGCCGCCTTCGCCCCGGAGAGAGAGTGCATGCCCACGCCGCCCGCCTGCGAGTTCCGGCTTCTGCACGAGTTCCCGGCCAGAGCCCGCGCAGTGCTGACCGACGCCGTGTGGGACTATCTGGTCGGCGGCGCCGAGACCGAGACGACGCTGCGGCGCAACCGCCTCGGCCTCGATTCGCTCGCACTCTGCCCGTGCGTGCTCGTCGATGCCTCCGAGGTCGACTGCCGCGGCACGTTCCTCGGCCAGCGGATCCGCCTGCCCGTCGGCCTCGCCCCCGTGGGCGGGCTCGAGAACTTCGAGGCGGGCGGCGGCGCATCCGTGGCCGCGGCTTCCGCCCGCTTCGGCGTGCCGGTGTTCGCAAGCTCCGTGACCGAGCCGTCGCTGGAGGCGATCGCGGCGGCGGCGGGCGACGGCCCCAGAGTGTTCCAGCTTTACGTACGTGGAGATGAAGGCTTCATCGATGCCCATGTCGAGCGCGCCATCGCCGCCGGCTACGGCGCGTTCTGCCTCACCGTCGATACCGCCCTCTATTCCCGCCGCGAACGCGATCTCGCCAGGGCGTGGCAGAAGCCCAACCGCTCCACTGATCCGGCGCCCAGGCGCTTCCAGGCCGCACTCTCGTGGCAGGAGGTTGCGCGCTTCAAGGCCAAGCACAGGCTGCCGTTGATCCTGAAGGGCATCGCCACCGCCGCCGACGCGGCGCGCGCCGTCGAATGCGGCGTGGACGTGGTCTATGTCTCCAATCACGGCGGCAGGCAGCTTGACCACGGGCGGGCGGCGATCGAGGTGCTGCCCGAAGTGGTGGACGCGGTGGCGGGCCGCGCCAAGGTGTTCGTCGACGGCGGCTTCTCGCGCGGGACGGATGTCATCAAGGCGGTGGCGCTGGGGGCCGACCTGGTGCTGATCGGCCGGCTCTACTGCTACGCGCTCGCCGCCGGGGGCGCCGACGGTATTGTCCGTATGCTCGAGATCCTGGAGGAGGAGATCCACCAGAGCCTCGGCCTACTCGGCGCCCCGAGCTTCGCCGCGGCAAGCCGCGAGCATGTGCGCAGCGCGGCGCCGGTGTCGCATCCCGGCGTGCTGAGCGCTTTTCCGCTGCTTTCCCCTGCGGGCGGCGATCCGTGAGCCTGCGGCCGCTGCTCGGCATCGTCCTGCTGTTCGGCCTCGCCTGGAGCCTGAGCGAGAACCGCCGCGCCGTGCGGTTGCGCCCCGTCCTGGGTGGCATCGCCCTGCAATGGCTGCTCGCCGTGCTGCTGCTGTGGCTGCCGCCGGCACGCCGGGCGATGCTGGCCGTGAACGATGCCGCCTCGGCGCTCGACCACGCCACGCTCGCCGGCAGCCGCTTCGTCTTCGGCTATCTCGCCGGCCCGCCCTACCCCTTCGCCAACCCGCCGCCGGGCAGCGACTTCGTGCTGGCCGTGCAGGCGCTGCCGCTGGTGCTGACCATCAGCGCGCTGGCCACGCTGCTGTTCTACTGGGGCGCGCTGCAGGCGGTGATGCGCGGCTTCGCCTGGCTGCTGAAACGTACGCTCGGCGTCGGCGGGGCGCTGGCGCTGGGCGCGGCCGTGCACGTGTTCGTCGGCATGGTGGAGGCGCCGCTGCTGGTGCGCCCCTGGCTCGCCCGCATGCAGCGCGGCGAACTGTTCGCGCTGATGACCTGCGGCATGGCCGGCGTGGCGGGCACGGTGATGGTGATCTACGGCACCATCCTCGCCCCGATTGTGCCGGACGCGCTTGGCAACATCGTCTCCGCCGGCATCGTCAGCACGCCGGCGGCGATCGCCGTGGCGGCACTGATGATCCCCTTCGACGCCGGCAGCGAGGACCAGGCGGAGCTTACGCTGCCCGATCCCTCGCACTCCTGGCTCGACGCGATCGTCAAGGGCACGGCGCAGGGCGTACCGGTTCTCGCCTCCATCATCGCCGTGCTGCTGGTGACCATCGCCGCCGTGACGCTGGTGGACATGACGCTCGGCCTCGCGCCATCGTGGGGCGGCGCGCCCCTGACGCTGGAGCGGCTGTTCGCGCTGCCGTTCCGCCCGGTGGTGTGGCTGCTCGGCGTTCCCTGGCGGGAGAGCGGCGCGGCGGCGGCGCTGTTCGCCACCAAGACGGTGCTGAACGAGTTCGTCGCCTACGTCGATCTGGCCGGTGCGGGCGGGGCCGGGCTTTCCGCGCACAGCCGCTTCATCCTCACCTACGGGCTGTGCGGCTTCGCCAATTTCGGCAGCGTCGGCATCATGGTGGGGGGCATCTCGGCGATGATCCCCGAGCGGCGGCAAGAGGTGGCAAAGCTCGGCCTGTGGTCGCTGCTGTCGGGCACCATCGCCACCTGCACCACCGGCGCGGTGGCGGGAATGCTGGCCGGGCCGCTATTGCATTAGGCGCCGGCGGCCGGCTGTTCCGTGGGCGGCGGGGAGATCCGTTCCAGTGCCGCCCGCACGTTCTTGTTGCCGGGCAGGTAGTCGCAGCCCAGCTGAAGCACCTGCCGCGCCGCCTCGTTCTCGCCGGCGCGCTCCAAGGCCGCCGCGCCGTCCAGATAGCCCTCCGCCTCGCCGGGAAACCGCTCGCGCAGCTCGTGCCAGTTGCGGAGCGCCGCCGGCATGTCGCCACGGCGCTCGGCGATACGCGCCGCCGCCGGCCAGAGCCGCCACTCCTCCGGCAGGCGCCGCTTCCCTTTCTCGAGCAGTGTCGCGGCCGCCGCCACGTCACCCGTTTCCAGCATAACCTCCGCCCCTTCAGCGTAGCTTTCGCAGCGGCCAGGCGCCACGCCGCGCAGCCGGGCGAAGCGGGCTGCCGCCTCCTGCCACTCCCGCGCCCACGCCGCCTCACGCGCGGCGGCGAGCAGGATTTCCGGCTGGCGGCGCAGCTTACGGGCTCCCTTCTCCACCAGCGCCCGCGCCTCCGCGTTCCGGCCACGCCGACGCAGCAGGTCCGCCGCGGAGATCCAGGCCAGTGCCTCCCTCGGCGCGCGGCTGCGGAACAGCGCCACCCGCCGCTCCGCCTCGTCCCAGTCCTGACGGTCCATGGCGATGGCGACATACTGGCGCAGCAGGCTGGGACTGCGGGGAGCCTGGCGGAGCAGCGATTCGACGTGCGTATCCGACCAGGGCGCCGCGTGCATCTTGAACACGAGATCCTCCTCGCGTCCGTGCGCGTTGCTGTCGCGCATGTAGCGCAGCAGGAAATAGATCAGCCCGACCCACAGCACCACCGCCACGACGACCGTCACCCAGACGAGCACCGCGTCCCTCCCGCCGCTCAGTTCTCGCCGTAACCCCGCGGATGTGTCTCGCGCCAGCGGAGCGCGGAGGCGACGATCCCATCGAGATCCGCATACCGCGGCCGCCAGCCAAGCTCGGCGGCGATACCGCGCGAGGAGGCGACCAGCACGGGCGGATCGCCGGCCCGCCGCCCGACCCGTTGCATCGGCACCCTTCGTCCCGAAACGCGCTCCACCGCGCGGATCACCTCCAGCACCGAATTGCCGCCTCCGGTGCCGAGGTTGTAGGCGACGCTTCGCTGCCGCAGCGGCTCCAGCACCAGCAGGTGCGCCGCCGCCAGATCGGCGACGTGCACGTAGTCGCGGATGGCGGTGCCGTCCGGGGTGTCGAAGTTGTCGCCGAAGACGTCGATGCGCTCGCGCCGGCCGAGCGCGGCGTCGATCACCAGCGGCATCAGGTGCGTCTCCGGCCGGTGGTCCTCGCCGAGACGGCCTTCGGCGTCGGCTCCGGCGGCGTTGAAGTAGCGCAGGCAGGCGCTGTGCAGGCCGTGCACGCGCTCCGCCCACAGCAGCATACGCTCGATCATGTGCTTGCTCTCGCCGTAGGCGGAGCCGGGCTCGACCGGCGCCGTCTCGTCCAGCGGCTCGCGGCCCGGCCGACCGAACAGCGCCGCGGTGGAGGAGAGCACGAAGCGGCCGACACCGTGGCGAATACAGGCATCGATCAGCCGGGCGCCGTTGCCGGCGTTCTCCTGGAAATACAGCATCGGGTCGCGCATGCTTTCGCCCACCAGAGAGCGCGCGGCGAAATGAAACACCGCGTCCCACGGGCCGCAGGCGAGCACCGAGTCGAGCAGCGCGCGGTCGGAGAGGTCGCCCTCCACCAGTTCCGCCCCCGGCAGCACCGCCGCGCGGTGGCCGGTGCAGAAATTGTCGAGCACGGTGCAGGCGTCCCCGCGCGCGAGCAGCGCCGCCACCAGATGGCTGCCGACGTAGCCGGCGCCGCCCGTCACCAGAAACCGCCCCGCCATGCCTGCGAATCCCTTTTTTCGCCGCCTACCTCACGCCGCATCTGTGCGTCAGGCGGCGCTCCCCGGCAAGGGCCGGCGCCGCGCCCGGCGGATCAGCCACCAGCCGACTTCGCCAGCCAGTTCGCAGGCCTTCCCCTGCGGCGACAGACCCACCGTCTTGAACAGCATCGCCACGGCGCGCAGGGCGTGATGGCGGCGATAGCAGGAGGCGGCACCCTGCCGGTAGGCCCACGCACAGCGGCGACGATCATAGGGCATTCCCGGCGCGTCGTTTGCCGCGTGCCAGGCGGTGGCAAGCTCGTCGTCGCCGCTCTCGCCGATCCGGCCGAGCGCCACCCAGAGCCGCCGGGGGAGCCCCAGCCGCTCCCGCCGCTGCCAGCGGCGCAGATGGTCGTAGAACAGCTTGTAGTGGCGGAACTCGTCGGCGGCGATGTGATGGCAGATCTCCACCAACACCGGCTCGGTCGCGCATTCGCCGAGCGCCGTGTAGTAGCTCGACGTGCCGATCTCCACCATGCAGCGCGCGATCAACTCGCCGGAGAGCGACCCGCGCACCGAGCGTCGCACCCCCTGCGGCACCCGGTAGCCGGCACGGAAGCGGGCGAAAGCGGCGCCGAAATCCCACGACGGATCGGCGAGCATTGCCCAGCGGCCGAGCACCTCGCCGTGCTGCTTCTCCTCCACGGCCCAAAGGGCGGCGGCGGCGCGGAAGTCCGCGTCATCGGCGAACACGCCGTCGAGGTAGGTCCCGTAGTCGGCGGCGTTGCGCTCCACCATCGCCGCCGCCTTGACCAGCGCCAGCGGTTCCGGCCGCACCAGGGCGGGATCGAACCGTTGCCACGGCAAATCGTCGATGCGCCAGTGCTGCATGCCACGCCCCCGTGCCGCCGTCTAGTACGAGGTGTGCCCGCGCGGGGCGCCTTTTCAAGCCCCGCCGCGGCGGGAAGTGGCCTCAGGCGCCCGCGGCCGCCAACATCGCCCGCGCGGTGAGCATCCGCTCGGTGGCGAGCGCCAGTGCCTCCGCGTCCTGCTTGTCGGCGGCGTCGAGCGCGGCCTGGGCGGCGGCGGCGCGCCGCTCGCCCTCGGCCCGGGTGAGTTCGTCGAGGGCGAAGCTCTCGGTGACCATCACGCTCACCGTCTCGCCCGTGACCCGGGCGAAGCCGCCGCAGACGAACAGCTGATCGGTGACATTCGCGCCGCTGTAGAAGCGGACGACGCCGCCGCGCAGCAACACCGCCATCGGCGCGTGACCGGGGAGCACGCCCATGTCGCCATCGGCGGCGGGCATCACCACCATGTCCACCTCGCGGGACAGCAGCAGCTTTTCCGGGCTCAGGATCTCGACCGCGATCGGCATGGCGCGCCTCGCCTCAGGCCGTGGTCTTCAGGCTTTCGGCCTTCGCCACCGCGTCTTCGATGGTGCCCACCATGTAGAACGCGGCCTCCGGCAGTTCGTCGTATTCGCCGGCGACGATCGCCTTGAAGCTGCGCACCGTGTCCTCGATGGGCACGAACACGCCGGGGAAGCCGGTGAACACCTCGGCCACGTGGAACGGCTGGCTGAGGAAGCGCTGCAGCTTGCGCGCGCGCGCCACCACCAGCTTGTCTTCCTCGGAAAGCTCGTCCATGCCGAGGATGGCGATGATGTCCTGCAGCGACTTGTAGGTTTGCAGGATGCGCTGCACCTCGCGCGCCACGTCGTAGTGCTCCTCGCCGACGACGCGCGGGTCGAGCGAACGCGAGGTGGAATCGAGCGGATCGACCGCCGGGTAGATGCCAAGCTCGGCGATCTGCCGGCTCAGCACTGTGGTGGCGTCGAGGTGGGCAAAGGAGGTAGCGGGCGCCGGATCGGTGAGGTCGTCTGCCGGCACGTAGATCGCCTGCACCGAGGTGATGGAGCCCTTCTTGGTGGAGGTGATGCGCTCCTGCAGCGCGCCCATGTCGGTGGCCAGCGTCGGCTGGTAGCCCACCGCCGAGGGGATGCGCCCGAGCAGCGCCGACACCTCGGCTCCGGCCTGGGTAAAGCGGAAGATGTTGTCCACGAAGAACAGCACGTCCTGGCCTTCCTCGTCGCGAAAGTATTCCGCCACGGTGAGGCCGGAGAGGGCGACGCGCTGGCGCGCCCCGGGCGGCTCGTTCATCTGCCCGTAGATGAGCGCCACCTTGCTGCCTTCGGTGGTGTTCTCGCCGAGCTTGATGACTCCGGCCTCGATCATCTCATGGTAGAGGTCGTTGCCCTCGCGCGTGCGCTCGCCGACGCCGGCGAACACCGACACGCCGCCGTGCGCCTTGGCGATGTTGTTGATCAGCTCCTGGATCAGCACTGTCTTGCCGACGCCGGCGCCGCCGAACAGCCCGACCTTTCCACCCTTCAGGTAGGGAGCGAGCAGATCGACCACCTTGATGCCGGTGACGAGGATCTCCGCCGTGGCCGCCTGCTCCTCGAAGCTCGGCGCCTCACGATGGATCGGGTCGCGGCGCACGGCGGGCACCGACCCGCGCTCGTCCACCGGATCGCCGATGACGTTGACGATGCGTCCGAGCGTACCGGGGCCGACCGGCATGGTGATCGGCCCGCCGGTGTCCACCACCTCCTGGCCGCGCACCAGCCCGTCGGTGCTGTCCATCGCCACCGTGCGGACGGTGCGTTCGCCCAGTTCCTGCGCCACTTCCAGCACGAGCGGCCGATCGCCGATATGGGTGTGCAGGGCGTTCAGGATGAAGGGCAGTTCGCCGTCGAACTGCACGTCCACCACGGCGCCCAGGACCTGCGTGACACGCCCGACGTTGTTGTTGGCCATTATTCGCTCCTCACTCGTGCCACGCGCCTCACACGGCCTCGGCGCCGGAGATGATTTCGATCAGCTCTTTGGTGATGTTCGCCTGCCGCGCCCGGTTGTAGTTGAGTGTCAGGCGCTTGATCATATCGCCGGCGTTCCGGGTGGCACTGTCCATCGCCGTCATCTGCGCGCCGAAGAACCCCACCGCGCTTTCCAGCCTGGCACGATGGATCTCGGCGGCGACGAAATGCGGCAGCAGGCGCGCCAGCACCTCGTCCTCGGGCTCGCTCTCCACGGGCGCCGGCTCCATCTCCGGGGCGGGCGGCCGTTCGTAGGGAATGAGTTGCTCTTCCACCGGGCGCTGCGAGATCACCGAGCGGAAGCGGTTGTAGATCATCGAGCAGACGTCGAGGCTACCGCCCTCCAACATCGCCAGAAGCTCCGCGGCGACGGACTCGGCCTCGGCGAAGCCAATGGTCCCGCGCGAGGGCGTCGGCGAGGTGCCCACCATGCCGGCGGCGAACTCGCGCCTGAGCGCCTCGCGCCCCTTCCGCCCGAGGGCGAAGATTTTCACCGTCTTGCCCTGGGAGGCGAGTTCGCGGGCGCGGGCGCGGGCAAGGCGGACGACGCTGGCATTGAAGGCGCCGGCGAGGCCGCGATCGGCGGTGACCACCACCAGCACGTGCACCTGCTCGCGCCCGGTGCCAAGCAACAGCGTCGGCGCCAGCGGATTGCCGACGGCCGGCGGCGCCACCGTCGCCAGCATCTGCCGCAGGCGGGCGTTGTAGGGGCGTGCCGCCTCGGCGGCGGCCTGCGCGCGGCGCAGCTTCGACGCCGCCACCATCTTCATGGCGGAGGTGATCTTCTGCGTCGACTTGACGCTGCCGATACGGCTGCGCAGGGCCTTCAGGCTGGGCATGGGATCGGATTACCCCGGTTGGACGCTCAGACGAAACGCTTGGTGAAGTCCTCCAGGAAGGCGGCGAGCTTCTTGTCGGTGGCGGGCTTGATCTCGCGCTCGGTGCGCAGCGTCTCCAGCAGCTCCGGCGCGTGCGATTTGATCGCCGCCAGCAGCGCGCGCTCGAAGGCGGCGATACGGCCGAGCGGAACGCCATCGAGATAACCGCGGGTGCCGGCGAAGATCACCACCACCTGCTCCTCCACCGGCATCGGCCGGAACTGCGGCTGCTTCAGCAGTTCGGTGAGACGGGCGCCGCGCGCGAGCAGCATCTGCGTGGAGGCGTCGAGGTCGGAAGAGAACTGCGCGAAGGAAGCCATCTCGCGGTACTGGGCGAGCTCCAGCTTCACGCGGCCGGCGACCTGCTTCATCGCTTTCACCTGCGCCGCCGAGCCCACGCGCGAAACGGAAATGCCGACGTTCACCGCCGGGCGTATGCCTTTGAAGAACAGCTCAGTCTCGAGGAAGATCTGTCCGTCGGTGATGGAGATGACATTCGTCGGGATGTAGGCGGAGACGTCGCCCGCCTGCGTCTCGATCACCGGGAGCCCGGTGAGGCTGCCGCCGCCCTCGGCGTCGCTCATCTTGGCGGCGCGCTCGAGCAGGCGCGAGTGCAGGTAGAACACGTCGCCCGGATACGCCTCGCGCCCCGGCGGGCGGCGCAGCAGCAGCGACATCTGCCGGTAGGCCACCGCCTGCTTGGAAAGGTCGTCGTAGAAGATGACCGCGTGCATACCGTTGTCGCGGAAATACTCGCCCATCGTGCAGCCGGAATAGGGGGCGAGAAACTGCATCGGCGCCGGATCGGAGGCGGTGGCGGCGACGACGATGGAATACTGCATCGCATCGTTTTCTTCGAGCGTGCGCACGAGTTGCGCCACGGTCGAGCGCTTCTGCCCGACGGCGACATAGATGCAGTAGAGCTTGCGGCTCTCGTCGTCGCTTTCGTTCACCGTTTTCTGGTTGATGATGGTGTCGACGATCACCGCCGTCTTGCCGGTCTGGCGGTCGCCGATGATCAGCTCGCGCTGGCCGCGGCCGATCGGGATCAGGCTGTCGATCGCCTTGATGCCGGTCTGCATCGGCTCGAAGACGGAACGGCGACGGATGATGCCCGGCGCCTTCACCTCCACCTGCCGGCGCTCGCCCTCAATCGGGCCCTTGCCGTCGATCGGGTTGCCGAGCGCGTCCACCACCCGGCCGAGCAGCCCCTTGCCCACCGGCACGTCGACGATGCGGCCAGTGCGGCTCACCGTGTCCCCTTCGCGGATGGCACGGTCATCGCCGAAGATCACCGCGCCCACGTTGTCGGCTTCGAGGTTCAGCACCATGCCGCGCACGCCGGCGGAGGGGAACTCGATCAGTTCGCCCGACATGACGTTCTGCAGGCCGAAGATGCGGGCGATGCCATCACCCACGCTCAGGACCTGGCCGGTCTCGGCGACATCCGCCTCGGTGTCGAAGGCGGCGATCTGCTGCTTCAGGATGTCCGAGATCTCGGCGGGGCGGATTTCCATCTCAGGCGGCTCCCTTCATGGCGTGCTGCAGGCGCTGCAGCCGGGACTTGAGCGACGTGTCGTAGAGGCGGGCGCCAACCGCCACCACCATGCCGCCGAGCAGCGACGGATCGACCTGCTCGACGATCTCCACCTGGCTCAGTCCGGTCTCGATCAGGCGGGCACGCAGCTGTTGCCGCTGCGAATCGGTGAGGGGATGCGCGGTGGAAACGCGCGCCACCACCACGCCGCGGCGTTCGGCGACCAGGGCGGCGAAGGCGGCGACGAAGCCCGGCAGCGCCGCGAGGCGGCGGTTGGCGGCCACCACGCCGACGAAGTTGCGCACGGTGACGCCGAAGCCCTGCTTCTCCAGGACCTCGCCCACCGCACGCGTGGCCGTGGCAAGATCGATGAGCGGCGAGGCAAGCAGCGCCTTGAGCGGCGCGCTCGCCTCGATCAGCCGGCCGAGGGCGGCCATCTCGTCGATGGTCTCGGGAAGCCGGTGCTGCTCGTCGGCCAGGGCATACAGCGCCGCCGCATAGCGGCCGGCGAGAGCGCTGCCGATGGGTGCCGTACTGCTGCCTGATGCCAAGGCCTGGTTCCGCCCTCTGTGGCCGCGCGCGGCCCCCATTTTGCCCACGCGGCTGGTCCGCGCGCGGCGGCCTGCCTCTAGCATGCGGCTTTGCCTGCCTGCAACACGCGGGGGCGCCGTATGTCAGAGAAAACTTATCGGATCGACATCGACCTCGAGCCGCACCCGCCGCGGTAGCGCCACCATGCCAAGCCAGTGCCGCAACAGCGGCTGCACCGGAATGTCGCGGCGGGTTTTCAGCAACAGCCGCCGCCGGTGCCGCCCGCGCAGGACCGCTAGCGGCGCGGGCGCCGGCCCGAGGGCGGTGATGCCCTCGCCCGCCGGGGCAGCGCGGCCGAAGGCGGCGGCCA
>JAJXZO010000217.1 GCA_021780035.1 Pseudomonadota bacterium
GGACGCAGCAGCTTCAGGCGCAGGCGGATCTGGCGAGCGCCCTCGCCAGAACCCGCGACGAGCAGCGCGCCGCACAGGCGCAGGCGGCGGCCGCGGCGGCCAAGGCAAAGGCCGAGGCGGAGGCAGCGGCGAAGACAGCGGCGAATGCAGCGGCGGCGGCCAAAGCAAAGGCCGAGGCGGAGGCGGCCGCGCGGGCCAGGGCGGAGGCAGCGACGAAAGCGGCGGCGGCGGAGCGCACGCGGGTGGCCTCGCTGGCTCCTCTGGCGCCGGCACGGTTCGGCGGCACCCCCGTCGCCGGCATCGGCCGGCTGGCCGCACCCGTCGGCGGCGCGATCGCCAGCGGCTGGCATCGCGGCACCGATGGCGTCACCTTCGCCGCCGCGTCCGGGGCCACCGTCGTCGCCCCCTGCGGCGGCCGGGTGGAGTTCGCCGATCCTTTCCGCACCTACGGCCGCCTCGTCATCGTCGATTGCGGGAGCGGCTGGCGCACCGTGCTCGGCGGCCTCGGCCAGCTCGCGGCCCGCGCCGGCGAGACCGTGCGCCCCGGCGCGCCGCTCGGCGCCATGCCCGCAGGCGGGCCGCAGCGGCTCTATTTCGAGCTGCGCCAGGGCACGAAGGCGGTCGATCCCACCCCTTACCTGCCCGGTCGCCACTGATGGCACGGTGTCGTTACCGGCTTTCCCCCCGGGCGCGATTGCAGATACATAGCGTTCGCGACCACATTGCTCTGGTGGCCGCCGGGCTCCGGCGTTGGCATGTGAGGAAGTGCAGATGAAGTTTCGCTTCGGCCTGTTGCTCGGGGCCACGTTCGCCTCCGGGGTCGCGCTTGGCCCGACGGTAGGGTTCCTCGCCCATCAGGGCGGAGTGCAGTTGTTTCCGGCAGCGGCGGCGCAGGACGCCAAGCAGGTGGAGACGTACCGCCTGCTCAGCCTGTTCGGAGACGTGTTTCAGCGCGTGCGCGCCGACTACGTCGAGCCGGTGCAGCCGCGCAAGCTGATCGAGAACGCCCTGAACGGCATGCTCTCCGGCCTCGACCCGCACAGCAACTACATGTCGCCCAGGCAGTACCAGGACATGCAGGTGCAGACGCGGGGCGAGTTCGGCGGCCTCGGCATCGAGGTGACGCAGGAGAGCGGCTTCATCAAGGTGATCAGCCCGATCGATGGCACCCCGGCGGCCCGCGCCGGCATCAAGCCCGGCGACCTCATCCTCGCCCTCGACGGCAAGACGGTGGAAGGGCTCAGCCTGAACGACGCCGTGGAGAAGATGCGCGGCGCCCCCAACACCGTGGTGACGCTGACCATCCGCCGCGAGGGCGTCGCCAAGCCGATCGAGGTGAAGCTGACGCGCGAGGTGATCCACGTGCAGGTGGTGAAGTGGCGCCTGGAGCCGAAGGACATCGGCTACGTGCGCATCAGCAGCTTCACCGACCAGACCGATTCGGGACTGCTGAAGGCGCTCGCCGACCTCAAGCAGAAGTCGGGCGGCAAGCTGAAGGGCCTGGTGCTCGATCTGCGCAACAATCCGGGCGGCCTGCTCGACCAGGCGATCGCGGTCGGAGACACCTTCATCAGCACCGGCGAGATCGTCTCCACGCGCGGGCGCCACCCGGAAGACAACCAGCGCTGGGACGCCAAGGGCACCGACCTGATCCACGGCCTGCCGATGGTGGTGCTGATCAACAGCGGCTCCGCCTCGGCGAGCGAGATCGTCTCCGGCGCCCTGCAGGACGACCGCCGCGCCGTGCTGCTCGGCACGCGCAGCTTCGGCAAGGGCTCGGTGCAGACGGTGATCCCGCTGCCCGACGGCGGCGCCATGCGGCTCACCACGGCGCGCTACTACACGCCGTCCGGCCGCTCCATTCAGGGTCTCGGCATCACGCCCGACATCGAGGTGCAGGCCACCCGCCAGCCGGAGCAGCACTTCCTGCCGAACCACGAGGCGCAGCTGAACAACGTGCTGAGCAACACCGGCGGCACCTCGCCGACGCTGCCGCCGCGCAAAGACCTGCCCGCGATCGCGCACGACATCCCGAAGGTTCCGCCGGTGGGCTGGCCCGCCTTCGACCCGACCAAGCCCGACACCGACTTCCAGTTGCAGCAGGCGCTGGTGGTGGTGCAGGCGATGGAGGCGAACAAGACCGCCGCCCGCTGACCGGCGACGACAGCCGCGCGAGCCGACGACGAGGGTAGAAGGCGATGGCCGGAGAAGAGCTGGAACAGCAGCAGGACAGGCGCCTTTCACGCGGGGGCGTGGCGCTGGCGTGGCTGTGGGTGCTGGTGTTGGCCGGCCTGGGCGCCACCGCCGCCGCTCTGCAATTCCTCGGCCCGTTGCCTCCATCCCCGGCGCCGCAACGTGCCGCCGCCACGGCCAGCCCTGCCGGGGCGGCGCCCGCGGCCCCGGCACGCGACGGCATCGCCGTTCCGGGGCCGATCCCCGCACTGGAGGAATCGTCCGGCGACGGGGGCGCAACGCTGCCGCGCATCGGCGCGGGCGGCCTGATGCCGATGCGGGCCTACGCCGCGCGTTTCGACGCCGCCGATCCGCGGCCGAAGGTCGCGGTGCTGCTTACCGGGCTCGGCATGGCGCAGTCGGACAGCGAACGCGCGATCGACGACCTGCCGGCGGCGGTTTCGCTCGCTTTCTCCCCCTACGCGGTCGATCCCGGCGCGCTGGAGGCCGCGGCCCGCGCCAATGGCCACGAGCTTCTGGTGTCGCTGCCGATGGAGCCGGCCGGCTACCCGCTGAACGACGCCGGCAATGAGGCGCTGCTTACCGGCGCGAGCGCCGGGCAGAACCAGCGGCGCCTGCTGCGCGCGCTCTCCGCCTGCCGCGGCTGCGTCGGCGTCACCGCGGCGATGGGCGGCCTGATGGGCGAGCGCTTCGCCGCCAGCCCGGAGATGCCTCCCGTGCTGCACGAACTCGCCTCCCGCGGGCTGCTCTACGTCGCTCCCCGCCCGCTGGCCGCGCTTCCGGGGGCGGACCCCGCTACCACCGCGCCGGGCGAGCGCACCGCCGACGTCATCCTCGACGAACCGCCCGACTCGGGCGCCGTCGCCAGCCAGCTTGCCGCACTGGAAAAGATCGCCCACGACCGCGGCGCCGCGGTCGGCATCGCCGGCCCGCCGAACCCGGCGACGGTGGGGCAACTCGCTGCCTGGGCGAAGAGCCTCGCCGCGCGCGGCCTGGCGCTGGTGCCGGTGAGCGCGCTGGTGCCGCCGCTGCCCGCGCCCGCCAAGCCGGCGAAGTCATGATCCTGCGCGAATCCCTCCCCTACCGGCCGAACGTCGGCGCGGCGCTGTTCGACCGCCGCGGGCGGGTGTTCCTCGCCCACCGCGTCGACCAGCCGCAGGAGGGAGAATCCGGCCCCGGCTGGCAACTGCCGCAGGGCGGCATCGACAAGGGCGAAACGCCGCAAGCCGCCGTGCTGCGCGAACTGGCCGAGGAAATCGGTACCGACCGCTTCGCGGTTATCGGCGAACACGCGGAATGGCTCACCTACGACCTCCCGGACAGCCTGCTCGGGCGCGCCTGGGGCGGCCGCTACCGGGGCCAGCGGCAGCGCTGGTTCGCTCTCCGCTTCCTGGGCGTGGACGCCGACATCCGCCTCGACGCCCACCCGCATCCCGAGTTCGACGCCTGGCGCTGGGGCCGCCTCGACGAGATCGAGGCGTTGGCGGTTTCCTTCAAGCGGCCGCTGTACCGGGGTGTGGCCGCCGCCTTTGCCCGCTTCGCGGAGCCGTGCGCATGAGTGAAGAAACGCCGCGTCCCCATTGCTGGGCGATCAGCGAGGATGCCGCCGGCATGCGCGCGCAGGCGCAGGGGCTGGCCGAGGCGGCGGGTTTTTCTTTCGAGATCAAACTTCTGCACGCGCACGGCTTCTGGCGGCGCCTGCCTCCGCAGTGGTGGCCGAGGCCGCTCTCCGTGATCAGGCCCACGCTCACGCCCCCCTGGCCGGATGTCGCCATCGGCTGCGGCAGCAAGGCGGCCGCCGTGCTTGCCGCCATCGCGCCTTACACGAAGGTGGTGATGGTGCAGCACCCGCGCATG
>JAJXZO010000018.1 GCA_021780035.1 Pseudomonadota bacterium
GGAGACGACGGTGCCGGAATCGACGAGACCGGGGTCGGACGCGCCGGGCGCGAGAACGAGGAGGCCGCCGCTGTTCAGGACGGTGCCGGAGGCATAGCCGCCGGAGAGCACGAACTCGGCGCCGCCGTTCTGCACCACGGTTCCGTAGGTGCTGCCGTTACCGGAGATCGCCTGCAGGCCACCGTTCGAGACGGTGGTGCCGGAGGCGACCGCGTAGTAGCCCGCGACGAACTGGAAGCCGCCGCCCTTGATGGCGGTAGTGTCGGCGACCGCGTAGTAGCCCGAGACGAACTGGTAGCCGCCGCTGTTGATGGTGGTGTTGGAGGCGACGGATTCATAGCCGACGTATTGCAACCCGCCGTTCAGGACCGTGCCGGAAGCCCTGGAGTAGTCGTAGATATACTGGTTGCCGCCGCTGTCGACGGTGGTGTTGGAGGCAACGGATTCGTAGTGAACGACCTGTTCGCCACCATTGGAGATCACGGTGTCGATGGCGGTGGCGTAGTTGCGCACGTACTGGTCGCCGCCGCTGAGGATGGTCGTGCCGGAGGCGAGGCTGTCCCAGCCGACATGCTGTTCGCCGCGCGTGCCGGATATCACCGTGTTGTACGCGGTGCCGTAATTGTCGATGTATTGGTCGCCGTAAAGCGTGGTGCCGGAGGCGATGCCGCCGTTCGAGACGTATTGGTAGCCGCCGCGCAGGACGGTGGTGTCGAGGGCCATGCTGCCCGCGACGGCGGCGGTCGAGCCGTTGGTAACGTACTGGCGGCCGCCATCGCGGATGACGGTGCCGGAAGCGGTGCCGCCGGAAGAAACGTACTGCTCGCCGCCGCTGGAGAGGACGGTGCCATAAGTGGTGCCGCCGGAAGCGACGTACTGTCTGCTTTGATCGAAGATCGCCGCGCCGGAGGCGACGCCGCCGGAGCTGACGTTCTGGTAGCCTTCGTTAACAAGGGCGGCGCCCGAATCCAGGCCGCCACTGACCACGACTTCGTGGCCGTGGTTCACGGTGGTGTCGCGCGCGACACCACGGTCAACGACGAGGGTGCCATTGACGAAGGTGTTGTTCACGGTGGCGCCGCTGAATATCTCGGCAACTCCGCCGCCGGTAATGGTCATGGCGTCGGTGGAGCCGCCCGGAAGCACGGCCACGGCCGCGAAGCCGTTGGACCCCAGGGTGAGGCCGCTGACGGACGACGTATAGAGCGTGGTGCCGGCGCCAGGCTGCCATATGGCGACGCCGGTGGAAGTGACGGTGCCACCCCAGGAGACGAGGCCGGGGTCGGTGGCGCCGGGCGCGAGGATGAGGGTGCCGCCTTTTTCCAGCACCGCGCCGGAGACCGTGGCCGAGGCGAGGACGAACTCGGCGCCGCCGGTCTTGATGACGGTACCGGAGACGTTGCTGCCGCTGAGGACGAACTCGGCGCCGCCGTTCGAGACGACGGCGTACGTGTCGGTTCCCTCGGACACAAGTTCGAAACCACCGTTGGAGATGGTGGTGCCGGTGGCGCTGTCACCATTGCCGACGTAAAGGGAGTTACCGCTGGTTATTGTGAAACTTGTATAGTCCGTCATTGGGCAGTCTCCTCGTTCTTAACGAATGATTGCGGCCCTGTTGCGGGCAACCTGCCGCGCCCCCCTGCGAGGGCCAGCATACGAACAACGCAGCAGCGGCTGATGTTAACGTCGTCGGTTTCTGTCCGGCGCAACATTAAGAAACAATCTGGGCAACCGAAAACCGGAAATTCCTCTCAAAACGGAACATAAACGCGCCGAGAACGCTTGTCCACCAAGCCTACCTTCCGCACTTTGGGGTTTTGGCTGGGCTGAAAGGCGCGGAATTCTGCGGGTTTGGTGAGGGCGCACGGAAATGTGGTGCTAAACCAGTCCGTCCGATTGGGGTTGGCAGCGGCCCACAGACTTGAGACTACTCGTGTCGTTGTGGTGCCCTGCTCTCAGACAGGTGCCACAGCATGTTCGTCCGCGTCGAGAAGATCGGCCCGTACGAATACTTCTCCCTGGTCGAGAACGCCCGCGAGGGCGGCCGCCACGTCCAGCGCGTCATCAAGGCGCTCGGCCGGCGCGACGCCATCGAGAACTCCGACCTGCTCGATGGGCTGATCGCCTCGGCCGCGCGCTACTCGCGGCGATCCATCGTGCTGTCGCGCTTCTATCGCGGCGAACTGGCGGAACTGCGCCGCCGCAGCATCGGCCCCGATCTGGTGTTCGGGCGGCTGTGGAAGGAAAGCAGCTGTCGCGAGGTGCTGCGCCATCTGCTGGCCGGGCGGCAATTCGGCTTTGACGTCGAGCGCGCCGTCTACCTGACTGTGCTGCACCGGCTGATGGTCTCCGGCTCCGACCGCCATGCCAGCGCTTGGCAGCGGCGCCTGCGCATTGCCGGTGCCGAAGAGCTGACGCTGGAGCGGGCCTACAAGGCGATGGCCTGGCTCGGCGAGCAGGACGCCGACGGCCGGTCACTGACGGAGGGCATCGACGAAGCGCTGTATCGCCACCGTCAGCTCTTGCCTGGCGAACTGTCAGTGGCGTTCTTCGACACCACGTCGCTGTATTTCGAGAGCCAGGGCGGCGCCATGCTCGGTCGG
This sequence comes from Pseudomonadota bacterium, assembly GCA_021780035.1. Classification (GTDB taxonomy): domain Bacteria; phylum Pseudomonadota; class Alphaproteobacteria; order Acetobacterales; family Acetobacteraceae; genus Rhodovastum. The sequence goes on from JAJXZO010000018.1 coordinate 2,604, forward strand.
TGCGGGCATTCCAAGGACTTCCGGCCACAGTTGCAGCAGGTCGTGCTGGGCCTCGTGCTCGACGGCGAGGACCGTCCGATCGCCTCCTTCCTCTGGCCCGACAACACTGCCGACGTCACAACGCTGTTGCCGGTCGTGGAGCGCCTGCGCCGGCGCTTCGGCGTGCGCGACGCCTGCGTGGTCGCCGATCGCGGCATGATCAGCGCCGCCACCATCGCCGACCTCGAAGCGCAGGGGATTGGCTACATCCTCGGGGTGCGCGAACGCTCGACCTCCGAGGCGCGCACCGCAGTGATCGACGACGACGGCGCCGCGGTGCCGCTGACCATTCCGCGCCAGAAGGGCGAGACCGATGTCGCCCTCAGGGAGGTGAGCACCGCCGGGCGCCGCTAGGTGATCTGCCGCAACAAGGAGCAGGCCGGCAGGGACGCCGAGACCCGCGCCGCGCCGCTGGCCGGGCTCGAGCGCAAGCTGGCGCATGGCGACAAGGCGCTGGTCGGGAATTCGGGCTATCGCCGCTTCCTCGCCACGCCCGTCGGCGAGGGGTTCAGCATCGATCCGGCCAAGGTGGAGGCCGACGCCGGCTTCGACGGCCTGTTCGTGCTGCGCACCAACACCGGGCTTGCCGCCCCGCAAGTGGTGCTGCGCTACCGCAACCTGCTGGCGGTGGAACAGAGCTGCCTCGCCGCCAGGAGCCTGCTGGCCACGCGGCCGACCGTCCACCGCACCGACGGGGCCATCCGCGGCCATGTCTTCTGCACCTTCCTGGCGTTGGTGCTGCGCAAGGAACTGATGGACCGCTTCACGGCGCACCGCCTGCCCCTGCCGGAATGGCAGTCTCTCGTCGAGGACCTCGCCGACCTCAGCGAGATCGAGGTCCAGCAGGATGGCCGCCGGGCGCTTCTGCGCACCGCCCCCGGGGCCACCATCGATCCCGCCTGCCGCGCCGTGGGCGTAACCCTGCCGCCGGTGTTCCAGGAAATTCCACGCCCCGACGCCGTCGCCTGCCCCCCAAAAACGTGGTGCCTAAATCACGCAGCAGCTGCTCTAGCCTTGATGCACCACAGCTTTTTCAAACGCGGCGCGGAAGTTGAGTTCGACGACCCACCGCAGCATCGCCGCAACACGAACTCCTGTCTGTCGTCCGAGCGCAGGAACGCCGGCGCCCCGCTCGCTCACCAGCCGCGACAGCATCTCGATCACCCGCGGCGAGCGAAAGTGTCCGTCGACGTCGGTTGCCGCATCGCTCCCTCCCTCCAGGAAGCCATCCTCTCAACTTTCCAGCGGCCCGAAAATCCGGAGGCAGGGCAACGCCCCGTTTATGCGAATTTCACGCACACGGGGGTTGGCACCCCGACCTCGGTGCCGGTCGGATGCAGCGAGCCCTGCTCGGCATCGATGCTGAAGACGACCAAGCTGTCGCTGTCCTGGTTGGCGGCGAGCAGGAAGCGCCCGGTTGGGTCGATGCCGAAGCTCCGGGGCGTGCGGCCGAGCGTCGGCACGAACCCAAGCGGCGCGAGATGCCCCGTTTCACCATTCACGACATAGCAGGCAATGCTGTCGTGGCCGCGGTTGGAGGCATACAGGTGCCGCCCCGAGGGAGCGATCTGGATATCGGCGCAGGTGCTGGGACCGGCCAAGCCCGACGGCAGCGTCGGCAAACTGTGCAGATAGGAGAAGCGCCCGGCGGCCGCGTCGTAGGCCAGTGCTGCCACCGTCGAATCGAGTTCGTTGACCAGATAGGCGAACCGGCCGTTCGGGTGGAACACGAGTTGCCGCGGACCGGCCCCTGGGCGCATCTTGATCCAAGGAATGTCGTGCGTCTCCAGCATGCCGCGGTCGGCGTCGAAGCGATAGACCATCAGCCGGTCGAGTCCGAGGTCGGGAACAAAGACGAAGCGGGAAGCCGGGTCGAGCGTTACGGCATGCGCGTGCGGACCCTGTTGCCGCGCAGGGTCGATCCCAGAACCTTGATGCTGGATGAAGTCGGATGCCTTTCCGAGCCGGCCGTCGGCGTCGATCGGCAGCACACAGACGCTGCCGCTCATGAAATTGGCTACGAATACGTGCCGCCCGGCTGCATCCACCACCACGTGGCAGGGGTCGGTGCCGTGGGTCAGGCGGCGATTGAGGAAAGTGAGTGCGCCGGTCGCGGGATGCAGGGCGAAGGCGCTGACAGTGCCGCTCGCCACCCCCTCGAAAGTCTTCAGTTCGTTTACGGCATAGAGGAAGCGGCCCGAAGGATGGAAGGCGACATAGGAGGGGTTGGCGCCGTCTTCTGTCACGCCTGCGGGCGCGAGAGTGCCGCTGCCGGCATCGAACCAGAATGCGTAGATGCCCTTGCCCTTGCCCTCCAGCACCTGGCCAGTACCGAAACGGATGGGGGCGGTGTAGGTTCCGATGAAGACCAGCACGCCAATTCCTCCTGGAGGGTTATTCGCGACTAAGCCAGATGCGCCCGACCAGATCGCCCGCCTGCAGCCGCGCGGCGGCCGCCTCGATGGCGCTGAGCGGGTAGGACGCGCCGAGCACGGGCTTCACCCGCCCGCTCTCGACCAGCCGGACCACGTCGATCAGATCCTGCTTCGTGCTGCCGCGACAGCCGATCAACTGCTGTTCGGTCTTGAAGAAGCGCAGCGAAGGCACTTCGAACGGATCGTCGATGTAGGCGATGGCGAGAAGCTTGCCGCCAGGGCGGAGCACCGCCAGCCCTTCGCGGACGCTCTCGCGCGTGCCGATGGTGTCGGCAACGAGATCCACGCCTTCGTCGTCGGTCAGCCGCCCGATGGCACGCGCCAGCGGCTCGCGGGAGACATTGATGGCGGTCGCCCCGAATCGTTCGGCGAGCGCGAGGCGTTCCTCCCGGCGACTGGTGGCGAACACATCCGCGCCGGCGGCACGGGCTATCTGCACTCCGTGGATGCCGAGGCCGCCTGCGCCGAGAATGAGCACCCGCTGGCCGAGGCCGACACCGCCCTGCCGCATCAGGCTGTGGTACATGCAGGCGACCGCGTCCGGCAGGATCGCCGCTTCCTCCCACGAAATCGCTGCCGGCAGCGCCACGAGATTGCCTGTGGGCAGGGCGACGAATTCGGCATGGCCGCCGTCGCGCTCGAAGCCGACGCGCCGCATGTCGGGGCAGAGCTGCGTCTCTCCCACGAGACAGAACCGGCACGTGCCGCAGGTGACGTCGATCGCCGCCGTCACGCGCGCGCCGATCCGCCATCCGGACGCGCCGGCGCCGAGTTCCACGATCTCACCGGCAAGCTCGTGGCCGATGATCCGTGGCAGTTCGCCGAGCGGCTGTCGCCCTGAGAGAAGATGCAGGTCGGTGCTGCACAAGCCGCTCGCGCGCACCCGCAGAAGCACCTCGCCGGCCGCCGGCCGCGGCACGGGTCGCCGCGCGGCCTGCAGCCTGCCTCCGTAGGCGGCGATGACCACCGCCTGCATCGTTTCGACCACGGAGCTACTCCTTGATGCCGGTGGAAGCGATGCCCTGAATGAAGGCCCGTTGCAGGAAGAAGAACAGCAGGATCATCGGCAGGGTGCCGAGCACGGCAACTGCCATCAACTGGTCCCAGGCGGTGCCGTAGCTGCTCATGAACAGCGAGATGCCGAGCGGCAGGGTGCGGAGCGAATCCCTGGTGATGATGATGAGCGGCCAGATGTACATGTCCCATGCCTCCCGGAAGGTGAACACGGCGAGTGCCACCAGCGCCGGCTTGCTCAGCGGCACCACGATCATCCAGAAGATGCGGAACTCGGAGGCGCCGTCAATGCGCGCGGCGTTGAGAAGGTCCGTGGGAATGCTGAGCATGTACTGCCGCATGAGGAACACGCCGAAGCCATCGACGAGGAAGGGCACCACCAGGCCCTGATAGCTGTTCAGCCAGTCAAGCCGCTTGATGATGAGAAACAGCGGCACCATGGTCACCTCGAGAGGCAGCATCATGGTGCTGAGGATGAGGATGAACGCCGTTCCCCGCCAGCGGTAGCTGAACTTCGTCAGGCTGTAGCCGGCAAGCGAGCAGAGCAGCAGGTTGCCGATGGTGATGGAAACGGAAACCACCGCGCTGTTCACGAAGTAGCGGCCGAAGTCCTGGGCATGCCATGCCCGCAGGTACGATCCCCAGTTGGGCGGGTTCGGGATCCACTGGATCGGCAGGCTGAACATGGTGTCCATCGTCCGCAGCGAGGACGAGAACATCCAGTAGAACGGCAGCAGAGTGATGACCGAGACGCCGACCAGGGTGGCGAACGCGAGGCAGGCACCGCGGCGGCGGCGCAGCCAGCCGAGCCGCCCTTTTCGCGCCCGAGTGGTCATTGGGAATCCTCCCGCTGGGTGAAGATGCGGACCTGGATGAACGAAAAGGCCATCACCGCCGCGAACAGGAACACGCTCATGGCGGCGGCGTGCCCCATGTCGAAAAACTCGAACGCGGTCTGGTAGATGAAGAGGGGCAGCACGCGCGTGGAATCGGCCGGCCCTCCCTGGGTCATGATCGTCGGCACCGCGAACACCTTGATCGCCACGATGACATTCATCACGATCACCAGCAGCGTGGTCGGACGGATGAGCGGCAGCGTGATGTGGCGAAACACCTGCCAGGCGTTCGCCCCGTCGATCCTTGCGGCGGCGTAGTAATCGCCGGGAATGGCCTGCAGGCCGGCCAGAAAGATCACCATGTAGTAGGGGGTCGCGCGCCAGATGCCGATCAGGATCACCGCCCACAGCGCGGTAGCGCTGCTGCGCAGCCAGGGCACAGGATCGATGTTGAGCCAGCCGAGGATGGTGTTGATCACTCCATCCTGCTCGTACATGAAGGTCCAGACAACGGCCATGACCACCGCGGGCATCACCACGGGCATGAACACGGCCGAGCGGAGCATATTCTTCAACACCAGGCTGCGGTTGAACAGGATCGCAAGCCCGAGCGAGAGCGGCAGCACCGGAATCACGCTGCAGGTCACGTAGGTGAACGAAACCCGCACCGCGTTCAGGAACAGCGGATCCCTCATGAGATCGATGAAGTTCGCAACCCCGATGAACCGGGGCGCGTGCACCAGATCGTAACGCGTGAAACTGAGGTAGATGGCCTGCAGCATCGGCAGGAAGCGGAAGATGAACAGGATGGCGAGTGTCGGCAGGATTATGAGACGGCCGAACGCCGCCTGCCGGGCCATCACGCTGCGGCGCCGGCGAGGCCGATGTTCCGGAACGGCTCTCGTCATCGCTCCTTGTTTCCCGCCCGGCCTCTCTTCCGCGCCCCTGCCTGTGCCGCCTAGGCCTTCAGCACTCGGTTCACTTCGGCCTGCGCCTGGTCGAGCGACGCTTTCGGGTCGGCGCCGTCATAGATCACCCGTTCGATCGCGCGGCCGATCGCCTGTGTGATTTCGTTGGTGTACTCGGACCGGATGTACCAGGTGCCGGTCTCGATGTCGCGCATGTGCACGGAGAAGAACGGGAAGTGCTGCGCCGTGGCGGTGGCGTCGAGGCCCTTCACCGGCTGGAAGAATGCGACCTTCTCCAGCCATTCCGCGGGCTTGGCAAGCATGAAACGGACGAAGTCCCACGCAACGATCTTCTCCGCCTCGGGCTTCGCCTTGTTCACCCCCCACATCCAGCCGTAGAGGATGGTATGCGGCTTCGCCGGATTCACCTGCGGCAGCGAAACCACGGTGAAGTCGTCGCCGATGCGCGATTGGCGGATCTGCGAAGTCGCCCAGGGGCCGGTGATCCACATGGCGGTGCGGCCGTCGATGAAGTCCTGATTCGGGTTGCTCGGCGTGTTGAGGGTGGTGCGGGGATCGCCGGTAACCTTGGTGACGTCCCTCCACAGACTCATCGCTTTCACCGCCTCCGGTGTGCTGACGTAGGCCCTCTTGCCGTCGGCGCTGAGGATTCTGCCGCCGAACTGTTCGACCAGCGGCTGGAAGCACTGCACCTCCCAGCGCGGGCTATGGTAGGGGAAGTCGAAGGCCTTCTGCACCGTGCGGCGGTTCTGCACCTTCTTCAGTTTCGGCCCCAGCGCCTTGACGTCGTCCCAGGTCTTCGGCGCGTCCTTCTCCGGGTCGAGACCGGCGGCAGCGAAGGCCTTGTTGCTGAGGAAGAGGCTCATCGAATTGCCCTGGTAGGGCAGAGCATAGATCTTGCCCTGGAAGGTCGCGGCATCGAGGCCGCCCGGAGTGTAATGAGCGATGATTTCGTCGTAGCTCTTGGCGTCGAACACGGGCAGGATCAGTGGCTCCAGCACGCCTTTCAGGAAGTACAGTTCGTAGAACGATGCGTCCTGATCCATGATATGCGGCCCGGTGCCGGTGGCGAGGCCGACGGTGAGCTTCTGGTTGATGTCGCCAGACGAGGTGATGACCGGGTGGACGGTCACATTCGGGCGGACCTTCTTGTATGCTTCGATCAACTCCTTCACGTAGGCGGTCATCGGGCCGTATTCGTGCCACCAGATCTCGATGGTCACGGGTTCCTTCGGAAATGCCTCCGGGCTGGCAGCGCGTGCCAGGCCCGGGGGGAGCAGGCTTAACATGGCGCCGCCTGCCATCGCTGACCTGCGACCGATGGAGATGCTTTTCATGTTCCGTCTCCTCTTTCCCGGCGATTGGGGCGGGCGCTACGGTTCGGCGCTGTTTGGCTGGGACTGGCGAACGGGGAGCCACCCGGCCGGAAGGCCGATCCGAAGGCGCTCTTTTCTGAGCGGGCTGCGCCGGATGTCACCGCGCTCACCGTCACTTGGCTAATTGTTAATTGTTAACAGTTGACCGTTCTGGCGTCAAGACGGCCGCCGCCGGAACGCCACGTCCGAGCAGGCGCAAGGCGGCCATCAGGAAGCGGTCGCGTTCCGCGACCAGTTCCGCGTGGCTGCGGCGGTTCCAGTCGTGGAATCCCTCCCCGCACGCCACCCCGCACTTGCCCTCGGAGAGCAGACGATCGAACAGCACCACGGGCCGCGGCTCGTTGCAGAGGCCCGGCAGCACGGTTTGCTGCACAGCCGCGCATAGCTTGAGCCCTACGGTATCGACATGCTCGAGCGGGCCCCAGGCAGGGAAGCGCAGGCCCATCCCCATCTTCACGGCCGTATCGACGTCGGCGGCGGAAGCGAGCCCCGACTCGACGATCGCGGTTGCCTCCCGGATCACCGCCTGCAGGATGCGGTTGGCGAGTTGCCCCGGCAGATCTTTTTGCACCACCACCGGCGCCTTGCCCCAGCCGAGCAACGTCTGTCGCAGCCGCTCGGCCACCTCGGGCTCGGTATCGGCGTTCATGACTATCTCGACCAGCGGCACCAGATGCGCTGGAAACCAGAAATGAGTCGTGGCGGTGCGTCCTCGCCCGCGCACATCACGCACGATGTCGGTGATGCGAAGCCCCGAGGTATTGCTGGTGAGCAGCACTTCCGATCCCACCAGCCCTTCCAGCGCAGCGAAAACCGCCTGCTTGGCGGCAAGGTCCTCGCTGATCGCCTCGATCACCCACCAGGCGCCGGCGACGGCGGCGGCGAGGTCTGGCAGGGCGTGCAGCCGCGCCGCTGCGGCAACGGCGTCCGCCTCGGCGACCAGTCCGCCGGCGGCGAGTTGCCGCAGATGGCCGGCCGCCACGGCCACAGCCGCCGCCGCGCGTGCGGGGACGGCGTCGAAGAGAGAGACCTTGTTGCCGGCGAGCGCGGCCGTGGCGGCAATACCGGCGCCCATCATACCCGCGCCGACAATCGCGATACCTGGTTTCTCCGCCATGTCTGGTGCTCCCATCGGCAGTGGTGGCACTCGCGTACCGCCGCGCGGAAGAACGCGCTGCGGAATCTCAGGCTTCCGGACCGTTCGGCTCGATCACCACCTTGATGGCGCCGTCCCGGCGGCCGGTGAAAGTGTCGAGAGCCGTGGCGAATTGCTGCAAGGGGAAGGTGTGCGTCACGAGATCGGCGAAGCGCACGCGGCCAGCCGCCAGCATGCGGATGATTTTGCGCGAAACGTTCGGATTGGCACGGGAACCGAAGATGGCGATCTCGTTGTGCACTATGTATTTGAAAGGCACTTCCTCGCGCACCGCATCGGGCGGCACGCCGATCAGCGCGACCCTGCCGCCCTTGCGCACCATGCGGACGGCCTGCGCGAAGGTGCCCGGCGCGCCGGAGCACTCGAACACCTCGTCGACACCGGCGTCACCGGCGAGCGCGCGCACCCCCCCAACCGCGTCCTCCTGCTCGAAATCGACCACCGCGTCCGCGGCGAGAGCAGCAGCCGCCTGCAGCCGCGCGCCACGACCGACGACAATGACGCGGCCCGCCCCGAGCGCCCGGGCAAAGCGCGCCGCGATGAGCCCGATCGGTCCCGGGCCGATCACCACCACGGTGCCGCCCGCGGTCACGCCGGCGAGTTCGATGCCGTGGAGGCCGGCGCCGGCGGTATCCACCAGCGCTCCCTCGCGGAAGGAGATGGAATCCGGAAGCGGGGACAGGCTGCGGACGGAATAGACGTTGTACTCGGCGTAGGCGCCTTGGCTGATGAAGCCGTAGTGGCGGTGCCCGGTCTCCGGGCGCCCGTAGTTCTCGCACAGGGTGTATCGGCCCTGCAGGCAGTTGCGGCAGATGCCGCAACCCTTGTGCGCCTCGCCGGCCACCCGGTCTCCCGGCAGCAGCCCGTGCACCGAAGCGCCGATGTCCACCACCTCGCCGGACCATTCGTGTCCGGGAATGAACGGATAGCTTGGCGGCCACACGCCCGCCAGTCCGCCACGGATGATCTCGGGATCGCTGCCGCAGATGGCGACGGCGCGAATGCGGCACAACACCTCCTGCGGGCCCGGCTTCGGCACCGGCACATCGGCGATCTCGAACGTCCCCGGGGAGGTGAGCACCAACGCCTTCATCAGAGCCTCCTTGTCCCTGCCCTCCGCTGGCGCGGCGGCCTTTCTTCTTCGGCTTCCAGGTCGGACAGGATCTGGGCGAAATTCTCCATGACGCGCTTCTCGGCCATGGCGAGATGATGTTCGAGCGCCTCCGCCGTCGCGCGTTCGTCGTGCCGTTTCCAGGCGTCGATCAGCGCCCGGTGCTCGCGGAGAGATTCGAAAATCTTCTGCTGCTTGTCGAAGTCGGAACGAATGACCATGCGCAGCTGCGTGCGGAGATTGGCGTAAATCTTCTTGATGTGGTCGTTGTCGCAGTATTCGATGATCAGCTGGTGGGTGGCGACGTCAACCACGTAGAACTGCTCGACGTCGCCAACACGGAACGCCGCCTCGGCGGTGGATAGCCTGGCGTCCATGGCTTCGATTTCGTGCGTCGGCACGGCGGCCATCGCGACCGGCAGCATCGCCATCTCCAGGATGTGGCGGACTTGCAGCAGGTCGCGAATGCTTTTCTGCGAGAAGCGGACAACGTAGAGTCGCCGGCGCGATACCTCGATCAGTCCGTCGTTCACCAGGAAGCCGATGGCGGTGCGGACGAGGCTGCGGCTCGCGCCAAGCTGCACGGCGAGTTCACCGTCGATCAGGCGCTGGCCAGGACGAAGCTCCCAGCGGACGATGCTTTCCTTGATCGCCGAGTAGATCTTCTCGCTGAGATTCTGGTGAACGACGGGGGTAACGGTCATCGGGGGCTCGCCTGCTTCCCTCTCGGGCGACACGTGCCACCCTAGGGTCGGGCCAGAAACAAGTCAACAGTTAAAAGTTAACTTTTTGCCTCCGCCTCTTTCTGTCGCGATCGGCGGTGGTGTCACGGATAATGCGGAAATTCCGGTGGCGACGCCGAGGTCAGGTGGCGAGATCAACCCGCAATGAGGAATACGGTTCGCCATGCCGACGTAGCGCGGCAGGGCGGCACTGCGCCATTACGTGCTCCTGCCTTCCGGTTTCGCACTTGCCCCCGCACCCTCGCGATTTCCAGCCGCCCGCAACCTCTCCACCCTGTCGATAGCGACCCCGCCAGATGCCGCCGTCAATTCCTCCGCCAGCATCGTCTCGATGAACCCGCGCATCCGCCCCCGGAGGCTCGCCTCGATCGGGTCACCCACCAAACCGCCCCTTCGGACACCTCGACGGCCACCGCCGCTATGCGATCCTGCTCCATGGTACGATCTCCCTCCGCGCACCACCGCCGAGCCCGGTGGCTGGACTCACCCCCAGACTACGCCACTCGGAATTTCCGCACCCTTCGCGACGGGACCAGAAGGAAGCGGGTTGTAAAGACTTGACGCTCAGCCCGTTTGCGATCTCAGTAAAGCGCTCGAGGCGAGCACCGAGTAGGGCTTGGCCGGAAAAAGGTGTCGTGTCGGCAGAATAGGAACTCCAGCGTCATGGCGCCGGGGGTTCGCTCAGGATGAGAGGAGTGGCCGCTTCTTCGACAATCCCGTCCTGAACTCGCCCGACGAGGCGCCACGATGGCACCACGACCGCGACGCGGACGTTCAGCCTACCGAACACCCGCAGGTCTTGCGGTCGCGGAGATATCTTCGCGTGCCTGATGAAGGCAAGCGGCGCGGAGACGGAAAACTCCGACAAGAAAGAGAAACGAGATGACGTTCCCTGCGTTCCTGGCAAGAATGTGCCGCGCCACACCGAAGACCGACGGCTTCGCGGAGTTCAAGCTGCCGAACGGTATGCATTTCCAGCTCAGCCTCAACACTCGCGATCCGGACGCCTATCACCAGGCCGTTCTGTCCGGGGCCACGTTCGACGCGCCTTGGCGGTTCCTGGTCAGCTGGCTTCACTCCGGAGATGTTCTTTTCGATCTTGGTGCCAACATCGGCACGATCAGCATTCCGGCCGCCGCCAGTGGCGTCCAGGTCCACGCGTTCGAGATGCTCGCATCGAACGTTCGCCACATCCTGCGGGCGGAGGCGCGGAACGGCATCACCGGCATCAAAGTCATTCAAGGCGCTGTATCCGACCGGAACGAATTGGTCGGTATTGCCAACGACAGCGCGTGGGGCACGACGGTGCCGGATGCCCAGGTCCTTGTTCCGACGATGACGATCGATGCCTACGTCAGTCAAAGGAACATCGGGCACGTCGGCACGATGAAAATGGATATCGAAGGGTCGGAGCGGAACGCCTTGCGCGGCGCCGCCGGACTGATCGAACGCGATCATCCGGATATCGTGATCGAGGCGAATGTCGTGACATGCGGAAACCACGGGTATTCGTACCAGGAGCTGCTGAATTTCCTGGAAGGTCATGGCTACCGTGTTTTCCGGATTCTTGCGGATCGCCTTTGTCCGTATCGGAAAGGAAGCATCCAGGAGGTGGTATATACGGATTATATTGGCACAACCAAATCGGACGAGGAAATAATCGATCGCAGTGGTTGGAAAATATCGCCAATATCGAATCAGGATATCATTGAATCCATAAAACATCAGTCCGATATGCCAGACCTTCACAAGCAGTATGTTCGTGTCATCGCAAACAGTCTTCCGATCGATGCTCTCTCGGATACGGGCGTCGCTGCGCTTCTGGCGCAATGGGAACATCTAGATGATCCTGCGGTAAAGGATGTTCTTGCGCTGGGCGCGGGCTTGCCGTCCGCTCGAAAATAACTCGAGCCGGCGCTGGTGCGCACGGCGAGCGGCTGCACGCGATGGTTCGCGCGATCAAGGCGCGCCTCGCCGAACTGGAATCCCGCCGCCTCACCCTGGAAGCGGACCTCGCCGCCAGGGCCGAGCCGGCGCTGCGCCTGCACCCCAACCTCGCCGTTCTCTACCGCCAGCGCATCGCCGATCTGGCACAGAATGTCGCGCGACAATCAAGGTGAGAATCCGTATTGCCTCATTCAGGAATGCTCCCGAGGTGGCGGATGTTGCCTCACCAAAGTGCTCCCGCCGCCTCATGGCGCTGCTCCCGTTGCCGCATCGGCGCTCAAGCTGATCATGGTGCTGCAGTTCGTCGGCTTCGTGGCCGCCTTCCGCGATCCGGGCTCGCTGTCGCCCATGCTTGCGGGCGTGCTCGGCGGACTGCTCGCCACGTGGGTGACGTTCGTGCCCCGCTTCCTGTGGATCTTCCTCGGCGCGCCCTTCATCGAGGTGCTGCACGGCAACAAGGCGCTGGCGGCGGCACTGTCGGCCATCACGGCGGCAGTGGTCGGCGTGGTCCTCAACCTCGCGGTCTGGTTTGCCTTGCATGCGTTGTTCGCGAGCGCGGAACCGGCCCGATTCCTGGGCGGCCTGGCCGGGCTCGACGTGCCGGTGCTTGCCAGCCTCAACGGCTGGAGCCTTCTCCTTTCGGGTTCCGCCGCCCTGGCCATTTTCCGCTTCAAGGCGGGGATGATCACCACCCTGGCGGCCTGCTCGGGCGCCAGCATCGCCCTTTATGCTGCCGGAGCCATCCAGTGACCCGGCTGCTTCCACCGTCGCGGGCGTGCCGCCCCGGCGGTTCCGTTCCGCGTTCCTCGCCGGAGCACGGACTGCGGCCGGCCTCCCGTGCGGAGGCCGGCCCCGGAGGGTCTCAGCCGCCGATGCGGCCGCCCAGTTCGTCCTCGATGTGGGCACGGACGATGTCGTCGAACGAGGCATCCGCCCGGAAGCCGAGGGCTAGCGCGCGCTTGGCGTCGAAATCCTGCGGCCAGCCCGCGATGATCCTGGCGACGGTCTCGTTCGGCTCGCGCCGGATCAGCGCCACCGCCCGCTCGCCGGCGAAGCGCCGGAGCGCGGCGATCTCCTCGCCGATGGTCGCGGAAATGCCCGGCAGGTTCAGGTTGCGGCGCGAACCGACCGCCGCGGAATCGATGCTGGCGGCATGGGTGAGGAAGCCGACCGCCGCGCGCGGGCTCGCGAACCAGTGGCGCACGTCGTCGGCCACCGGCAGCACCGCCTCCTGGCCGACGAGAGGCTCGCGCAGGATGTTGGAGAAGCAGCCCGAGGCGGCAAGGTTCGGTTTGCCGGGCCGGATGCAGATGGTGGGCAGGCGGATGCCGATGCCATCGAGCAGGCCGCGACGGCTGTAATCGGCGAGCAGCAGTTCGCAGATGGCCTTCTGTGTGCCGTAGCTGGTCAGCGGCGCGAGCAGGAATTCGTCGCTGATCTTCGCCGGGAACGGCGTGCCGAACACCGCGATCGACGAGGTGAACACCAGGCGCGGGCAGTAGGGTGTCTTCGTCCCCTCGGCGCGGATCGAGTCGATGAGAAGGCGGAAGCCGTCGAGGTTGATGCGGTAGCCCTTCTCCATGTTCGCCTCGGCGTCGCCCGAGACGATGCTGGCAAGATCGAAGATGACGTCGGGCCGCGCGCTCACCAGGGAGGCGGCGACGCCGGCGGAGGAAAGGTCGCCGGTTACCGTATCGACGGCGAAACCGGCGTTCGCCGGGGTCGGCGTCTCGACGACGTCGGCAAGGGTGAGGCGCGTGATCCCGCGGCTGCCGATGGCGCCGTCCGCCGCCAGCCGGGCTGTAAGTTTGCGGCCGATCATGCCGGCCGCGCCGATGATGAGGGTATGCACGATGAACGTCCTTTCCTGCCGCGATCGTTGCGCTGCACGCTTGTTCCGCCCCTGCGGGCGGTCCGGCGGCGGATGTTAGTGCAACGCCGCCCGTCGCGCCACGGCCCAGGCCGCCCGGCGCCGGGACGCGGCCATCACTCCTGCCGCACCTCGGCGACCGTGCC
>JAJXZO010000037.1 GCA_021780035.1 Pseudomonadota bacterium
GGCCGCACGGCCGCGGGCTGACGGGCGCGCCAACCTGCCGCCGGACCGTCCGGCGGCGGCGGCCGGGCTTCACACTCTGGTGTTCGGCCGCGCCGGTTCCGCCTGTCGTCCGGGGCGGGAGCATTCGGCAGGAAATCACGGAACAGGAACAAAAACCGCGTCGTCAGCGGTGGTATACGCGGGCGGGGCGAATCGCGTCCTCGTGATGGAGTAACCGAAGTTTAACGTGTAACCGCACACCGCGACCTTATGTGGTTCACCCATAAGGCGAAACCCAGGCCAGGATCGGCAACGCGGATGAATGCATATTCCCCGGGGCATGCGGCGCGCCACTATCGGGCAGTGTTCGTTTCCGACGTCCACCTTGGTACGCGCGACTGCCGGGCCGATTTCCTGGCGGACTTCCTGCGGCGGACCACCTGCGACCAACTCTACCTGGTCGGGGATATCATCGACGGCTGGCACCTGCGCCGTTCCTGGCATTGGGACGAGGCGCACAACGAGGTGGCCCGGCTGATCTTCCGCGCCGCCCGCAACGGCACCGAAGTCACCTACATTCCGGGCAACCACGACGAGATGCTGCGCCGCTGGGTCGGGTTCGGCATCGAGGTGGGCGGCGTGCGGCTGGCCGGCGAGGCCGTGCATGTCACCGCCGACGGGCGCAGGCTGCTGGTGATCCACGGCGACGCCTTCGACAGCGTCTCCAACTACGCCCGGCCACTCGCCATTGTCGGCGACTACGCCTACGCCGCCGCGCTGGCGCTGAACCGCTGGTTCAACGTCGCCCGCAACCGGCTCGGACTTTCCTACTGGTCGATCTCGGCCTGGGCGAAGCACCAGGTGAAGCGAGTGGTGAAGACCATCGACCGCTTCGAGGAGGCGACGTGCGCCGAGGCGGCGCGTCGCGGCTTCGACGGGGTGGTGTGCGGCCATATCCACCACGCGGAGATGCGCGAGATCGACGGGCTGCTCTACATCAACGACGGCGACTGGGTGGAAAGCTGCACCGCCCTGGTGGAGCACGCCGACGGCAGGCTCGAACTGGTGGAATGGGCGGCGCTGAACAGCTTCTCCTTCCTGGCCCGCCCGCGCCGCCGCCGCGCCGAGGTGCCGGAGGCGGTCTGAGCGTTCAGCCGGCCGGATAGCGGATCGCCACCACTTCGATTTCCTCCACGCCGCGCGGAGTGCGCAAATTGACCACGTCGCCGACGCGGGCGCCGATGAGGGCGCGGGCGATGGGGGAGAGCAGGCTCACCTCGCCGCGGGCGAAATCGGCCTCGTCGGCGCCGAGAATGGTGACACTGCGCTCGCGCCCGTCCTCGCCCACGTAGCCCACCGAGGCGCCGAAATAGACGCGCCCGCACTCCGCTTGCCGCGCCGGATCGACGACGATGGCATCCTCCAGCCGTTTTGTGAGCCAGCGGACGCGGTGGTCGATCTCGCGCAGGCGCTTCTTGCCGTAGAGGTAATCGCCGTTTTCCGAGCGGTCGCCGTTGCCGGCCGCCCACGAGACCACTTCCACCACCTTCGGCCGCTCCTCGTGCAGCAGGCGCCGCAACTCGGCGCTGAGACGGGCGTGGCCGGCCGGGGTGAGGTAGTGTTTTCCGCTCGGGATCGGCGGGGGCAGTTCGGCTTCGTTGTCTGGCGGTGGGCACATGGCTCGACGTTCGGTTGACGGCATTCGGCTGCTACCCGGCCCGGCAGCGGTTTTCAAGCCGCCGCCGGCATCTGCCCGTGGCGGAGGCCCCGGCGGGAAAGCTCGCCGAGATCCCACCACAGGCCGGCAAAGGCGGCGAGCCCTTCGCGCGCGGGGCCGGCGAGCAGGTGCTCGTTCGGACCGTGCTGCTTGCAGCCGTTGTAGCTGTGCGGGATCCACACCAGCGGCACGCCGAGATGATCGATGAACACGTCGCCGGGGAGGCCGCCGGCGGCGTTCGGCACCACCTGCACGCGCCGCCCCAGCGTTTTCTCCATGCTGGCGGCGGCGAAACGCACCCACGGATGAATGGGATCGGTGCGGCTTGCCGCCATGCCGATGCCGGCATTCTCGATGGCGACTCCGGCGAAACCGCCGGCATCGAGATGCGCGCGCAGGGCGGGCACGAAGCGGGCGGGGTCGGCATCCACCGTGTAGCGAAGCTGGCACCACGCCCGCGCTTTTGGCGGCACCGCATTCACCGGGTTTTCCGGCCGGCCCGCGTGCAGGGCGAGGACGATGAAGCTGGTCCAGCCGTAAAGCTTCTCCGCGGGCGTGAGTCCCGGCTCGCCCCAGTCCGGGTCGATGCGAGCGGCGTCGCCCTCGTTCGCCAGTTCGCATCCCGCGAGTGCCGCGCGCACGCCTTCGGGCAGACCCTGGGGCGGCAGGAAGCCCGGCACCAGAATGCGGCCGTGGCGGTCGGCCAGGGTGGCGATGGCGTGCGCCAGCACGATCGCCGGATCGGTAGTGATGCCGCCCCAGTTGCCCGAGTGCACGCCGCCCGCCCGCAAGGATAGCGCCAGTTCGAAGTCGAAGACGCCACGCGAGCCGGTGGCGATGGTGGGGATGTTCGAGGCGACGCGCGGCCCGTCGCTGGCCAGCAGCACGTCGGCGGCGAGTTCCCCGGCGTGGGCGGCGACGAATTCCCGCAGCCCCTGCGAACCCTGCTCCTCGCAGGTTTCCAGCAGAATCTTGATGTTGAAGCCGAGCGTTCCGCCACGAGCGGCAAGGATCGCCTCGAGCGCGGTAAGGTTGAGCGCGTGCTGGCCCTTGTTGTCGGCGGTGCCGCGCCCGTACCAGCGCTCTCCCGCTTCGGTGAGGCGCCAGGGCGAGAGCCCTTCGTCCCACTGCTCGTCGAGGCCGCGCACGGTATCGCCGTGCCCGTAGGTGAGGACGGTCGGCAGGTCGGGGCTTTCGATCCGCTGCGCCAGCAGGATCGGCCCCATCCCCGGAATCGGGTTGGCGTGGATGGCGACCGTGAAGCCCAGGCGCTTAAGCCAGGGGCCGATGGCGCCTTCCAGGTAGCGGGCGACATCGGGAGCGTGTTCCGCTTCCTGCGATGTGCTCGGGATGGCCACCAGCGCGGCGAGGAGGTCACGGAAGGCGCCGCTGTGCATGCGGCCAAGCGCCCCTGCGATCGCCGCGTCTCGTGCTTCGGTCATTCCGCCTCTTCCTCTTCCTCGCCGCCGGTTGCCGTCACGCCGCACCAGCGCCGCACCACGCGACGCAGGGTGGCGAGGCGGAGCGGCTTTGCCAGATAGTCGTCCATGCCCGCCCGCAGGCATTCTTCACGGTCGGCGCCTATGGCGTTCGCCGTCAAGGCTACGATCGGCGCGCGGGCACCCGCCGCCGCTTCCCGCGCGCGGAGCTTTGCGGTGGTCTGGCAGCCGTCGAGTTCCGGCATCTGGCAGTCCATCAGCACCAGATCGAAGCGGCCGGGCTCGAAGCGCCGGAGCGCCTGCCCGCCGCTGGCGGCCGTTTCCACCACGCAGCCGAGGCGTTCCAGCATGCTGCGGGCGACCAGGAGGTTCACCGCGTTGTCCTCGACCACCAGCACCTTCGGCTGGGCGGCGGCGGGCGGGTTCGCCCTCGTGGCGAAAACCGAGACGAGTCGGCCGAGGGCGCGGCGAAAGGGTGTCCATGGGCTCGGCATGGTCGTGCGCGATTCTCCGCCCCGGTCAGCGGTTCAGGTCGGCGAAGCGTTTGCCGGCGCTCGCCATTTCGCCGAGCAGCGGCGCCGCTTCCCAGCCCGCGCCGTCGCGCTCGGCCATTGCCGCGGCACGGTCGGCGAGGACGGTGATGCCGATGCCGTCGGCCTCGAACAGCGCGCCGCCGCGCCAGGCCGGATAGCCGAGCCCTTCCACCAGAACCACGTCGAGTTCGAACGGCCGCCGCACCATGCCTTCGGCGAGCATGCGCGCCGCCTCGTTCACCAGGGCGGTGTGCGCGCGTTCGACGATTTCCCGGGCGGTGGGGGGGCAGCGGGCGATGTGGCGATCCGCCGCCGCCTCCGCGGCCAGGGCGACGGGCAGCGTGTCGGCTTCGCGGCGGCCCT
>JAJXZO010000010.1 GCA_021780035.1 Pseudomonadota bacterium
AGCAGCGCGCTTCCCCGCGGCAGCAGGATCTCGAGCCGCCTCGTCGCACGCGTCGCCGCGGAATAGAGCTTGCGCACAGTGGCTGGTTGGCCGAGGTCGCCGTCGAACTCGCACAGGATCACCGCCGGCGCCTGCTGGCCCTTGAACCGCCACAGCGTCTCCACCGGCACATCCCCGCCCGAGAACTGAGCCACCCCTTCGGCAGTGAAGCCCGTGAAGCGGCGCGGCGCGTGCGCCCCCAACCGGTCGAGCGGAAACACCGCCGACGAGGACTGGCCATGGCCCGTCAACACCACGATCTCGTCCGCCGCGAATCCTTGCATGCAAAGGCGGTCGATGCGTGCCGCGAGTGTCGCGGGCAGATCGGCGTCGGCAACTTCCTCGATATGCACCTCATCGCCGGGCACCGGGTTGCGCGCGTCGAATGGAATCGGCAGCAAGTGCCGCAGGAATTGGGAGATGCGCTGCGGCGAGCGGTAGTTGTCGCGATTGCGGCAGGTGACGAAGTCGCGGAGCGTGACCGGCGGCGCCTCGTAGAGACGCTGGTTCTCGTCCCCGAGCCAGACAATTCTGCCGCCTTCCGCCAGCAGCAGGTTCAGCATGTCCGCGCCCGCCTGGTCGATGTCCTGGCCCTCGTCCACCACCAGCGCGCCGAACCGCCAGTCCGCTGGTACCTCCGCCAGCGCCACGTCGGTCGCCTCGGCCAACATCCGCGACCAGAAGCCGCGATCACCCGCGTGGGCGGGAATGTCCGGCTCGCGCTCCGCCGCCCGCAGCAGGCCCCGCGCCACGCCGTGCACCGTCTCGACAACGACGTCGTCGGGCAACGCTCGGCGCAATTTGTCGGCAAGCGTGCGGTTGAAGCAGGCCACCAGCACCCGCTTTGCCTCGGCGCGCCAGCCTTCGGCGAAGGCGGTAACCATCCGCGTCTTGCCGCACCCTGCGGCGCCTTCCACGCGCAGCCGGAACGGCGTCATCTCCAACCGCATCAGGAAGCCGAGGAGATTGTCGGTCAGCCGCGTCATCACACGCTCGCCAAACTCGGCCTCCGCCGCGGGGTCGAATTTCGCTTTCAGTTCCTGCGCCAGGAAATCCCGCACCTGCCCGAAGCGATCGGCATTCGGCCGCCCTTCGGGCAGCAGGGCGCGGATGCGCTGCACGAGCCCCCTTCGGTCCGGCGCATCGACGATCTGCGCCGGCGTCAGCCCCGCCAGCGCGAGGTTGCGGATGCGGTGGTCGGGGCAATAGAGCAGCACGCCGACGTTGAGCGATGCCCCGTAGGCGACCTTGAAGCGCTCACGCAGCGCGTCGGCGATTTCGTTGCACTGGCGCACGACGCTCTTCTGCGTCCCGTCGTAGGTCTTGCCGAGACCCTCCGGCCCTTCGTCGAGATGGCCGGCCTTCTGCTCCACCATCAGCACGTCGCCCGCCTGGTTCACCACCAGGAAATCCGCCTCGCGCTGCCGCGGCGTGCCGTGCTGCCGCCAGGCGATATGCGTGGAGTGGAACACCGTGTAGCCGCCCGGCAGCGCCGCCCCGAGCAACTGCAGCGTCTCCCGCTCGCGCAACAACCCGAGGCGGACCGCTCCGGCCGCCTGGTAGTCGGGATCGAGGGCATACGGCGGAAACAGTGCGGCCATGGCGAGAAGGTCGTTACCAGTTCCGTGAGCGATGCACGATATCGATAAAAGTACTCGAAAATATCATAGCTTTTGTCTTTTCTTCATGTGGACTTTGCCCGCCGCCGCCGACGCGGGCGCCGCTCCGGCATCCGGCGCGTGCTCGAAAACGCTGGCGCTATGCACCTTGCTGCGGCGCGCATGCTCCAGATGCTTGCGCAGCAGGCCGGCAGCCAGCAGCAGGTTCTGATGGCTCAGGGCATCGAGAATCCCAAGATGCTCGAGGGCCGCCTCTCGGCGGGGCGGGCGATGAAAGATCGCCTGCCGGTATTCGATCAACCGTCGCAGACTGTTGATGCGCCTGATCGACTGCAGGATGAACCGGTTTCCGGACCAGCCCGCCAGCGTTTCGTGAAACTCGCTGTTCGCCTCGAAAAGTTCTATGGAGGTCATCGTCTTGAACCCCTCCTCGGCGATGAAGGCCTGCCGGCGTTGCAGCCGGGCGGTCTCGTCGGGGCGGATCTGGAAGGTTGTCGCCATCAGCCCGGCCGGCTCGACGACGATGCGAAACAGATAGCTTTCCTCGTAAACCGCGGGCGAATCCATCAGCGCCAGGAACTTCCATCCGCCGGCAAGCTGGCGTTCCGCCCAGCCTTCCTGCTGGATGCGCGCCAGGACGGTGCGCAGCGAACTGCGGGCAACCCCGTAGCGCCGCATCAACCCGGACTCGGAAAACGCCTCGGGAAGCCGCCCCGCCATACGGTCCTCGGCGATGCGCAGATAGAGCGGCTCGTCCGGTTCCTCGAACAGATCCTCGACCAAAGGCAGGCAATCCTGCGCATCGTGGCAAAGGAAATACCCCCGGTTCACGTCGCGGGTGGCGATCCCCCGCTTGCTCAACTGGCGGAGCGCCGAGTTGACGGGCGTTCGGGAAATGCCGAGACGCTCGGCAAGAACGGATTCCGCCAGGTGCTCGCCGGCTTTCATGTTCTCGCGCCGGGCAAGAGCCACGATCTCCCGGGCGACGCGAAGCTGCAGCGAATTCAACAACATCCACCACCTGCCAGCCAGGCAGCGCGCCAGGCGCCCTGCCGCGAAGGAAGCCATTTTCCCATCGTGTCCGGGGGCTTGCCTACCCGGCATTTGCCGCCGGCAACGCCGCCCTGAGCGCCGCCGTGAGCGCCGCCGTGAGCGCACTTTCTGGCACATTTCCGTGAACGCGAACGGCCGCCACAACGCAACTTCCGCGTTTTTCCTCCGGTCGGGCGGTTGACGATATGCATTTTATGATTCTATAATGCATTTTAGGTCAGCGATGGACCCGCGCCCGCGGGGCAACGGCGCTGAAGAAATGAGTGAAACCTGGCCCCCGATATCGGTTGCCCATTCCGGTACTCACGGCCAGGCGCAACACGCCGGATGCCGATAGCGCCGAGACGGCGAGAAATACACAAGATATTACGAGCACTATCGGAAATATAAGGTAACTGTCTAGGAAACTCGAAATCGTTTCGATATATTTGTTTTTGATGGCGATGATCAACTACGTCGACAGGTTCACCATGTCGTTTGCAATCGGCCCCATCTCGCAAGAGTTCGGCCTGAGCACTGTGGCCAAGGGCTACCTGTTCTCCTCCTTCCTGTGGACCTACACGCTGTTCCTGATCCCGGTGGGCCTGCTCGTCGACAAATTCGGCAGCAAGCGGGTGGCGGCGTGGGGGCTCGGCATCTGGTCGGTGGCGACGGCCGTGACCGGCGTCGCTTCCGGCTTCACCTCGATCCTGCTCTGCCGCCTCGTCATGGGAGGCGGTGAATCGACCACTAGCCCCGCAGGCGCCGGGGTGATTCGGGAATGGATGCCGGCGAGCGAACGCGGCATGGCGAACGCCGCCTTCAACACCGGCGCCTACGCCGAGCCCGCGGTCGGCGCCCTTCTCGCCGGCAGCATCGTGCAGATCTACGGCTGGCGGGTGCTGTTCTACGTAGCCGGCGTGGCCGGCCTGATCTGGGTTCTTGCCTGGGCCCTCTTCTACGACCGCCCGAGAAAAGCGCGGTGGCTTGGCGAAGACGAGCCATTGCCATGGTGCTGACCACCGGCTTCGGCAAATGGAGCGACCGCCTAATCGCGAATACGGGGGCTTCCTCCGGCCGGCGGCGGAACATGATCGGGCTTTCCATGCTGATCGCCTCCGTCATCCTGATCGCCCCGTTCGTCGGCGGCGTCTGGACGCTGCTGGCGCTGGTGACGATCTCCCTCACCGGCATCGCCAGCACCACGGCGCTGAACTTCGACCTGCTGACCGACCTCCTGGTCAATCCGAAGGACATCGGCCGGGCGATGGGCTTCCTCGTCGTTGGCGGCAACGTGTTCGGCATGATGGCGCCGATCGTCACCGGCTACGTCATCGCCCTCACCGGCAGCTACAACTGGGCGTTCCTCATCGCCGGCATGCTGCTGATCGCCGGCGCCACCATCACTCTCACCATGACGCGGAGGCCGATGGCCTTCACGCAAGCCGTGGCGGCCTGACCGCTGCCCACAGGCCGGTGCCGAAGTGCGTCTCTCTCGGCATCGGCCGAGCGGCATGATATCGAACGGGGTTGAGGAGAGAGAGAGATGTCCGTCGAAGCCAGGCTTGCCGAACTGACCACGGGGGCGCTCCGGGCGGCGTACGTTCCCGTGGCGCACGTTCAAGGCCTCGAACGCCTGCCGTTCTCGCTCCGCGTGGTTCTGGAGAACCTGCTCAGGCAACAGGCGCTGGAAGGCGCCGACAACTCGCCCCAGATCGAAGCCCTGCTGCGCCGCGACCTCGGTGCCGCGTTCACCTTCAAACCCACGCGCATCTACGGCCAGGACATCCTGGCGAAGGTCATGCTGCTCGATATGGCCGGCCTGCGCAGCGCCCTCGCCGACGGCGGGTGCGACCCGAACGTCGTCAACCCCCTCGTTCCGGTCGATGTCGTCGTCGACCACTCGTTGCAGGTGGACCACTTCGGCACGCGCGACGCGCCGGCGCTCAACCTCGCGATGGAATACCACCGCAACGCCGAGCGCTTCGCCTTTTTGCGCTGGTGCGCCGAAAGCTTCGACCGCGTCCGCGTCGTGCCGCCCGGCAAGGGCATCATGCACCAGATCCACATGGAAAGGATCGCCCAGGTGGTCTGGACCGAGGAAGCGAACGGGCGCCTCGTCGCCTCGCCCGACACCTGCGTCGGCACCGACAGCCACACGCCGATGATCAACAGCCTCGGTGTCCTCGGCTGGGGCGTGGGCGGCATCGAGGCGGAAGCGGTGATGCTCGGCAAGGGTATCGCCATGGCGCTGCCGCGCGTCATCGGCGTCAATGTCACCGGCCGCCTCGGTGACGGCGTAATGCCCACCGATCTGGTGCTGGCCATCACGGAGCGGCTGCGCCAGGTGGGGGTGGTAGAAGAATTCGTCGAGTTCTTCGGTCCCGGCGTGATGGCGCTTTCCGTGGCCGACCGCGGCACCATCGCCAACATGGCGCCTGAATACGGGGCGACGGCGGCCTATTTTCCCATCGACACGCGGACGATCGAATATCTCCGGATGACCGCCCGGCCGCCGGAGCGGATCGCGCTGATCGAAACCTACGCGCGGGCACAGAAACTCTGGCGAGACGATACCACGCCCGTGCCAGCCTACGATCTGGTGATCGGGATCGACCTCGCCGATGTCCGCCCTTCGCTTGCGGGCCCCATGAATCCGGAAAGCCGTATCGATCTGCCGGAGGCGGCAACCGCCTTCTCCGGGCACATGCGCGACCTCGCGGGCCGTCCCTCCTCGGCGGCGCGCCATCGGGTCGCTGGTGCCGGCTACTCCATCGCCGACGGCGCCGTGGTGATCGCCGCCATCACCAGTTGCACGAACACATCGAATCCGGCGGGAATGATCGCGGCCGGGCTGCTCGCCCGCAACGCGGTGCGCCGGGGGCTCAAGTCCAAGCCGTGGGTAAAAACCTCGCTCGCGCCGGGAAGCCACGTGGTGGCCGAGGTGCTGGAACGCTCGGGCTTGCAAAATGGCCTCGACGCGCTCGGCTTCGCCGTCGTCGGCTTCGGCTGCACCACCTGCAACGGCGGCTCTGGGCCGCTGGCGAAGCCCATCGCTGAGACGATCGAGAAGAACGGCGTTGTCGCCACCGCCGTTCTCTCCGGCAACCGCAACTTCCAGGGGCGCATCCATCCCAACGTCAGGGCCGCGTATCTCGCTTCGCCGGCACTCGTCGTCGCCTACGCCATCGCCGGCTCGATGACGATCGACCTCTCCCGCGAGCCGCTCGGCATCGACCCCGAAGGCAGGCCGGTGCACCTTCGCGACATCTGGCCGCGGCAGGCCGAGATCGAGGCAATGGTCAACCGCTTCTACACGCCCGAGGTGTTCGAGGCGAAGTACGAAGGGCTGTTCGAGGGCGGCGAGCCGTGGGCGCGGCTCGAAGCCGGATCGTCCGCGCTCTTCGACTGGAAAGAAGAAAGCACCTACGTCCGCCGGCCTCCCTATTTCGACGGCCTCGCCCAACAGCCCGCGCGCCATTTCGATATCGTCAGCGCCCGCCCGCTGGCGATCCTCGGCGATTCCATCACCACCGACGACATCTCGCCCTCCGGCGCCATCAGCCTCGGCACGCCTTCCGCCGATTTCCTTCTCTCGCGCGGGGTGAAGCAGGCGGACTTCAACAACTACACGACGCGACGCGGCAACCACGAAGTGGCGGTGAGGGCGACCTTCGCCAACATCCGGCTCCGCAACCGCATCGTCCCCGGCGTCGAGGGCGGCTTCACGAAGCTGATGCCCGAAGGAACGCAGATGCGCATCTTCGATGCGGCACAGGAATACCTCGCGCGGAAGACGCCGCTCGTGGTGATCGCGGGCAGGAACTACGGCTGCGGCTCATCGCGGGACTGGGCGGCGAAGGGCGTGGCGCTGCTCGGCGTGAAGGCCGTTCTGGCGGAGGGATTCGAGCGGATCCACCGCGCCAACCTCGTCGGCATGGGCGTGCTGCCGCTTCAGTTTGCCGCCGGCATAACGGCAGAAACATTGAGGCTTGATGGCAGCGAGACCTTCAATATCGTGGGGCTCGACGATGATTTCCCGCCGAGGGCCGAGGTTACCTGCGGCATCACCCGGCCGGACGGCGACACCATCGACATCCCCGCCATCGTGCGCCTCGATACGCTGGGCGACATCGCCTACTGGCGCAACGGCGGCATCCTGCCGTTCGTCTGGCGTGAATACAGGACCGGAAAAAAGGCGTAACCGCAGCCCCATGCAACGGAAGGCATCATGATCCAGCGCTCCCTTCCCGCCGTGTTCATGCGCGGCGGCACCAGCAAGGCCATCATGTTCCATGCCCGCGACCTGCCCGCCGAGCGGGCGGCGTGGGATGCGATCTTCACCGCGGCGATGGGCACGCCCGACCCCTACGGACGCCAGCTCGACGGCATGGGCGGCGGCGTCTCGTCGCTGTCGAAAGTGTGCGTCCTGGCGCCGTCGTCGCGGGAAGAGGCCGATATCGACTACACCTTCGCCCAGGTTCTCATCAAGGAAGCGCGGGTGGACTACAAGGGCAACTGCGGCAACATGAGTTCCGCCGTCGGCCCCTTCGCCGTGGACGAAGGCCTCCTGTCCGCGAGCGGCGATACCGCGTTGGTGCGCATCTACAACACCAACACCCGGAAAATCATCTACTCCACCTTCCCGCTGGAGGAAGGCCGAAGCCGTTACGATGGCGATCTGGTGATCCCCGGCGTCAGCGGCGCGGGTGCGCCCATTCGCCTCGACTTCATCGAGCCCGGCGGGGCAACCACGGGACGCCTGCTGCCGAGCGGCGGCGTCGTGGACCGCCTCGACGTGCCGGGATTCGGCAGCATCGAGGCGTCGCTGGTCGATGCGGCGAATGCAACCGTGTTCGTCCGCGCCCGCGACGTGGGGCTTTCCGGCACCGAATTGCCGGATCAGCTTGAGGCGCGGCCGGACATCCTGAAGCTGCTGAACGACATCCGCCTCGCGGGTTCGGTGCGCATGGGCATCGCACCCGACATCGCCACGGCCGGGAGCATCAGCAGCGTGCCCTACGTGGGCTTCATCAGTCCGCACGCGGATGGGCCGACGCTTGCCGGCGACGTCATTCCCGCCAACGCGATCGATCTCGCTGCCCGCGTCATCTCCAACGGCCAACCGCATCGTGCGCTGCCGCTGACCGCCTCGCTCTGCACCGCCGTCGCCGCGCGCATCACCGGCACCGTGGTTGCCGAGGCGCTGTCCCCAGCCGCCGGCGCCGGCCCCGTGCGCCTCGGCATGCCATCGGGGGTGCTGACCGTCGGTGCCGACGTCGTTTGCGAGAACGGCGCCTGGATCGCCCGCTCCGGCTCGTTCTACCGCACCGCGCGCCGCCTTTTCGACGGCAGGGTGTGGATTCCCGGCAGCGCCTTCCCCCGCTCCTGATCGGAGTCATTCGCATATCGACACGTCAGATGCGAGTCTCCCGCACCGCCGACCATATGCACCTGCGCGGCCTCGACCCGGAGGGATTCGGACTCTCATTGCGACATACCAACGGATGTAAACTGCGGCGGCCGCTAATTCCAGCCCAGGGTTTCGACGGAAGCGCTCCAGGCGGTGCGTTCGTGCCGTAGCCAGTCGAGGAAGACGCGAACCTTCTGCTGGCGAAGATGATCGGTCGGGCACAGGATCCATTGCGTCGTCAACCGGACATCCGGCGGCGAGCGCACAGGGCAGCACAGACGCCCGACCCGCAACTCGCCCTCCATCATCAGCGTGCTCTCGAGCGCGATGCCAAGCCCGCGAACCGCCGCGTCGATGGCCATGTGCGAGCGGTCGAACAACAGCCGCCGGTAGCGGGGCGGCTCGATGCCGACGCGGGCGAACCAGCGCGCCCAGCCGAACTGCGCCTTCACCGAATGGATCAGCCGGTAACGGAACAGGTCGCCTGGCGCCGCGCTTCCCGCCGCGAGCATGGAAGGAGCGGCAACGGGGATGAACCGCGCTTCCGCCAGCCCCTCCACGAACATTCCCGGCCACAGACCGTCGCCGTGGCGGATTTCCAGATCCACGGCATCGCGGGAGAAGTCGGTCGGCTCGGTCGAGGCGTCCAGGTGGATGTCGATGTCGGGGTAGGCGGCCAGGAAGGCGCCGAGGCGCGGCAGCAGCCAGCAGTGCGACAGGCTGGGCGAGGCGCGGACAGAAAGCGTCGTCGGGCTGTGCAGGCCGCGCACCCGCCGCGTCTCCTCGCTGATCCGTTCGATCTCCCTGCTGATCGAGGCGAAATAGCGGCTCCCCGCCTCGGTCAGCACGATGTTGCGGCCGACCTTCGCGGTCAGCGAGGTGCCAAGCTGGACCTCAAGGCTCTGGATCTGCTGGGTGACCGCCGAGGGTGTGACCCCAAGCTCAGCGGCCGCCCGGGTGATGCTGCCGAGCTTCGCCGCGGTATGAAAGACGTTGATCGCCTTGAAGGGAATGAGCATGCCGACCTTTTAGCACAGCTACACGGTTGGCCAGGAGATCTCGATTGAATCATCTCCCGTCGCCTGATTATCTTTCTTCCGCGATCGAGAACGAACGCATGCGGGGCGATAGCCCTGCGTGGAAAAATAACTGCTGGGTGAAGTGGGGGATTCAGTCTGTCACGCAATATTCTTTCGAATATTGCCGCCACCTGTAGACTTTCGCTCACCGCGCCAGAAGTTCGAATCGGGAGCAGTGGCTGCCGGAATGCCCCGGTCGTCATGAACGATCTGCCAAGGCGGGATTCCGGAACTTAATCTGGATTTGGAAGACTTCCCCCACCTTGCCCGCAGCAACAACCAAACCGACTAGCAGGAGGAAACGCATGCACTCATCTCGCCGCCCCGCACTCACCCGCCGCATCGTATTGGGAGGGGCCGCGGCCCTGCCGCTGGTGGCCATCCGCACCAAGCCGGCCGATGCCGCGCAGTTCACCCTGAAGGTGGCCACCGGCCAGTCGCTCGGCCAGCCGATCAACACCCGCCTGGGCGCGGCCTGCAAGCGCATCGAGGCGACCACGGGCGGCCGCGTGAAGATCGGCTTCTTCCCGGCCTCGCAGCTCGGCTCCGACACCGACCTCCTGACGCAGGTCCGTTCGGGCGGCGTGGACTTCCTCAACATCGCCGCCTCGGTCACGTCCACGGTCGCGCCCGCGATCGGCATCGCCAACGTCGGCTTCGCCTTCAAGAGCTACGACCAGGTCTGGCCGGCAATCGACGGCGCCCTCGGCAAGGTCTCCCGCGCCGCCGTGGCGAAGTCGGGCATGCTGATCGTCTCGCGTGCCGGGAACAACGAGCTTCGCCAGATCTCCTCCTTCTCCAAGCCGATCGTGACGCCTGCGGATCTCAAGGGTTACCGCATCCGCGTTCCCGTCTCGCCGATCTTCACGTCGATGTTCACGACGCTCGGCGCAAATCCCACCTCGATCAACTTCAACGAACTCTACAGCGCCCTGCAGACGCACCTGGTCGACGGCCAAGAGAACGGCCTCGTCACCATTGACGCCGGCAAGCTCTACGAGGTGCAGAAATACGTTTCGATGACGAACCACATCTGGGACCCGTTCTGGCTGCTTGGCAACCCGCGCTCCTTCAACTCCCTGCCCGACGACATCAAGACGGTAATGGTGAAGGAGTTCGACGCCGCCTACCTCGGGCAGCGCGAAGACGTCGTCACGATGGAGAAGACCCTTCGGCAGACGCTGACCTCGAAGGGCCTCACCTTCCATGACGTCGATTCCGCGCCTTTCAAGGCTGCGCTTGCCAACGGCGGCTACTACAAGGACTGGAAGGCCAAGTTCGGCGCAGCGGACTGGAAGGCCCTCGAGGAAGCCGCCGGAGGTCTCGGCTAGGCATGTCCTCCGACTCTCTGCCGCAGGCCGAAGCGTCGTTCGGACCGGCGTGCGTGGCGGGAGGCGCGATCACTCCGGCGGAGCTTTGGCTCCGCCGGGTGACCGAAATCCCGGCCGCCGTGCTGCTGGTGGCGGAAGTCGCCATCCTGTTCGCGGGCATCGTCTCGCGGGCGGTGTTCCAGCATTCGCTGATCTGGTCTGACGAACTCGCCTCGCTGCTGTTCCTGTACCTGGCGATGTTCGGCACCGCCATCGCCGTGCAGCGGCAGGGCCACATGCGCCTCTCCGTGCTGGTGATGCGCCTCGGCCCGCGCGGCGGAGCGGTCGCCGAGACGCTGAGCATCGGCGTGGTGGCGCTGTTCATGGCGCTGATCCTCTACCCGTCCTTCCTTTACGTGCAGGACCAGTCGTTCGTGCAGATGCCCGCTCTCGGCTGGTCGGGCGTGGTGCGCGCGCTCGCCATTCCCACGGGCGTCGTCCTCACGCTCGCCAGCGCGCTGGCGCGGCTTTCCCGCTGCCGTCCGGCCGATGTTGCGCTGGCGGCGGCGCTCCTCGCCGTGCTCGCCGTGGCGCTGCACCTCGCAGCGCCACTGTTCGAGGATCTCGGCAACGTCACGCTCATTCTCTTTTTCGTCGTTCTCCTCGGCGCCGGCCTGCTCGCCGGGGTGCCCATCGGCTTCTGCTTCCTGATGGCGACCGTCGCCTATCTCGGCAACACCACGTCCACGCCGTTCGTCGTCGTCATCGGGCGCATGGACGAGGGCATGAGCAGCCTCATCCTGCTCGCCGTGCCGCTTTTCGTGCTGCTGGGCCAGCTTCTCGAATACAGCGGCATGGCGCGGGTGATGGTGGCGTTCCTTCTGTCGCTGGTGGGTCACGTGAAGGCCGGGATGTCCTACGTCCTGCTCGGCGCGATGTTCCTGGTCTCCGGCATTTCGGGCTCGAAGACGGCCGACATGGCGGCGGTGGCGCCGGTGCTGTTTCCGGAGATGCGCCGGCTCGGCATGAAGGACGGCGAACTGGTGTCGCTGCTCGCCGCCGCCGGCGCCATGAGCGAAACGATCCCGCCGTCTCTGGTGGTGATCGCCATCGCGTCCGTCACCAACGTGTCGATCGCGGCGCTGTTCACGGCGGGCATCATGCCGGCGGTGGTGCTGGCGCTGATTCTCGCGCTGGTTGCGCGCTGGCAGGCCGGCAAGGACAACAGTGTGGAGGTGCGGCCACGGGCCTCGCTGCCGGTGATCGGCCGCTCCCTCGTCGTGGCGCTTCCCGCAATCATTTTGCCCTTCGTCATCCGCAGCGCGGTGGTCGAGGGCGTGGCGACGGCGACCGAGGTTTCCACCATCGGCATCGTCTATGTCGTCGCTGTCAGCCTGCTCGTCTACCGCGGCGGATTGCGCTGGCGGATGGTGATGCCGATGCTGATGCAGACAGCGTCGCTGTCGGGAGCGATCCTGTTCATCGTCGGCGCCGCCAGCGCGATGAGCTGGGCTCTGACGCAGTCTGGCTTTTCGCAGAACCTCGCCGCGCTGATGGTCGGGCTGCCCGGCGGCAAGACAACCTTCATGCTGGTGTCCATCTTCGCCTTCATCGTCCTCGGCAGCGTGCTCGAGGGAATTCCAGCAGTTGTGCTGTTCGGCCCCCTGATGTTCCCGATCGCCGCGAGAATGGGCATCAACGAGGTCCATTACGCCATCGTGGTGGTCCTCACCATGGGGCTCGGCACGTTCATGCCGCCCGTGGGGCTCTGCTATTACGCCGCCTGCATCATCGGCCGGGTTTCTCCCGAGGCGGCGCTCAGGCGGATCTGGTTCTACCTTGCCGTGCTGGTGGCCGGAATCGTCGCCATTGCCTTCATTCCGTGGATCTCGCTGGGCTTCCTTTGATCGCCCCTTCCCTTCCCGCCCGCGATCCCCGGCTCCCGGTGGCGACGCGGCCTCCTTCCGCCCCTTTCGTCAATTCTGGGAGCCGCAGCGCGCGCGTTGCGAATCGTCCCCGCCTCCCCCTTCCGAATGCAGGAGAAGCCAATGTTCCTCGGTAAGGAAATCCGTCTCAACCGCCTGTTCAACCAGAAGACGGGCCGACTGATGGCGGTGATGCTCGACCATCCGATCACCCGCGACGTGATGCCCGGCCTCGTTGACATCCGCACCACCATGGCGAAGGTCATCGCCGGGCGGCCCGATGCCATCACCATGCACAAGGGCATCGCCGAGAAGGTGTTCGCGCCGCACGTCCGTGACGGCATCGGCAACATCTCGCTCATTCTCAAGGCATCCGCCTACTGCGTCATGTACCATCCCTACGACGACACGCCGGTGGCCGAGGTGCACGAGGCCGTCCGTTTCGGCGCCGACGCCATCGCCGTCGGCGTCATCGTCGGCGGCCCCGAGCAGGCGAAACAGCTTACCCACCTCGGGCGCATTTCCGACGACGCGGCCAGCGCCGGCATGCCGCTGGTCGCCCACATCTATCCGAAGGGGTCGATGATCAAGAACTCGTCCGATGCCGACCGCGTCGCCTACGCGGTGCGCGCCGGCGCCGAGCTTGGCGTCGATTTGATCAAGACCTTCTGGACGGGCTCTGCGGAATCCTTCAAGAGGGTGATCGCGGCCTGCCCGGCCAAGGTGGCGCTCGCCGGCGGCGAGATCGGCAAGACGCTGGAGGACCATCTCACGGTCATCCGCGCCGGGCTCGATATCGGCCTCGCCGGCATCACCTTCGGCCGTTTCGTCTGGCAGCACGAACACCCGACGGCGGTCATCAAGGCGCTCTACGCCATGGTCCACGAGGACTGCACGATCGACGGCGCCATGAAGGTCTACCGCGAGGCGCTGGCGGAGGAAAGAGTCTGATGCGGGCCGCCGTTCTCCACGCGCCGGGCGACCTCCGTGTGCAGGACTGGCCCGATCCCGTGGCCGGTCCCGGCGAGCTGGTGCTGAAGGTCGGCTCCGCGGCAATCTGCGGCACCGATATCCGCATCTTCCGCGGCCGCAAGAACAAGGGCGTGCATTTCCCAACCGTTCTCGGCCACGAATTCGCCGGCAGGATCGTCGCCATCGGCGCGGGCGCGGGCGATTTCAAGATCGGGGAGTGCGTCGGTGTCGATCCGGTCTATCCCTGCGGGCGCTGCGCCTACTGCCAGTCGGGCCGCGAGAACGTCTGCCAGAACCGGCAGGCGATGGGCTACGAGTTCGACGGCGCCTTCGCCGAATACGTCCGCATCCCCGCCATCGGGGTTCAGCGTGGCAACATCTTCCGTCTGCCCGAAGGAATCGACTGGTCGCAGGCCGCCCTGGCCGAACCGCTTGGCTGTGTTCTGAACGGCCAGGAGAACATGGGTATCGGCGTGGGCGACAGCCTGGTCATCATCGGTTTCGGGCCGATCGGCGCACTGCACCTGAAAACCGCCCTGGTGTCCGGCGTGAGGCAGGTGCTGGTCGTCGAACCGAATCCGGCCCGCCGCGCTGTCGCCGCGCATCTCGGCGCGGTTGCCATCGATCCGAAAAGCGCCGATGTTGCCGAGGTGGTGAGGAACGCCACCGACGGGTTGGGGGCCGACGCGGTGATCGTGGCCATCGGCGTACCGCAGGTCGCCAACCAGGCGCTGACACTCGCGCGCAAGGGCGGCAGGATCAACATGTTCGCCGGGTTCTCCGTCGGCGACATGCCGCCGATCGACGTCAACCTTATCCACTACAACGAACTGACCATAACCGGCGCCAGCGCCCTGAAGCGGCGGCACTTCGGCACCGCCCTCGCCCTGATCGCGAGCGGCCGCATCGATGTCTCCGACCTGGTGACGCACCGCCTGCCGCTTGCCGAAGCCGGCCGCGCCATGGCGATCGCCGAAGCGGGGGAGGGGCTGAAGATCGTCGTCGAAGGACCGGCGTAATGCGCGAGGTGCTTCTCGGCATCGATTGCGGCACCAGCGACGTCAAGGCGTGCGTATTCGACCGTGCCGGGAACCTGCTGCGCCGGGCGGCACGGCCGACCCCCATGATCCCGCCACGCCGCGGCTCGGCCGAAGTCGACGCCGCGGACATCTGGCGCGCTCTCGCCGACGCCATAGCCGGCTGCCTGGCCGCCGACGAGCGCATCGTCTCCGTCGGGCTTACCGGGACCTGCCCGACCGTCGTGCTGATGGACGAGGCGGGACAACCCTTGCGTCCCGCCATCCTCTATCTCGACACGCGCGCGGCAACGGAGCTTGGCCCGGTCGCCGCCGCCGCCGGCGGCACGGATGTGTTTTTCGCCCGCACCGGCAATCGCCTCGCCGTTTCCAGTTGCGTCGCCGCGACACTTCGTTGGGTGAACAGGACGGAGCCTGAAACCTGGCAGCGAACGCGGGTGGCGGGCTTCCTCAACACGTTCATCGGCGCCAGGCTGACCGGTGGATTCGCCACCGATCCCACGCACGCCTCCTACAGCGGCCTTTATTCGCTGCGGGGCGGCCGCCTCGCCTGGGACCGCGGGCTCTGCCGCGATCTCGGCATCGATCCGGCCATCCTGCCGCAGCTGCTCGAACCCGCCACCGCCGTCGGCCGGGTCACCGCCGCGGCCGCCGCGGAGACAGGGTTGCCGGAGGGCATCCCGGTGGCGATCGGCGCGGCCGACACCGCGTCGGCGGCGCTCGCGGTCGGGCTCGCCGGTCCACGTTCGGCATTCGAGTCGGTGGGCACTTCGGGCGTCATCACGTTCTGCCTCGATGCTCCCGATTTCGACCCCCTGTTCATGAACCGCCGCCATATCCGCCCCGGACTCTGGCTCGCCCACGGAGCGACGGCGACGCTCGGCGGGGCTCTGCAATGGGCGCGCACGAAGGTCTGGCCCGACTGCGCCGATTACGCCGCTCTGGAAGCCCTGGCCGCGTCCTCGCCGCCGGGCGCGCGCGGGCTCATTTTCCTGCCCTACCTTTCGGGAGAGCGCAGCCCGATCTGGGACGCGGATGCCTGCGCCACGTGGTTCGGCCTGCGCATCGACAGCACGAAGGCCGACATGGTGCGCGCCCTCTACGAAGGCGGCGCCTTCGCGCTGCGGCAGATCCTGGCCCGCGCCGAGAGCCGCTGGGGCTGGCGTCCGCAATCGCTGCTCAGCGTCGGCGGCGGCAGCCGCTGCCGCACCTGGCATCAGATCAAGGCCGACATCCTCGGCGTCGGTTATCTGCCGGCGGACTTCGCCGACGTCGCCGCCCTGGGCGCTGCCATTCTGGGCGGCATCGCCGCCGGCATCTACACCGGCCTCGACGACCCCTCCCAGCCCAGGCTCTCGCCCCCAGGCGAGGAAGTGACGCCGAACGCCGGAACGCGGACGGTCTACGACGCCATGTTCGCCATCTACGAGAAGCTGTATCCGGCGCTCGGCCGCCTGATGGCGGAGATCGCCGCCGTCAAGGCGGCCGAGGTCGTGCCGCCCGAGCGGATCGCCCCATGAGACGGGCGGCAGCCGCTTCACGCTGACGAACTCGCCATTCCCCGCCGCCTGTGCTCACGCCACCGTTCAAAGAACCATGTCCGGCGCATGGCGTGACGCCTGCCATGCACAGATCGCATTTCATGGATGGCTTATTGAGAGATAGCTACCACATCGTACAATTGATGTTTCATACATGATCTCCTCCGGTCAGATGAAGGCGGCGCGCG
>JAJXZO010000177.1 GCA_021780035.1 Pseudomonadota bacterium
CGCTTGTTCCGCCCCTGCGGGCGGTCCGGCGGCGGATGTTAGTGCAACGCCGCCCGTCGCGCCACGGCCCAGGCCGCCCGGCGCCGGGACGCGGCCATCACTCCTGCCGCACCTCGGCGACCGTGCCGCCGGTGAGGCGGAGCAGAGCCCCGGCGCTGGTGCGGAAGACGTGGTGCGGGGAGCCCGCCGCCGCCCACAAGGGATCGAGCGACAGCAGTTCGGAATCGATGAGGATGGTGACCGGGCAGTCGTGGGCGACGGGCGCCACGCCGCCCACGGCGAAGCCGGTGCGGCTGTGCACCCACGCCGCATCGGCGGTCTTCACGGGCGACCCGACCGCGGCGGCGACCTTCGCCCGGTCGATGCGGTGCGCGCCGGAGGCGACCACCAGAACCACATCCTCGCCGGCGCGGAAGACGATCGACTTGGCGATCTGCGCCACGCTGCAGCCGACCGCCGCCGCCGCATCGGCGCAGTTGCGCGTGCCCTCGGGAAACTCGGCGATGCTGTCCTCGTGCCCGGCGGCGAGCAACGCCCGCCGCACCTTCTCCACCGCCTGCATCCGTGGCTCCCCCTGTCCGGCCGCCCGCCTATTCCGGCATAGCGTGAAACAGCGCCGCACCGGAAGAGTCGAACAGGCTGGCGCGGCCGGCGCGCAGCGCGAGGCTCACGTTCTCGCCGACCCGCACGCGGCTGAGATCGTCGGTGCGGACAATGACAATGGCGCCGGAGGCAAGGCGCACATAGACCAGAGTTTCCACGCCGAGGTGCTCCACCACGTCCACCGTGCCGGCGAGCGGCCCCTGCGCGGCCATCTCGAAATGCTCGGGGCGCACGCCGAGGGTGAGTTCCGTGCCGACGGCGGGAGGACTCTCGGGGCCGGGAACGATGAACGTCTCGCCGCCGGCCAGCGCCAGCACCACCTGCGACGCATCCGCCCGCTGCACCCGGCCGGGAAAGAAATTCATCTTCGGCGAGCCGATGAAGCCGGCGACGAACAGGTTGGCCGGGCGATGGTAGAGATTGAGCGGCGTTCCCACCTGCTCGACGATGCCGCGGTTCAGCACCACGATGCGGTCGGCCATCGTCATCGCCTCGATCTGGTCGTGGGTGACGTAGATCATCGTCGCCGCCAGCGCCTGGTGCAGCTTCACCAGCTCGATGCGCATCTGCACGCGGAGCGCGGCGTCGAGGTTCGACAGAGGCTCGTCGAACAGGAATCCTTTCGGGTTGCGCACGATCGCGCGGCCGATGGCCACCCGCTGCCGCTGCCCTCCCGAGAGCATGCGCGGCTTGCGCCCGAGCACCGGCTCCAGTTGCAGCACGCGCGCCGCCTCTCCCACCTTCGCGTCGATCTCGGCGCGCGGCATCCCCGCCATCTTCAGCGCGAAGCCCATGTTCTGCGCCACCGTCATGTGCGGGTAGAGCGCGTAGGACTGGAACACCATCGCCAGCCCGCGCTTGTCCGGCGGCACCGCGTTGGCGTGCACGCCGTCGATCAGCAGGTCGCCCGAGGTGATCTCCTCAAGCCCGGCGATCATGCGCAGGAGGGTGGTCTTGCCGCAGCCGGAAGGGCCGACAAACACGACGAACTCGCGGTCGGCAATGCTGAGATCGACCGACTTGATCGCCTCGTAGTTGCCGTACCACTTGCCGACCTGCCGCAGTTCCAGGTTTGCCATCGCGCGCTCCTACTTCACGGCGCCAACGGTGAGGCCGCGCACCAGGCGGCGCTGGGCGAAGCTGC
This sequence comes from Pseudomonadota bacterium, assembly GCA_021780035.1. Taxonomy (GTDB): domain Bacteria; phylum Pseudomonadota; class Alphaproteobacteria; order Acetobacterales; family Acetobacteraceae; genus Rhodovastum. The sequence goes on from JAJXZO010000177.1 coordinate 1,748, forward strand.
CGAAGACCAGGATGGGGGCCACCGCGAGGACCGAGGCGGCGGAAAGCTTCGCCCAGAACAGCCCTTCCGGCGCCGAGTAGCGGGCGATGAAGGTGGCGAGCGTGCCCGCGTGCGCGGCGGTGAGGTTGATGCTCCAGAACGCCTCGTTCCAGGCGAGGATGATGGCGAGTAGCGCTGCCGAGACGATGCCGGGCGAGGCCAGCGGCAGCAGCAGATAGATCATCTGCTTGCGCGGGCCCACGCCGTCCATGCGCGCGGCCTCCAGGATGTCGCGTGGGATGTCGCGGAAGAAGGAGTAGAGCATCCACACGACGATGGGGAGGTTCATCAGCATGTCGATGACGATCAGCGCCGTGCGCGTATCGAGCAGGCCGAGGTCGCGGCAGATGAGGTAGATGGGCACCAGCACGCCGACGGGCGGCAGCATCTTGGTGGAGAGCATCCACACCAGCAGATTCTGCGTGTGCTTCCCCGGCTGGAAGGCCATGGCGTAGGCGGCGGGAAAGGCGATGAGCAGAGCGAGCAGGGTGGAGGCGAAGCTGACGATGATGCTGTTCTCGGCGAACAGCATGTAGCCGGCCTGCGCGGTGGCGTGGGCGAAACTCTCCATGCCCGGCCGGAAGAACACGATCGGCGGAATGGCGATCGCCTGGGTTTCGGTCTTGAAGGCGGTGACGGTCATCCACAGGATGGGGAAGAACATCAGGAAGGCGACGATCCAGGCGGCTGCGGTGCCGAGCGGCGAGGCCTTGTCCTGGTCCATCGCCCTACTCCTCGATGTTGCGCGCGACGGCGCGCATCAGGAAGAACGCCACGATGTTGGCAAGGATGATCGCCAGCACGCCGGCCGCCGAGCCGCCGCCGACGTCGAAATCGAGCAGCGCCCGGATGTAGATGAGATAGGTGAGCGTGGTGGTGGCGTCTCCCGGCCCGCCCGCGGTGGTGGTGAGGATCTCGGCGAAGATGGACAGGAGGAAGATCGACTCCATCATCACCGTGATCGCCATCGGCCGCGCCAGATGCGGCAGCACGATGTAGATGATGCGGCTCATCGGCTTCGCGCCATCCATGCGCGCGGCCTCGAGCTGTTCGGAATCGAGCGACTGCAACGCCGTGAGCAGGATGAGCGTGGCGAAGGGAGTCCACTCCCAGGCGACGATGATCACCAGCGAAAGCATCGGGTGGACGGTGAACCAGGCCACCGGCTGCAGCCCCATCAGGGTGCAGAGCCAGCCTATCAGCCCGTTCAGCGGGTCGAACAGCAGGTTCTTCCAGATCAGCGCCGCGACCGGCGGCAGCACGAAGAACGGCGCGATCACCATCAGCCGCGCCACGCCCCGGCCGCGGAAGTTCTGGTTCAGCAGCAGCGCGAACACGGTGCCAAGCACCAGAGTGGTGGCGAGCACGCCCAGCACCAGAAGGAGCGTGTTGACGATCGCCGTCCAGAACGACGGATCGGTGACCATCAGCTGATAGTTCAGCAGGCCGACGAAGCCGCGCCGTTCCGGGTAGAGAAGATTATAGCGCTGGAACGAGTAGTACAGCGTCATCGCCAGCGGCACGAAGGCCCAGAGCGCGAGCATTCCCACCGCCGGCGACAGCAGCAGCCAGGACGAGCGGCGCCGGCCGCGCGCCAGCCCGTCCTGGGCCATCGCGCGACCGGCCGTCTCGGCGCCTTTCATGGCATACGCCATGCGTGCGCCCTTCCCGCTACTTCACGTAGCCTGCCTGCTGCATCGTCCGGAGCGTCGATGCCTGCGCCTTCGCCAGCGCCGACTTCACGCTGTCCTGTCCGGCGAGCGCCGCCGCGATGTCCTGGCCGACGGTCGTGCCGATGCCCTGGAACTCGGGAATGGCGACGAACTGCACGCCGGTGTAGGGCACGGGCATCGCGGTCGGGTGGTTCGGGTCGGCGGTCTCGATCATTTTCTGGACCAGCGGCGCGAACGGCGCGGCCTTCAGGTACTCGGCATTCTTGTAGGTGGATTCACGGGTTCCTGGCGGCACCGCGACCCAGCCCTGCGACTTGGCGACCGTCTGGATGTAGCCCTTCGAGGTTGCCCAGGCGATGAACTTCTTCGCGTCGGCCACCTTCTTCGACGACGACGGAATGGCGAGCGCCCACGACCACAGCCAGTGCGCGCCGTGCGTCGTCACGTCCACCGGAGCGGGGGCGACGCCCACGTCGGCGGCAACCTTCGATTTTTCCGGGTTGTACAGATAGCCGGCGGCGACCGTGGCGTCGATCCACATGCCGCAACGGCC
>JAJXZO010000201.1 GCA_021780035.1 Pseudomonadota bacterium
GGGCTCGCGCGGCACTTCAAGGTTTCCCTGCGCACGCCGTTCGCCGATCTGCCGGAACCGGTGCGCGAGGCGATCCTGTTCGGCGCCGCCGAGCCGGTTTCCCTCGCCTACCACGACGGCGGGCGCAGCTATTCCGTGAGCAAGCCGTTCGAGGGGGTGATCCGCAATCTCGAGCGCCGCTACCGCGACGCCGATTCCATCTGGATACGGGAGGAACTCAGCCGCTACCAGGCGGAGAAACCGTGCGGCACCTGCCACGGCGCGCGGCTGAAGCCCGAGGCGCTGGCGGTGAAGGTGGGCGGGCGCACCATCGCCGAGGCGAGCGCGCTCGCCGTGCGCGAGGCGCTGGCCTGGTTCGGCACCATCCACGGCGGGCTTTCGCCGCAGAAGGCGGAGATCGCCCGGCCGATTTTACGCGAGATCCTGAGCCGGCTCTCCTTCCTCGCCGACGTGGGGCTCGAATACCTGACGCTCGGGCGCGCCTCGGCCACGCTTTCCGGCGGGGAGAGCCAGCGCATCCGGCTGGCGTCGCAGATCGGCTCCGGGCTGACCGGCGTGCTCTACGTGCTGGACGAGCCCTCCATCGGCCTGCACCAGCGCGACAACGCCCGCCTGCTGACGACGCTGCGCCGCCTGCAGGGCCTCGGCAACACGGTGCTGGTGGTGGAGCACGACGAGGAGACCATCCGCAGCGCCGACCACGTGATCGACATGGGCCCCGCCGCCGGGCTGGCGGGCGGCGCGGTGGTGGCCGCGGGCACCGCCGCCGAGGTGGCGGAGGTGCCGGAATCCCTCACCGGCGACTATCTGGCCGGGCGGCGGCACATCGCCGTGCCCCTGCTGCGCCGGCCGGCGCAGCAGGGGCGGATGCTGCGCGTGGTGGGGGCGGGCGGGCACAACCTGCGCGACGTCACCGCCGAGTTCCCGCTCGGCACCTTCGTCTGCGTCACCGGCGTTTCGGGCAGCGGCAAATCGACGCTGGTGATCGAGACGCTCTACAAGGCGGCGAGCCGCAGGCTGATGGGCAGCGGCGAGGTGCCGGCGCCGCACCTGCGCATCGAGGGGCTCGAGCACCTCGACAAGATCATCGACATCAATCAGGCGCCCATCGGCCGCACGCCGCGCTCCAACCCCGCCACCTACACCGACCTGTTCACGCCGATCCGCACCTGGTTCGCCGAGATGCCGGAAAGCCGGGCGCGCGGCTACCAGCCGGGGCGGTTCTCGTTCAACGTCAAGGGCGGGCGCTGCGAGGCGTGCGAGGGCGAGGGGGTGCTGAAGATCGAGATGCACTTCCTGCCCGACGTCTACGTCACCTGCGACACCTGCAAGGGCAACCGCTTCAACCGCGAGACGCTGGAGGTGCGCTTCCGCGGCAAGTCCATCGCCGACGTGCTGGCGATGACGGTGGACGAGGCGGTGCCGTATTTCTCGGCGGTGGGGCGCATCCGCGACCGGCTGCAGATCCTGCAGCAGGTGGGGCTTGGCTACATCGCCCTCGGCCAGCAGGCCACCACGCTTTCGGGCGGCGAGGCGCAGCGCATCAAGCTGGCCAAGGAGCTGGCGCGGCGGGCCACCGGGCGGACGCTCTACATCCTGGACGAGCCCACCACCGGGCTCCACTTCGAGGACGTGCGCAAGCTGCTGGAGGTGCTGCACGCCCTGGTGGAGCAGGGCAACACCGTGGTGGTGATCGAGCACAACCTGGAGGTGATCAAGACCGCCGACTGGGTGATCGACCTCGGGCCGGAGGGCGGCGAGGCGGGCGGCGGGATCGTCGCCGCCGGCACGCCGGAGGAGGTGGCGAAAGTGGCGGCGAGCCACACCGGGCGGTTCCTGGCACCGCTGCTCGCGCATGCCGCCCCGGTGCCGGCGGCGGCGCCCGCCCGAAGCGCCCGGAAGAGGAAGGTTCAGCCGCGGTCGCGGCCGAGGTAGAGTTCCACCACCCGGCGGTCGGCGGCGAGTTCGCCGCTGGGGCCGGCGAGCGTGACGTGGCCCATTTCCAGCACGTAGCCGTGGTCGGCGATCTGCAAGGCGGCGCGGGCGTTCTGCTCCACCAGCAGGATGGCCACGCCGAGGCGGCGCAGTTCGGCGATGGCGCGGAAGATGCCGCGCACGACGATCGGCGCCAGCCCGAGGCTCGGCTCGTCCAGCATCAGGAGGCTGGGGCCGGCCATCAGCGCCCTGCCCATCGCCAGCATCTGCCGCTCGCCGCCGGAAAGCGTGCCGGCGCGCTGGCGCTGGCGCTCCTGCAGGCGGGGGAACAGGGCGAACACCCCGGCGAGCCGCCGTTCGGCCTCGGCGGGCCCGGCGCGGCGATGGCGATAGCCGCCGAGGCGGAGGTTGTCGCGCACGCTGAGCCCGGCGAACAGCTCGCGCTGCTCCGGCACCAGCGACATGCCCTGCTGCACCCGCGCCTCGATGGAGGTGCCGGCGAGGTCGCGGCCCCCGAAACGGACGCGGCCCGAGGCCGGCAGCACGCCCATCACCGCGTTCAGCAGCGTCGACTTGCCGGCGCCGTTGGGACCGATGACGGTGACGATGCTGCCCGCCTGCACGGCGAGCGATACCCCGCGCACCGCGGGCACGACGCCGTAGGCGACCGAGACGTCTTCGAGTTCGAGCACGGCGCTCATGCGATGCCGCCGAGGTAGGCTTCGATCACCGTGGGGTCGTCGCGCACCGCCTCCGGCGGCCCTTCGGCGAGCTTGGTGCCGAAGTCGAGCACCACCAGGCGGTCGGACAGCCCCATGACGAAATCCATGTCGTGCTCGACGAGGAGGATGGTCATTCCCTGCGCGCGCAGCCGCCTGAGCAGGGCGGCGAGTTCCTCCTTCTCGTGGTGGCGCAGCCCCGCCGCCGGCTCGTCGAGCAGCAGCAGCAGCGGATCGAGGCAGAGCGCGCGGGCGATCTCCACCAGCCGCTGCTGGCCGAGCGGGAGGCTGGTGGCCGGACGGTCGGCGGTTTCCCTGAGCCTCACGCGGTCGAGTTGGCGCGCCGCCTCGGCGTAGAGCCGCGCCTCCTCGGCGCGGTCGAGGCGGAGCAGGGCGGCGAGCGGCCCGGCATGTCCGCGCAGATGCGCGCCGATGACCACGTTCTCGATCACCGACATGCCGGCGACCAGCTTCACCTGCTGGAAGGTGCGGGCGATGCCGAGGCGGGCGACGCTGTGCGCCGCCAGGCCGGCGAGCCGGTGGCCGAGGAAGCGGATGCTGCCGCCGTTCGGCCTGTCGACGCCGGTGAGCAGGTTGAAGGTGGTGGTCTTGCCGGCGCCGTTCGGGCCGATCAGGCCGACGATCTCGCCGGCGGCGAGGGAGAAGTCCACCGCGTTCACCGCGGTAAGGCCGCCGAAGCTGCGGCTGAGGCCTTGCACTTCCAGCACGGGGGTGCCGGCGGGCGGCATGGTGCGCGCCGGCAGCGGCGCGGCGTCCGGCGAGACGGGGTGGCGGCGGGGCTTCGGCCGGAACAGGTGCGGCCACAGGCCCTGGGGGGAGAACTGCAGCACCAGCACCAGCACGATGCCGAACAGGATGGTCTGCAGCCCGCCGCTGCCGCCCAGGAGCCGCGACAGCAGGTCCTGCAGTTCGTTGTTGGTGAGCGTGACCAGCGCCGCGCCGAACAGCGCGCCGGGAAGATGCGCGGCGCCGCCGATCACCACCATCAGCAGGTATTCGATGCTGGCGGTGAGGTCGAACGGGCTCGGGTTCACCGCCCGCTGCATGTGGGCGTAGAGCCAGCCGGCGAAGGCGGCGAGCAGCGCCGCGTAGACGAAGGCGAGGATGCGCGCCCGCGCGATCGCCACACCGCAGCTTGCCGCCGCCACGCTGCCGCCCCGAAGCGCGCGCAGCGTGCGTCCCGAGCGGCTTTCCAACAGGTTGGCGGAGGCGGCCGCCGCCAGCACCACACCCGTCCAGACCACCCCGGCGTAGGCGCGCTGGTCATGCAGGTCGAGGCCGCCGAGGGCGAGGGAGGGGATGCCGACGATGCCGTCGTTGCGG
>JAJXZO010000098.1 GCA_021780035.1 Pseudomonadota bacterium
GTCGGAGGCGAACATCGCCGCCACGTGCGGGCGCACCGCCCAGCCCTCGCGCCCGCGCCGGATCGCGGGCGCGAACAGATCCGCCCAGGGCAGCCGCCCATAGCTCGCGTGTGCCGCCTCGAACACGCGCAGGATGCCGGGCGTCGTCACCGCGCCGTGGCCGGTCTCGTTGACGGCGCCGCGCAGGACGTAGCCGTAGCCGTCCTTGCACTCGCCCTCGAAGATCCCTTCCCACATCGTGGGCGTCGCGGCGGCGGGCACGGTGGAAAGCCCGTCGATCACCTCGCTGCGGCCGGTGCGCGTGTCGTGCACATGGAGCACGCCGAGCCCCGCGACGCCGCACATCAGCGGGTCCACCACGCCCTGCATCAGCGCGCAGGCGATGGCGGCATCGATCGCCGAGCCGCCCTCGGCCAGCACCGCGGCACCGGCCTCCACGGCGTCCGGCTGCGGTGCCACGATCATGGCCCGGTGGCGGGGGCGGCGGTCCTGCGGGCGACGGGGTTTCACGAAGGCACCTCCTGGGTGGCGAGCGGCGGGAAGTGTCGGAGAGGCGCGGGGCGGAGGCAAGGGCGCGCCGCCCAGCGCGGGCGTGGCGGTGGTTGCGTTACCACAACATCGGCCCGCGCTTTTGGCTTCGGTGGTTGCGTTATTCAGACCAGCGGTCCATCATGCAAGCCAAGCGCCGCCCGCCCCCGTCGTGGCGCGGGTGGGATATAAGCAAGACAGAGGGGGGAGGAACCATCCATGCGACTGCGAACCTGGCTATCACTCTTTGCCGCGGCCGGGCTGGCCGGCGGGCTGGCGGCCACGCTGGGGGGCGGCGTCGCGCAGGCCGGGCCGGCCTATCCGGACCACCCGATCCACTACGTGCTGCACGTCTCCCCCGGCGGCGCTACGGACGTGATGGCGCGCAAGCTCGGCAGCGTGCTGCAGAAGGAACTCAAGATCCCCATCGTGATCGAGAACCGCCCCGGCGGGCGCGGTGCCGCGGAGATGGCGATCATCACCCACTCTAAGCCGGACGGCTACACGATCGGCTCCGCCACCAGCACGCATCTCGCGGAATTCCACCAGACGTTACGTCAGTATAACATCCACAGCGTGACCTGGGTGGCGCGCCTGGTGACGGACCCCTACCTCTTCGTGGTCCCCGCCAAGAGCAACATCCATTCGATGAAGGACCTCGCCGCCGCCATCAAGGCGGATGCCGGCAAGATGGTTGTGGCCGGCTTCGTCAAAGGCTCCGGCGCCAACATCGCCTGGGAGATGTTCATGTCGGCGGCCGGGCTGCCGGCGTCGGACGTCAACTGGGTGCCCTATAACAGCGTCGGCGGCGGCGTCACCGCGGTGCTCGGCGGCCATGGCGCGGCGACCGTCGCCTATTACGGCCTGGTGAAGGACCAGGTCGCGGCCGGGCATCTGCGCGTCATCGGCGTCATCGCGCCGAAGCGCCTGGCCGACCTGCCCAACGTGCCCACGGTGGAGGAGCAGGGCTACAACGTGCCCACCTTCTGGAACCAGTGGCGCGGCATCATCGCGCCGGCGAACATGCCGCCCGCGATCCTCGCCGCGCTCGACGCCGACATCAAGAAGGCGATGGAGAGCCCGGACATGCAGGCCTACGTGAAGAACAACTCGCTGCAGTACGACTACGCGGGCTCGGCGACGTTCGACACCTTCATCCAGCAGCAGGACAAGGTGACGCTCGTCTGGCTGAAGAAGCTGGGCTTCGTGAAGTAGCCATCGAAGCAGCCATCGAAGCAGCCATATGGCGCGATGACTGGCGATCCTTCGCGGGGGGCGGGGGAGGCGGAGGTAACGACCTCCGTCCATGGAGGCAGGGAGGCATTTCGCCTCCCTGCCTTCGTGCTTGACGCCGGTATCGGCGCTGTGATGCTGGCGATCGGGCTATGGTTCTGGTTTGGCGCCGGCTGGATCCAGTCCCAGTCGCGCGGCCTGATGAGCCCGATCGCGTTCCCCAGGGCGATCTCGGCGATGCTGGTTCTCTGCGCGGTGCTGCTGATCGCGCGCAGCCTCGCCCGGGGGCGCCTCGCCAAAGCCTCCGCCCTGGTCTCGGTGGAACGGCCATGGTTCGTGCTCGCCGCGATGGGCATGACCATCCTCTACCCGCTGCTGATGGCCAGCCTCGGCTACTACCTGGCCACCGCGCTGTGGCTGCCGCCGTTCCTCTGGATCGCCGGCTATCGCAGGCCCGTCGGCATCGCGCTGGCGACGGCGGGCTTCCTTGTCTTCACGCGCGTTATTTTCCAGCACGTGCTGGGCACGCCCATGCCATAAGCGGACGATGATCGGGCAAGGCTTTCTCTTCGCGCTGCATCACATGGAATCCTGGGACGTGGTGGCCGGCCTCGTCGGCGGCACGCTCGCCGGCTATTGCATCGGCAGCATCCCGGGCCTGTCGTCGAGCATCGGCATCGCGCTGCTGATCCCGTTCACCTACGGCATGTCGCCGATCACCTCGATCGTGCTGCTGGTGACACTGTACATGGCGACCGAATACGCGGGCGCCATTCCCGCGATCCTGATGAACACGCCCGGCGTGCCCGCCGCCGCGGTGACCGCGCTCGACGGATACCAGATGCGCCTCAAGGGCGAGGCGGGCGCGGCACTCACCATGTCGATCCTGAGCGCCGGCTTCGCCTCCATCACCGGCACGCTGCTGCTCATTGGCTCCTCGACCTGGATCGCCTCCGTGGCGCTGGCCTTCGGGCCGGTGAAATACTTCGCGATCGCCGTGCTCGGGCTCAGCATGGTCTCCTCGCTCTCCGGCGATTCCATGCTCAAGGGGTTCATCGGCCTGTTCTTCGGCCTTGCCGTGGCGCTCATCGGCACCGACCCGATGGACGGCGTGCCGCGCTACGTCTTCAACGACAACCTGTTGAGCGGTGTCGGCTTCCTGCCCGCGCTGATCGGCCTGTTCGCGCTCTCCAGCGTGTTCTCGCTGGTGGAGAAATCCGCCGACATGCCGGCACCGCTCAAGAAGCTGCCCAGCGTTTCCGGCCAGGTCGGGCTGATGCGGCCCTATCTCGGCCCGCTCGCGCGCAGCAGCGTGCTCGGCTTCCTGGTCAGCGTCATCCCCGGCCACGGCGCCACCATCTCCGCGTTCATCTCCTACGGTTTCCAGAAGCGGATCTCGAAACGGCCGGAAACGTTCGGCCATGGCAACCCCGAGGGGCTGATCGCCTCCGAGGCGGCGGCGAACGCCTCCGTGCCCGGGGCGCTCGCGCCGATGCTCTCGCTCGGTATTCCGGGTTCCGCCAGCACCGCGGTGCTGATCGGCGCGCTCACGCTGCACGGCGTGCAGCCGGGGCCGCTGCTGTTCACCCGCAACCCCGAGATCCCGTATTCGATCTTCATCGCGCTGATCGTGACCATGCCGCTCATGGTCGCCCTCGGCCTCGCCGGCACGCGGCTATGGGTGCGCGTGACCCAGGTGCCGCGCAGCATGATCGCGGGGCTGGTGGGGGCGATGTGCCTGCTCGGCAGCTACGCCTCGCAGAACGATCTCTTCGCGGTGTGGACGACGATCTTCTTCGGCATCCTCGGCTACGTGCTGCAGAAGGCGAAGATCCATCCGGCGCCGATCGTGCTGGCGCTGGTGCTGGGAAACATCACCGAATCGAACTTCCGCCGCTCGCTCATCACTTCGCGCGGCCACCTCTCGATCTTCGTCACCCACCCGTTCGCGGTCGCGTGCCTTCTCGTGGCGCTCGCGGTTTTCCTGGCCCCGTTCGTCCGCCGCGCGCCGGCTGCGGCTCCCGCGCCCGCACCTTCGACGCACTGACCTCCCGCGGGGCCTCCTCGCCGCCGGGGGCGGGCAGCGCCGGCGCGATCGCGGCCGCGGCGTCGAGCAGCAGGCGCAACGCGGCCTTCGGTGCGTCGCCGGCGAAACGCATCGAGGGCCCCGAGACGACGAGCGCGCCGTGCAGCCGCCCCGCGGCGTCGCGCACCGGCACCGCGGCGGAGGTGGTG
>JAJXZO010000116.1 GCA_021780035.1 Pseudomonadota bacterium
AAGGTGGCCTTCGCCGACGACTGCATCGGCGAGGCCGCCGAGGCCGCGGTCGCGGCCATGGCCAACGGCGACGTGCTGGTGCTGGAGAACACCCGCTTCCATGTCGGGGAGGAAGCGAACGACCCCGCCTTCGCCGCCGCCCTGGCGAAGCTTGCCGACCTCTACGTGAACGACGCGTTCTCGGCGGCGCACCGCGCCCACGCCAGCACCGAAGGCGTGGCGCACCTGCTGCCCTCCTGCGCCGGCAGGCTGATGCAGGTCGAACTGGAGGCGCTGGAATCGGCGCTCTCGCACCCCGAAAGGCCGGTGGCGGCGGTGGTGGGCGGAGCGAAGGTTTCCACCAAGATCGAGCTGCTCGGCAACCTCGTGCAGAAGGTGGACGTGCTGGTCATCGGCGGCGCCATGGCCAACACTTTCCTTGCCGCGCAAGGGCTTGCGGTTGGGACTTCGCTTCAAGAAGCGGAAATGCACGCCACCGCGCGCGACATCCTGGCGAAAGCGAAGGCGGCCGGCTGCGACGTGCTGCTGCCGGTGGATGCGGTGGTGGCCGAAGCGCTGCGCGCCGATGTCCACACCGCCATCGTCGCCGTCACCGCGGTGCCGGCCGACCGGATGATCCTCGACGTCGGCCCGGCGACGGTGGCGATGTTCAATCAGCGGCTCGCCTCCTTGCGCACGCTGGTGTGGAACGGCCCGCTCGGCGCCTTCGAGACGCCGCCGTTCGACGCCGCCACGGTGGGCCTCGCCCGGACGGTCGCGGCGGCGACCAAGGCGGGCAAACTCCGCAGCGTGGCGGGCGGCGGCGATACCGTCTCGGCGCTGCGCCATGCCGGGGTGCTGGAGCAGATGAGCTACGTCTCCACCGCCGGTGGCGCCTTCCTTGAGTGGATGGAAGGCAAGACGCTGCCCGGCGTGGCGGCGCTGGCGGCCTGAGGGCGGAAATCGTCTTCAGGCTTCGTTAACTCGTGCGGGGGCAGGATCGCCGCCATGATCTCCCTCGGCTCCCTCGCGGCGTTCTCCTCCAGCCCGGCCACCGGCTCGGTCGGCCCGGCGCGTCCGGCTGCCGCTACGGCGAACGTTGTGCTGGCACGGGCGCAAGGCTCCGGCAGCGCACCTGCGGCGCAGACCGCCGCGCCAACGATCTCCCTCGGCCCGAACAAGAATCTTCCGCGCGGCTCGCTGCTCGACCTGCAGGTCTGACGGCGCCCCTCCGCCATCCGCCTTTCGCCATTGCGCGGCAACGGCGGCGTGCCCATAACGGGGGGCATGCCCCAGTTCGTCCGTCAGATCCCGGAAGGCGATACCAGGGAGAGGCTGGTCTGCCCCTCCTGCGGCTACATCTCCTATGAAAACCCGACACTCGTCGTCGGCGCGGTGGTAGCCGAGAAAGGCCGCGTGCTGCTCTGCCGCCGGGCGATCGAGCCGCGCCTCGGCTTCTGGACCCTCCCCGCGGGCTTCATGGAACTGGGGGAAACCACCGAGGAAGGGGCTCGCCGCGAGGTTTTCGAGGAATCGGGCGCACGCATCCGCATCGATGGCGTCCTCGCCCTTTTCTGCGTCAGCCGCATCAGCCAGGTGCAGGTGATCTTCCGCGCCGGCTTCGATGGGCCTCCCGCTTTCGCCCCAGGCCCGGAAAGCTCCGACGTGCGCCTGTTCGCCCCGGACGAAATTCCCTGGAGGCAGCTTGCCTTCCCCACCAACGCCTGGGCGCTCCGGGCCTGGCAGGCGGCCGGAGACGGGCCGCTGGGGCCGCCTGCCACCAACCCCGCCGACGATCCGCGCGGCGTGCACTGGTCGCTCGACGCGGCGCAGGCAGCGGCGGCCGTTCCGTGAACCGCGGCGCGTTCGCCCTGGTGCCGCTGCTCGCGCTGACCCTTGCCGCGGCGCCGTCGTGGGCGGCTACCTTCCGCATGACGGCCGCGGCGCTGCCACCCCCGCCGCCACCCCCGCCCGCCGAGCAGCCGGAACAGGCCTTCGTGCCGGCTCCGGTGCCGGACCCCGACATGCAGCGCCCGTCATCGTCCGCGGATAACGGCCCGAGCGCGCAACTCACGCCCAATCTCGCCTCCCGGCAGGGCCACTACCCGGGACAAGGCTTCATCTCCGGTTCGGCGGCAAACTATGACCCGAACCGCCGCTTCCATCCGAGTCCGGGGCTTCGGCTCAGCGTGCCGCTGCAATAGCGGCTTCCGGCCGTTCAGCCGAGGCCGAGCAGGTCGCGGGCGAATTCCGCCGGGTCGAACGGCCGGAGGTCGGCGGCCCTCTCTCCCACGCCCACCGCATGCACCGGCAGGCCGAATTCCTGGGCGAGCGCCACGACCACGCCGCCGCGGGCGCTACCGTCGAGCTTGGTGACGATCAGGCCGCTGACGTCCACCATCTCCTTGAACACGTTCACCTGTTGCAGCGCGTTCTGCCCGGTGGTGGCATCCAGCACCAGCAGCACCGAATGCGGCGCCGAGGCGTCCTGCTTCTTCAGCACCCGGATGATCTTGGAAAGCTCGTCCATCAGCGCCGCTTTGTTGTGCAGCCGGCCGGCGGTGTCGATGAGCAGCACGTCGATGCCCTCGGCGCGGGCGCGCCCCAGCGCCTCGAAGGCAAGCCCGGCGGCGTCCGCCCCCGGCGCGCCGGCCACCACGGGGGTGTGGGCGCGCTCGCCCCACACCTGCAACTGCTCCACCGCGGCGGCGCGGAAAGTGTCGGCCGCCACCATCATGCAGCGCAGCCCCTGCTCGCCGTAGGTCTGGGCGAGCTTGCCGATGGTGGTGGTCTTGCCCGTGCCGTTCACGCCGACCAGCAGCAGCACATGCGGCCGCAGGCCGCGGTCGATCCCGAGCGGCACCGCCACCGGGCGGAGGATTTCCGCGATCTCCCCGGCGAGCGCGCCGCGCACCTCCTCGTCCGTCACTTCCGTGCCGAAGCGGCTGCGGCGGAAGGATTCGATGACGCGGTTCGCCACCGCCGGCCCGAGGTCGGCGCCGATCAGCGCCTCCTCCAGCTCCTCGAGCGCCGTCTCGTCGAGCTTGCGCCGCGTCAGCACGCCGCTCAGGCCGCCGGTCAGCTTCTGCGTGCTGCGGGCGAGGCCCTCTTTCAGACGGGAGAAGAAACCGAGGGCCATCAGGCTGGCTCCGCTAGCAGGCAGTCGTCGTTGGCGCCGACGATGCGCGCCGGAAGCACCACGCCGGCACGGGCGGCAAGGCGCACGGGTGCGAAGTGCTCGCTGTGCCCGCCCTCGTCCGTTTCCGTCAGCACGCTGGCGATGCACCCCACTTGCAGAGCCAGGAAGCGCGCGCGGGCCTTCTCTCCGGCCTCCCGCAGCCGCGCCGCCCGCTCGCGCCGCAGTTCGGGGGCCACGGGTGGCATGCGCGCCGCCGGCGTGCCCGGGCGTTCGCTGTAGGGGAACACGTGCAGGAAGGGGATCTCGGCCTCCTCGACCAGCGCGAGCGTGTCGTCGAACAGCGCGCCGGTCTCCGTGGGAAAGCCCGCGATCAGGTCGGCGCCGATGGCGATGCCGGGGCGCAGCGCCCGCGCGCGGGCGATCACCGCCAGCACATCGGACCGCGAGTGCCGCCGGCGCATCCGCTTCAGGATCAGGTCGGCGCCCGCCTGCACGGACAGATGCAGATGCGGCATCAGCCGTTCCTCCTCGGCGAGCAGCCGCCACAGCGGTTCGTCGATCGCCGCCGGGTCGAGCGAGGAAAGCCTCAGCCGCGGCAACTCCGGCACCGCGGCGAGCAGCGCGCGCGCCACGTCCCCGAGGCTCGGCCCGCCCGCGAGGTCGCGGCCGTAGCTGGCGATGTCCACGCCCGTCAGCACGATCTCACGCAGGCCCGCGGCAACCTGGGCACGCGCCTGCGCGATGATGGCCGCAAGCGGCACCGAGCGGCCGGGACCGCGGCTCTGGGGAATGATGCAGAAGGTGCAGCGGTGATCGCACCCCTGCTGCACCTGCACGAACGCCCGCGCCCGGCCGCCGAAACCGGCCAAAGGCTGCGGCTCGGACGGCGGCGCGGCGGCGAGGTCGGTCACGGCGACCGGTTTGCCGCCCTGCCATGCCTCGGGTTGCAGTTTCTCGGCGTTACCCAGCACGCGCGCCACGCCCGGCAGCGCCACCCAGCGCGCCGGGTCGAGCTGCGCCGCGCAGCCGGTGACGAGAATGCGGGCGGCCGGATGCTCGCGGTGCGCGCGCCGGATCGCCTGCCGCGCCTGCCGCTCCGCCTCGGCGGTGACGGCGCAGGTGTTGACCACGATGGCGTCGTCGAGCCCGGCGACGCGGCGCAGCGACTCGCTCTCCAGCGCGTTCAGCCGGCAGCCGAAGGTAATGACGCGGGCGCTCATGCCGCCATCCCGTCGAGCGCGATGCTGCCGCGGAAAACCTCCGCCGCCGGTCCGGTCATCACCACCTGGCCGCTCTCTCGCCAGTCGATCTCCAGCACCCCCCCGTCCACCTGCACCGAAATCCGCCGCCCGGTCAGTCCGCGGCGGGCGGCGTTCACCACGGCGGCGCAGGCGCCGGAGCCGCAGGCGAGCGTGAGTCCCGCGCCCCGCTCCCACACCCGCAGCCGGATGCGGTCGGGGGCGAGAATTTCGGCGAAGCCGATGTTCGCGCGGTCGGGGAACACCGGAGCGTGCTCGAGCTTCGGCCCGAGGCTTTCCAGCGGCAGGCCGGCGACGTCGCGGACGAAGAAGGTAGCGTGCGGGTTGCCCATCGAGCAGGCGGCCGGGTCCGCCACCGGGCCTTCGGCCAGGGCGAGGTGCAGCGTGTCGGCCGGCGCATCGAGCGGCACCTGCTGCCATTCCAGCCTTGGCGCCCCCATGCCGACGCTGATCAGCCCATCCTCGCCGATGCGGGCGGGCAGCGTGCCGCTGATGGTGCGGATGGAAAGCTCCCGCCGCCCGGATTCGGCGCCAAGCAGCGACGCGACGCAGCGGGTGGCGTTGCCGCAGGCGCCGGCCTCGCTGCCGTCGGGGTTCCTGATGCGCATGAACACGTCCGCGCCGTCGCAGGGCTCCAGCACGATCACCTGGTCGCACCCCACACCGCGGCGGCGGTCGGCGACAACCATGCAGCGGGCGGCGTCGAGCACGACGGGGCGTTCGCGCGCGTCGAACACCACGAAATCGTTCCCGCAGCCGTGCATCTTGATGAAGGGCGTGTCCATGCCCCGGTTATATGGGCGAAAGCGCCCGATACAAGGCCCGCTTCCGCCCATGCGCGTTGACAGGGGCGCGCAGCGCGCTATAAGCGGCGCCTCCCGGTGGTGGGCCGTGCCCGCCCGCCGGATATGTTGTTGCCACCCCGCTCGGCCGGCTGTTCGGACTCGGGCGACGACAGGACGCCAGACCGATGTTCGCAGTCATCCGCACCGGCGGGAAACAGTATCGCGTTACCCCCGCCTCGGTTCTCAAGGTGGAAAAGCTGGAGGCGGAGCCCGGCGCCTCCGTCACCTTCACCGATATCCTCGCCGTCGGTACCGCCGAAAACCTGCTGCTCGGCGCTCCCACCGTGGCCGGCGCCTCGGTGACCGCCACCGTGGTGGCGCAGGACAAGCTCCCCACCGTCATCGTGCTGAAGAAGCGCCGCCGGCAGAACAGCCGCCGCCGCAACGGCCATCGCCAGCGGGTCACCGTGCTGCGCGTATCCGCCATCAGCAACGGCACGGAGACCGAGACCGCCCCCACCCCGGCCGAGGCCGCGCCGGAAGCGCCCGCCGCCGACTGAAGGAGAGATCGTTATGGCCCATAAGAAAGCTGGTGGTTCGTCGCGCAACGGCCGCGACACGGAAGGCCGAAGGCTCGGCATCAAGAAGTCGGGCGGCCAGGAAGTTCTGGCCGGCAACATCATTCTGCGCCAGCGCGGAACGCGCTGGAAGCCGGGGCAGAATGTCGGCCTCGGCCGCGACCACACCATCTTCGCCCTGATCCCGGGTCACGTGCGCTTCGAGCGCAAGGCCGACGACCGGGTGCACGTCTCCGTCACGCCGCTGCCGGTTGCCGCCGACTAGGGCCGCGCCGCCGGTACGCTTTTTTCCGGGGGCCGGCGCCAGCCGGTCCCCGTTTTTATTGCAGCAGCCATGAAATTCCTTGATCAGGCCAAAATCTATTGCCGCTCGGGCGACGGCGGCAACGGCGTGGTCGCCTTCCGCCGCGAGCGCTTCATCGAGTTCGGCGGTCCCGACGGCGGCGACGGCGGCCGCGGCGGCGACATCGTGTTCGAGGCCGCCTCCGACCTCAACACCCTGATCGACTTCCGCTACACGCAGCACTTCCGCGCCGCCAAGGGAAACAACGGCAGCGGCGCCAACTGCACTGGCGCCGGCGCGCCGGACGTGGTGATCCGCGTGCCGGTGGGCACCGAGATTCTCGACGAATCGAGAACGCTGGTGCTGGCCGACATGGACAGCGCCGGCAAGCGCGTGGTGCTGCTGGCGGGCGGCGACGGCGGCCACGGCAACGCCCACTTCAAGAGTTCCACCAACCAGGCGCCGCGCCGCGCCGACCCCGGCTGGCCGGGTGCCGAGCGCTGGATCTGGCTGCGGCTGAAGCTGATCGCCGACGCGGGGCTGGTCGGCCTGCCGAACGCCGGCAAGTCCACCTTCCTCTCCGTGGTTTCGCGCGCGCACCCCAAGATCGCCGACTACCCGTTCACCACGCTGCATCCGCAACTCGGCGTGGTGCGGCTCTCCAACACCCAGGACTTCGTGCTGGCCGACATTCCCGGCCTGATCGAGGGCGCGCACGAGGGCGCGGGGCTGGGAGACCGCTTCCTCGGCCACGTTGAGCGCACCGCCGTGCTGTTGCATCTGGTGGACGGCGCCGCCGGCAACGTCGTGCACGCGTGGCGTACGATCCGCCGGGAACTGGAAAGCTACGGCGGTGGGCTGGCGGAAAAGCCCGAGGTGCTGGTGCTGAACAAGTCCGATGCGATGACCCCGCGCGAACTCGCCGCGCGCAAGTCGGCCCTCGCCCGCGCCTCTGGCCGGCCGGTTCTGGTCGCCTCGGGCGTGTCCCGGCAGGGGGTGGACGCGGTACTCGCCGCGCTGTGGCAGGAAATCGCCGCCGCCCGCGTCCGCCGCCGGCAAGGACGGAGTCGATGAGCCTGTCGCTCGCCGATTCGCGCCGCCTCGTGGTGAAAATCGGCAGCGCCATGGTGGTGGACGCCGCCCGCGCCGAGCCGCGCGCCGCCTGGCTGGAGGCCATCGCCGCCGATATCGCCGCCTTGCGCGCCCGCGGCGTCGAGGTGATCGTCGTTTCGTCGGGCGCCATCGCGCTGGCGCGGCGCACGCTCGGGCTCACCCGCAAGCGCCTCCGCCTCGAGGAGAAGCAGGCCGCCGCCGCGGTCGGGCAGATCAGGCTCGCCGAGGCATGGGCGAAGGCGCTCTCCGCGCACGGGCTCACCGCGGCGCAACTGCTGCTGACGCTCGAGGACACCGAGGAGCGCCGGCGCTACCTGAACGCGCGGGCGACGCTCGCCACCCTGCTCGGCCTCGGCGCCGTTCCGGTGATCAACGAGAACGACAGCGTCGCCACCGCCGAGATCCGCTTCGGCGACAACGACCGCCTCGCCGCCCGCGTCGCCGAGATGGTGCGCGCCGACCAGCTCGTGCTGCTCTCCGACATCGACGGGCTCTACACGGCCGACCCCAGGCGCGATCCGGGGGCGCTGCACATTCCGGAAGTGGCGCTGCTCACGCCCGAGATCGAGGCGATGGGCGGCGAGCCGCCGCCCGGCTACTCCTCGGGCGGCATGCGCACCAAGCTCGCCGCGGCGCGCATCGCCACCGCCGCCGGCTGTGCCATGGCGATTGCCGCCGGGCACAAGCCGCACCCGCTGGCCGCGCTCGAATCAGGAGGCCGCTGCACCTGGTTCCTGCCCGCGCCCGAGGGCCGTTCGGCGCGCAAGCAGTGGATTCTCGGCACTCTCGAGCCGCAGGGAACGCTCAGCGTCGATGCCGGCGCCGCACGGGCGCTTGCCCGCGGCGGCTCGCTGTTGCCGGCCGGCGTGCGCGCGCTGGCGGGCACGTTCGCGCGCGGCGACGCCGTGGAGGTGCTGGGTCCGGACGGCAGGAAGCTCGCGCGCGGGCTCGCCGCCTACGGCAGCGAGGACATGGCCCGCATCGTCGGCCACCAGAGCGGCGAGATCGCCGCCATCCTCGGCTGGCGCGGACGCGACGAAGTGATCCACCGCGACGATCTGGTGCTGCTGTAGCCCGCGGTGCAGGATGGCGGCGGAGAACCCCCGATGACCGACCCTGTGCAAACCCCGCAAGCCTGGCTCACGGAGGCCACCAGGGCCGCCCGCGCCGCGCAAGCCGTGCTGGCGCGCTTGCCTGCCGCTGCCCGCAACGCCGCCCTCGAAGCCGCGGCCGCCGAACTGCGCGCCGCGAGCGCGGAAATCGTCGCCGCCAACGCCCGAGACCTCGCCGCCTTCGACGCCGCCGGCGGCTCCAACGCCTTCCGCGACCGCCTGGCGCTCGATGCGCAGCGGGTGGAGGCGATGGCCGCGGGGCTGGAGGCGGTGGCCCGCCTGCCCGACCCGCTGGACCGCGTGCTCGCCGAGTGGCAGCGGCCGAACGGGCTTCGCATTTCGCGGGTGCCGATGCCGATCGGCGTCATCGGCATGATCTACGAAAGCCGCCCCAACGTCGGCGCCGACGCCGCCGGGCTGTGCCTGAAGGCCGGCAGCGCCGTGATCCTGCGCGGCGGCTCGGACAGCTTCCACAGCGCCGCCGCCATCCGCGCCGCCCTCGGTGCCGGGCTGGCGAAGGCAGGCGTGCCGGAAGCGGCGGTGCAGGTGCCGCCCACCGCCGACCGCGCTTACGTCGGCGCCATGCTGGAGGCCTCCGGCAAGATCGATCTCATCATCCCGCGCGGCGGCAAGGGGCTGGTGGAACGCGTGCTGGCGGAAGCGCGGGTACCCGTGCTCGCCCACGCCGAAGGGCTCTGCCACACCTACGTCCACGCCGCCGCGAACCCGGACATGGCACGGCGCATCGTCGCCAACGCCAAGATGCGCCGCCCCGGCATCTGCGGCGCCACCGAGACGCTGCTGATCGACGCCGCCATCGCGCCGTCGCTGCTGCCGGTGCTCGTGGCGGATCTGCGCGCGCTGGGCTGCGATTTCCGCGCCGACGCCCGCGCGTGCGCCATCGTCCCCGACCTGAAGGCGGCCTTCGACTCCGATTTCGACACCGAGTGGCTGGACGCGATCCTCTCGGTGGCGGTGGTGGACGGCGTCGAGCAGGCAATCGCCCACGTCCGCCGCCACGGCAGCGACCACACGGACGCCATCGTCACCGAGGACAGGGATGCCGCCGAGCGCTTCCTCGGCGGCATCGACAGCGCGGTGGCGATGTGGAATGCCTCCACCCAGTTCTGCGACGGTGGCGAGTTCGGCTTCGGCGCCGAGATCGGCATCGCCACCGGGCGCATCCATGCCCGCGGGCCGGTCGGCCTCGAGCAACTCACCACCTTCCGCTACGTGGTGCGCGGTTCCGGCCAGGTGCGGCCGTGACGCCATGCCGGCGCTGAGTCCGCCGCCGCGCTGGGGCGACCGGCGCCGGGCGCGCATCGGCCTGCTCGGAGGCTCGTTCAACCCCGCTCACGCCGGCCACCGCCATCTGGCCGAAATCGCGCTGCGCCGCCTCCGGCTCCACGCCGTCTGGCTGCTGGTCTCTCCCGGCAACCCGCTGAAACCCACCGCCGGCATGGCGCCGCTCGCCACCCGCCTCGCCTCCGCCCGGACGCTCTGCGACGGCAAGCGGCTGTTCGCCAGCGCCATCGAGTCCCGCCTCGGCACGCGCTACACGGCCGATACGCTGGCCGCTCTGCGAAAGCGTTTTCCGCTGGCGCGCTTCGTCTGGCTGATGGGCGCGGACAACCTCGCGCAACTGCCGCGCTGGCGGAACTGGCGAAAGCTGGTGAAACTGATGCCATTTGCGGTGGTGCCGCGCGCGCCATCCACGTATCGTGCGCTTGCCGGCGCGGCGGCGCGGCGGCTGCGGCGGGCAAGGCTTCCCGCACGCGCGGCGTGCGTGCTGGCCGAGGCGGAAGCCCCGGCGTGGGCATTCCTGCCGGCGGCCCGGCACGCAGCCTCCGCCACCGCCATCCGCACCGCGTGTCGCCGTGCCTCTACGCGGCCAAACTGAGTCCGGGAGTATCTCGCCATCGCCAAGCGTCCCCCTGCCCCTCCGACACCGCCCTCCGAACCCCCCGGCCGCGGCGCCTCCAAGCGCCCGCGCACGACGGTCCGGCGCCCGCCGGCGCCCAGGCTCGTCGCCCCGCCCGGAACGCCGCGCAAGAAGGCGGTCGCCGCCGGGCCACAGCGCCGCGCCAAGCAGGCGCGCGACGCCGCCGACACCAGGCGCCTCGATTCGCTGCAACGCGTGATCGTCGCGAGCCTCGAGGACGACAAGGCGGAAAACATCGTCACGCTCGACCTGTTCGGCCGCGCCTCCTTCGCCGACCGCATGGTGATCGCCACCGGCCTCGCCGACCGGCAGATCACCGCCATGGCCATTCACCTCGAGGAAAAGCTCGAGGAAGCAGGGCTGAAGCGGGTGCAGATGGAAGGCGCGTCCGGCTCGGACTGGGTGCTGATCGACGCCGGCGACATCGTCATCCACCTGTTCAAGCCGGAAGCGCGGACGATGTACGCGCTCGAGCGCATGTGGGGCAGCGAACTCGACGAGGAAGCCGCGCCTTCCGTCTAAGCGGCGCGGCGCTCCCGGCAGTCCCGCCCGCTTCGGGAATCTGCCACGAGTTTCAACGAGATATGACTCCTCCTCCCCGCGGCACGGTTGCCGGGCGCACATTCCGCCGGTAAAGTGCCATGCGGAGCGGCGGCGAATCCGCCGCGCCATGCGCATGTGCAATAACAACGCCTGATGGGAGGAATTTCGCCATGTCCGAACTGTCCCGGCCCGCATGGTCGCGGCGCGGCCTGCTCGGTGTCGCCGCGGGACTGCCGCTGGCCGCCACCCTCGCCACGCCCGCCGTCGCCGCCCCTGCCTCCGCCATTCGCGGCCGGCAGGGCAAGAAGGTCACGCTGAAGCTCGGCTCCTCGCAGCCGACCCACACCGAGAACGCCCACACCGTGTTCTTCGACGCCTTCGTCGCCGATCTCTATGCCAAGACCAAGGGCGATGTCGGCGCCATCTTCTACGGCGACAGCCAGCTCGGCCCCGAGAACAAATACCCGAACCAGATCAATTCCGGCGCGCTCGACATGATGATGCCGGTCTCCGTCTGGGCGCCGATCGTGCCGGAAGTCGGCGTGCTCACCATGGGCTTCCTGTTCAGCTCCCTCGACCAGCTCGGCACGGTAATGGACGGCAGCGCCGGCAAGATCCTGCAGGACGTGTTCAGGAAGAAGACGCACGCGGAAATCCTGGGCTGGTGCTTCAACTTCGGCGGCCGCAACGTGCTGAGCAAGACGCCGATCACCAAGCCCGCCGATTTCCACGGCAAGAAGATCCGCGTCCTGCCCTCGCCCACCTTCGTGCAGACCTTCAAGCTGCTCGGCGCCGACCCGGTGCCGATGAGCTTCAACGAGGTCTACACCTCGCTGCAGACCGGTGTGATCGACGGGCTGGAGCACGACCCGCCGACCATCCTGCAGTTCAAGTTCTTCGAGGTGGCGAAGAACCTGACGATGACGCAGCACATCTTCGATCCGAACGCGCCGATCATCTCCGACCTCACCATGCAAAGGATGTCGGCGCCTGAGCGGCAGGCGGTGCGCGCGGCGGCGAAGAGCGCCATCCTGGTGCAGCGCAAGCGCGCCGCGGGCGCGGCGGCTGAAGCGCTGGCGACCCTGAAGCAGAACGGCGTGCGCACGATCGAGATCGACAAGGCGGCGCTTGCCGACGAGGTGAAGCCGCTGTGGAAGAGCTTCACCGACCAGCATCCGCTGACGAAGCCGGTGCTGGCGGCGATCCTGAAGGCGACCGGCAGGACCCTCTGACGTGGCGGAGGCAGTCCTCGGGCGGCTGGAACGCGGCGCGGCGGCGATCGTCAAGACGCTGTGCGCGCTGGTGCTGGCCGGTGGCGTCGTCGTGGTCTGCCTCGACGTCTTCTACCGCTACTTCCTGTCCGATCCGCTGCAGTGGGGCGATGAGGCCGCGGTCGCCGGCCTCATCGCCATCACCTTCCTGGGCGGGGCGCTGGCCGTGCACCGCTCGGAGCACCTCGGAGTGGACGTGCTCCGCAACCGCCTCCGCGGCCGCTGGGCCGGGCGTGCCGCCGGCTTCGTCGCCTGGGTGACCCTGGTGGTTTCGCTCGGCCTCACCGCGTCGTCGGTGCCGCTGCTGCAAAGCATCGGCGGCCAGACGACGTCGAGCGGACTGCTGCCCGACAGCATCAACTATTACCCGCTGCTGATCGGCGGCGGGTTCATGAGCCTGTTCGCCTTCTTCGGCCTCTGCCGCGTGCCGCCCCGGGCGGCGGCCGAGACCGCGGCGATCGTGCTCGGCGTCACCGCCGCGCTGCTCGCCTGGGGCGCTGCCTCGCCGGCCGACACCGGCACCAGCGTCTGGGTGATGCTCGCGGTCGATATCGTCTGCCTCGCCGCCTCGGTGCCGGTGGCGTTCGCGCTGGCCGCCGGCAGCCTCGCCTACATGGCAGTGAACAACGGCCTGCCGATGCAGCAGTTCGCCCAGCAGATGCAGTCGGGCGTGGACAATTTCGTGCTGCTGTCGATCCCCTTCTTCGTGCTCGCCGGGCTGGTGATGGGCATCAACGGCATGTCGCACCGGCTGGTGAAGTTCCTCGACCTTCTGATCGGCCGCGTCCGCGGCGGGCTCAGCGTGGTGATGATCGCCGCCATGGCGGTGTTTTCGGGCATCTCCGGCTCGAAAAGCGCCGACGTGGCCGCCGTCGGCTCCATCATGCTGCCGGCGATGCGGGAAAGCGGCTACGACGAGAACGACGCGGTGGCGCTGCTGGCGGCGAGTGCGGTGATGGGCGAGACCATTCCGCCCTGCATCAACATGATCATCCTGGGCTACGTCGCCAACGTCTCCATCGCCGGGCTGTTCCTCGCGGGGCTGCTGCCGGCGGCGGTGATGGCCGTGGGGCTGATCGGGATGGCGGTGCTGACGGCGCACCGCACGCACCGCGCCGGGGCCATCGCGCCCTGGCAACGGAGGCAGGGGCGCCAGCCGCCCGGTGAAATCCTGCGAACCACCGCGGGGGCGATGGCGGGGATCGCGCTGATCGTCATCATCGTCGCCGGCATCGTCAGCGGCGTCGCCACGCCCACCGAGGTTTCCGCCGTCGCCGTGCTGTACGCGCTGCTGGTCGGCGGCCTGGCGTTCCGGGAGATGACCTGGGCCTCCTTCGTGAACTTCCTGGTCCGCTCGGCATCTCTCTCCGGCATGATCCTGTTCATCGTCGCCGCGGCCCAACTGCTCAGCTACCTCCTCACCGTGAACCTGATCCCGCAGACCATGGCCGCCGATCTCGCCGACATCGGCTCGGCGGCCGGCACCTGGGTGTTCCTGCTGATGGCGATCGGCATGCTGATCGTCATGGGCTCGGTGCTGGAAGGGGCGCCGGCGCTGATCATCTTCGGCCCGCTGCTGCTGCCGGCGGCGCAGAAGCTCGGCGTCGAGCCCCTGCATTTCTCCATCCTGCTGATCATCGCCATGGGCATCGGCCTGTTCGCACCGCCGGTCGGCGTGGGGCTCTACACCGCCTGCGGCGTCGGAGCTGTGCCGGTGGAGCGCGTCATCCGGCCGATCGCCAAATACCTTGCAATCATCTTCGTCGTCCTGCTGCTGCTCGCGTTCATCCCGGCGATCACCATGGCCGTGCCGCACTGGCTCGGTATGTGACGGGGAAACCTCGCCCGACGCCACGCGAGGTGGAAACCGCGAGCGTCGCCCCTGGTCTTCGCCTCGCCTGCTGCCGATATCAGCCTTCCCCGCCCGCGCGGTTGCCGCGACACCCGTGGCCAGCGTAGGGAAAGGCGCGTCAGACCAGGAGAAGCCGCCGCATGCCCACTCCACGCCCGCTCATGCTCGCCATCCTCGACGGCTTCGGCTGGCGCGAGGAGGTGGCCGACAATGCCATCCGCCTCACCCCCACCCCGAACTTCACCCGGCTGTGGCGGGAGTGTCCGCACGCGCTGCTGCGCACCTCCGGCCTCGACGTCGGCCTGCCCGACGGGCAGATGGGCAATTCCGAGGTCGGGCACATGAACATCGGCGCCGGCCGGGTGGTGATGCAGGATCTGCCGCGCATCGACCAGGCCGCCGCCGACGGCAGCATGGCCCGGGCGCCGGCGCTGGAGGCGTTCATCACCGCGATGAAGGCGGCCAAGGGCGCCTGCCACCTGATGGGCCTGCTCTCCCCCGGCGGCGTGCACTCGCACCAGAACCACGCGCTCGCGCTCGCCCGCATTCTCACCGCCGAGGGGATCGCGGTGAACGTGCACGCCTTCATGGACGGCCGGGACACTCCGCCCCGGTCGGGCGCGGAATATCTTGGCGAGTTTGTCGCGGGCCTGCCCGAAGGGGCGCGCGTGGCCACGGTCAGCGGCCGCTACTACGCCATGGACCGCGACAAGCGCTGGCAGCGGGTGGAGAAGGCCTACGCCGCGCTCGCCTCCGGCGAAGGGCAGCGGTTCGACGATCCGCTCGCCGTGATGGAAGCCTCCTACGCCGCCGGCGTGGGCGACGAATTCGTCCTCCCCGCGGCCGTCGGCGACTACCGGGGGATGCAGGACGGCGACGGCATCCTCTGCTTCAACTTCCGCGCCGACCGCGTGCGCGAGATCTTCGCCGCGCTGATCGATCCCGAATTCGAGGGCTTCCCCCGCCCCCGCCGTATCGCCTTCGCGGCGCTCGCCGGCATGACCCAGTACAGCGACGAACTGGCCACCCGCCTCGGCACGCTCTTCCCGCCCGAAGTGCTGGAGAACCTGCTCGGGCAGGTCGTCGCGCGCGCGGGGATGAAGCAGCTCCGCATGGCGGAAACGGAGAAGTATCCGCACGTAACCTACTTCCTGAACGGCGGCGAGGAGACGCCGAACGCCGGCGAGGACCGCATCCTGGTGCCCTCGCCGAAGGTGGCCACCTACGACCTGCAGCCGGAGATGTCCGCTCCAGAACTCACCGACAAGGCGGTGGCGGCGATCGGCTCCGGCACCTACGACCTCATCGTCATCAACTACGCCAACTGCGACATGGTGGGCCACACCGGCATCCTGGAAGCCGCCGAGAAGGCGGTGGCGACGGTGGACGCCTGCCTCGGCCGCATCCTCGCCGCCCTCGATGCGGCGGGCGGGGCGCTGCTGCTCACCGCCGACCACGGCAACAGCGAGATGATGCGCGATCCCGTCACCGGCGGGCCGTACACCGCCCACACCACCAATCCGGTGCCGGTGGTGCTGGCCGGCACCAAGGCGCGATCCCTCCACGACGGCCGGCTGGCCGACATCGCGCCGACGCTGCTGCGAATTCTTGGCCTGCCGCAGCCGGCGGAAATGACCGGCCGTTCGCTGATCGACTCCTGAAGCGGTGGAGGGCGGCGCCTCCCCCACCGGCCTTTCCCGCCGCGCGCGGAGACGCGGACGGTCGTGGCGGTTTCTGCTGCTTGCCGGCGGCCTTGCCGGCACGCTCGGCACGGGGGCACAGGCGGCGACGCCCGAGCAACTCCGCGCCGAGGAGCAGCAACTGACGAGCCGCCAGGCCGCCGCAGCGGCGGCGGCACGCGATCTG
This sequence comes from Pseudomonadota bacterium, assembly GCA_021780035.1. Taxonomy (GTDB): domain Bacteria; phylum Pseudomonadota; class Alphaproteobacteria; order Acetobacterales; family Acetobacteraceae; genus Rhodovastum. The sequence goes on from JAJXZO010000116.1 coordinate 15,723, forward strand.
TCGGCGCGGGAAGCCAAGGCGAAGGCGCGGGAGGCGACGGCCGCCGCGCAGGCCCGTTCGCTCGCGGCGGCGTTCGCCCGCGAACAGCAGGCGCTCGCGGTGCTCATCGGCCCGCTCGCGCTGGCCGACCGCCAGCCGG
>JAJXZO010000224.1 GCA_021780035.1 Pseudomonadota bacterium
GGTCGGCGCCGGCGTGGAGCATACGGTGAGCGACACGTCCGCCTACGAATACATCGTGCGCAAGACCAACGGCGACCTGGTCTCGGTGACGCAGAAGGACCCGACGCCGCTGGCGCTTGGCCAGCACGTGCTCGTGATCGGCGGAAACCAGGCACGATTAGTGCCTGATTATACAGTAAATTTTGATTCAAAGTCTGAGGACAAGGCGGCCGCGAAGGCCGAGGCGAAGCCGTCTGGCGCGGCGACGCCGGCGGCGGGCGCGCCGGCTTCGCCCGCCGCGCCGACGCCACTGGCACCGGCCCCGGCGGCTCCGACGACCGCGCCTGCGACGACCTCGCCCCCGACGACAGCGCCTGCCGCGCCCGCGCAGGACTCACCCGCGCCGCCTCCATCCCAGCAGCCCGCCCCCCCGCCTGCCGCGCCCCCGCCGGCTGCATCCCCTTCGGCCGGATCCGCGTCCGGCGGCTGACCCAACCCGGAGACGGCGCGATGACTCTTACGCAGGCGATCGATTGGGAAGGCCGCTACCGCGAGGGCCGCACCGGCTGGGAGCGGCAGGGCCCGCACCCTTGCTTCCTCGCCTGGCGCGAAAATGGCGCGCTCGCCCCGCCGGGCCGCGTGCTGGTGCCCGGCGCCGGCCGCAGCGAGGAGCCTCTGCGCCTCGCCGAGGCGGGCTTCAGCGTCACCGTCGTGGATGCCGCGCCCAGCGCCGTTGCGGTTCAGCAGGAACGGCTGAAGGGCACCGGTGGCGAGGCGTTCGTCGCGGACCTCTTCACTTGGGACCCGCCGACGCCGTTCGACCTGATCTACGAGCAGACCTGCCTCTGTGCGCTGCCGCCGGGGCTGTGGCCGGACTACGCGGCGCGGCTGGCGCGCTGGCTCCGCCCGGGAGGGCGCCTCTTCGCGCTGTTCATGCAGACCGAGACCGAGGGCGGCCCGCCGTTCCACTGCGATCTCGCCGCCATGCACGCTCTGTTCGGCGCCGAGCTCTGGAGCTGGCCCGAGCGGCTCCCCGACCCGGTGGCGCATCCGGCGATCGGCCGGGAGCAGCCGGCGATCCTGCTGCGGCGCTGAGGCGCCGCCACGCTCCGGGCAGCCGGAGCGTGGCGGGATCAGACCCGTGTCCTGCCCCTGAAGTGCGCTTGCATTTCAGGAGCGAGGAGACTCGTTCAGGCGACGTGCATGGTCCGGAGCTTGCCCGAGGCTTCGGCGAGTTTCGTGGCGATATAGTCCATCAGCGGCGGCGACAGGCAGTCATAGGGCTCCAGCCCGAGTTCGCGGATGCGCCCGCGCACCTCGCCCATGCGGTCCGGATCGAAGCCGGCTTCGATGACCGAGGAGCAGAACGCGGCGAAGCCCGGCGCCGCCCAGCCCTGCTGCGGCGACAGCTCGGTGTGGACGAAATCGAGGCCGAAGAACGGATGCCCGGTATTCTCGATGCGCCCGTACATGTGCACGCCGCAGCCCTTGCAGGCATGGCGCTGGATGGTGGCGCCGGCATCGACGATGGCGAGCTTGTGGGCATTGCGCGTGATGCTGAGACTGTCGCGCGGCACCACGGCGACGACCGAGAACACGGCGCCCGCCGGCTTCCAGCAGCGCGTGCAGCCGCACATGTGGTTGTGCGCCGACTGGCTCTTGATCACGACCTCGACCGGGTCGCTGGCGCATTTGCAGACGAGCGAGCCGCCGGCAAAGCCCTCGGCGGCGGGCTTGATGCCGTGATCGACGGCAGGGTGGAGCGCGATGGCCATGGATGGTTTCCCCCGGGTTGACGCGCCAGCATATCTGTCCTGCGACGCGATGGCCGGAGACTACGGCGAGGCCGGGGCAACGCACAAGCGGGCGATGGGGCGGCGAGGGCGATGCCTCAGGCGCGCGCGAACCGCAGCCCGACCCGGCCGAGCGCGCCGAACGCCGCCGAAACCTCGTCGCCCGGACCGATCTCCAGCGGCACGAGGCAGGTTCCGGTGGTCACGATCTGGCCGGCGGCGAGCGTCATGCCGTAGCGCGACAGCTCGTTCGCCAGCCAGGCGAGCGCGAGGCGCGGGTCGCCGAGCACGTTCGCGCCGCACCCCTCGCGCTCGAGTCGTGTCCCGACGCGGCCGACGACCCGGTGCGCGGCGAGGTCCAGCTCGCGCCACGCCGCCGGTGCCGCGGGACCGAGCACGAACTGGTGTCCGCACGCATTGTCGGCGATCAGCTGTGCCGCGCCGACCCTGGAGAAATCGGCGAACCGCGAATCCGGCACCTCGATGGCCGGATGCAGTGTGGCGACGGCGTCGAGCACCTCGCTCACGCTGTAGGGCGCGGCGCGCGGCGGCAGGTCGCGCCCGATGCGGAACGCGAATTCCGCCTCGGCGACGCGCATCCGGTTGCCGCCGAACGGCAGCGTGGCGCCATCGGCGTGCACCATTTCCGCCAGCAGCCGCCCGGCGAGGGGGCCATCCACGCCGATATGCGCCTGGCCGGCGGCGCTGGTGGCGGCGATCTTCCAGCCCGCCAGAGGCTGGGCGCTGACGGTTTCGAGCTGCCGCTGAACGAGATAGCCCTCCGCCCGCCCGGCCGGGCACAGCGCCGCCGGCAGGGCATCGGCCACCGTGCCGTTGCGCCAGTGACGCACCAGAAGTTCGGAGGCAGCTCTTGCCTGCGTGATGTCCATGATGGATTGCGCCTCGGATGGGTTGCAGCAGCCTGCGATCGGCGCGATTTGGCCCAGGAATCGTCCAGCCGCAAGCCGAGGCCGCCGTACCCGTGGGGCCTACGCCCCCAGCGCCAGGCCGACGCCGGCGGCCGCGCCGGCCAGCACGACGAGCAGCGGTGGCGCCCGCCACACGACCAGCAGCACGAAGCCCGCCGCCGCGACGGCGAAGTCCGGCCCGGTATGCACGGCGCTGGTGAAGACGGGATTGTAGAGCGCCGTCGCCAGCAGCCCGACCACGGCGGCGTTGACCCCCGCCATCGCCGCCCGTGCGCCCGCTCGCCCGCGCAATTCATGCCAGAAGGGCAAGGTGCCCATCAGGATGAGGATCCCCGGCAGGAAAATGCCGAGCAGCGCGACCGCCGCGCCGCCAGCACCGCCGGGCGGGATGCTGGCGAGAGCGCCGAGATAGGCGGCGAAGGTGAAGAGCGGGCCGGGCACGGCCTGCGCTGCGCCATAGCCGGCCAGGAACGCATTGTCGGAAACCCAGCCCGGCGCCACGACGGCATCGCGCAGCAGCGGCAGCACCACGTGGCCGCCGCCAAAAACGAGCGCGCCGCAACGATAGAAGGCGCCGAAGAGCGCGAATATGCCGTCGCGTGCGGGAACGAACGCGAGCGCGAGAAGGGCGCAAAAGACGGCCAGGAACACCATACCCATGCGGCGGGAGATCGGCATGGAGGCGTTGTCGGAGATCGTCGGCGTGTTGCCGCGGCAGAGCAGCAGCCCCGCACCGGCTCCGAACGCGATCGCGGCGAGCTGGCTCAAGGACCCGGGCGAGATCATCATCAGGACGAGCGCGAGCGTGGCGATCGACGCGCGGGGTCTGTCAGGGCACAGGCTTCGCGCCATCCCGAGGACCGCCTGCGCGACGATCGCCACCGCGACGAGCTTGAGCCCGTGCAGCAGGCCCTGGCCCGCAGCTCCATGCAGGGCGGCGGCGCCGAAGGCGAACGCCACCAGCGCGAGCGCCGATGGCAGCGTGAATCCGAGCCAGGCGGCCAAGCCCCCGAGATAGCCGCCGCGCAGCAATCCCACGGAAAACCCCACCTGGCTGCTTGCCGGACCGGGAAGGAACTGGCTGAGGCCGACGAGGTCGGCGAACGCGGACTCGTCGAGCCATTGGCGACGGATCACGAACTCATCGCGGAAATACCCGATATGCGCGATCGGGCCGCCGAAGCAGGTGACGCCGAGCTTGGCGAAAATCCGCAGAATCTCGAGCGGGGAA
>JAJXZO010000208.1 GCA_021780035.1 Pseudomonadota bacterium
CGTGGGCGCGTTCCTCGGCTATTGGCTGGACCGGGTGCTGCACACGAAGCCGTTTCTGCTGATCGTGTTCCTGCTCCTCGGTGGTGCCGCCGGCGTGCGCAACGTGTGGCGGGTGGTCGGACCGAAGAGGCCTGGCCGCGGTATGGATGGTGCGTGAGTGATCGCGCAACAGTGAGGTAGGGCGTGGCGACGACGATCGATGTGATGGGGCAGTTCAGGCTCGCCACGGCTCTCGGGCCGGTGGGGGCGTCGGTGAACTTCACCAACTCCAACCTCACCATGGTCGTGGTCTGCGTGCTGATCCTGGCGCTGCTGCACCTCGGCATGGCGCCGCGCGCGGTCGTTCCCGGCCGGCTGCAGGCCGCCGCGGAGATGCTTTACGGGTTCGTGCACCGAATGTGCATCGACCAGATCGGGGAGGAAGGTAAGGCGTTCTTCCCCTTCATCTTCACGCTGTTCAGCTTCATCCTGTTCGGCAACCTGTTCGGCCTGATCCCCTACCAGTTCACCATCACCAGCCACCTCGCCATCACCGGCGCGCTCGCCCTGTTCGTGGTCGGGCTGGCGACCGTGGTGGGGCTGCGCATCCACGGGATGCACTTCTTTTCCTACTTCCTGCCCAAGGGGCTGCCGATCGTCCTGGCGCCGCTGATCGTGGTGGTGGAGGTGATCTCCTACCTCTCGCGGCCGGTTTCGCTTTCGTTCCGACTTTTCGCCAACATGATGGCCGGCCACGTCGTCTTCGAGGTGTTTGCCAGCTTCATGGTGGTGATGGCTGCGTCCCTTGGCATCGTCGGCTATGTGATGGCCGTCGCGCCCTTCGCGCTCGACGTGGCGATGACCGGCTTCGAACTGCTGGTCGCCGCGCTTCAGGCCTACGTCTTCGCCGTGCTCGCCTGCATGTACCTGCACGACGCCGTGCACCTGCACTGACGCACGGACCGAACCGCTCATCCTCGAACCCGTAATAGGAAGGACAGACTCCCATGGATCTTGCTGCCGCGAAGGCTATCGGCGCCGGGCTTGCCGTCATCGGCGTCGCGGGTGCCGGCGTGGGTATCGGCAACATCTTCGCCGCCCTCGTGAACTCCATCGCCCGCAACCCCTCGGCCCGCGACAACGTGTTCGGCATCGGCATCCTGGGTTTCGCGCTGACCGAGGCGATCGCGATCTACGCGCTCGTCATCGCGTTCATCATCCTTTACGCGATCTGACGCCGATGCGGCGGCTGCTTCCTGCCGCGACGCTGCTGCTCGCCGTCTCGGCCCTGGGCGTCACACCCGCCCGGGCCGCGGTCGGCCTGCCGCAGATCGACTTTGCCAATCCGCTGACGACCAGCCAAGTCGTCTGGGGCGCGCTGATCTTCGCCGTGCTCTACGTGCTGCTCTCACGCGGCGCGCTGCCCAAGGTGGAGCGCGTGCTGGAAGAGCGGACGCGCACGATCGGTGCTGATCTCGATGCGGCGAAGGCGGCGAAGCAGCAGGCCGACATCGCTGCCGCCGAGGTGACCCGCGCGACGCGTGAAGCGCAGGCCGCCGCCGCCGCCGAGGTGGCGCAGGCCGCCGCGGCTGCCAAGGCCGCTGCCGGGGCCGAGGCCGCGCGCGCCACCGCGACGCTCGAGGCCCAGCTTGCCGCCGCGGAGGCGCGTATCCACGCCGCTCGCGCCGCCGCGATGGGCGCGCTGCGCGAGGTCGCGATGGATGCCACCTCGGCGCTGGCCGGCCGCCTGATGGGCCACGCACCGGATGCCGCCGCTGTCGACGCCGCGGTCGGTGCCGCGATCGCTTCGCGGAAAGCCTGAGGAGACGGGGGATGGAGTTCTTCGCCGAAGGCCGTAACTGGGTCAGCATCGCGATCGTCCTCTTCTTCGTGCTGTTCGGCCGCAAGCTCTGGGCTGCCCTCGCCGGCATGCTCGACGGCCACGCCGAGGCGGTGCGCGGCACGCTGGCCGAGGCGCAGCGCCTGCGGCGGGAGGCTGAAGCCATGCTCGCGGATGCCACCCAGCGCCGTGAGCATGCGCTCGCCGAGGCCAAGCGCATGCTGGAAGGGGCGAAGGACGAGGCCGCGCGCGTCACCGCCGAGGCGGCCGCCGAGGCTGCCCGCGCCGCGGAACGTCGCGAGCGCATGGCCACCGACCGCATCGCGGCCGCCGAGAAGGCTGCGATCGCCGAGGTCCGGCTCGCTGCGGCGGAGATCGCCGCGGTTGCATCCGAGCAGGTCATCCGGACCACCCTCTCGGGCGCGGAGTCCGACGCGCTGGTGGATCGCGCCATCGCGCAGTTACCGGCGGCGCTGCGGGCGGCTTAAACTAAGGTAAGGCCGGGCGCCCGCCCGGCCTCACGAAAGGCTCTTGTCCTTAAGAAATCAATAGCTTAGCGATGCGTGCGCGCCTGGGCGCCCCAGCGTGGCACGAGACGTTGGGCCTTCACGATGCCGCGTGCCGGGCGCAGAATGATTTACATGGCCAGTACAACCATTGCGCGCCGGAGCGCCATGATCGGCGCGGCCTCCGCCGCGAGCGTTCCGCGCGCCCGCGCCGCGGCCAAGCCGCCCATCGTCTTTCTCCACGGCAACGGCGATACCGCCAGCCTGTGGGTCACCACGATGTGGCGTTTCGAAAGCAACGGGTGGCCACGCGACCGGCTGCACGCGGTGGATTTCCGCTACCCCACCGGGCGCCGCGTCGAGGACGAACCGCAGCCCGGCGCCAGCTCCGTCGCCGAGGCGGTGGAGCAACTCGCCGACGAGGTTGCCGCCATCCGGCGCCAGACCGGCGCCGCCAAGGTGGTACTCGTTGCCCAGTCGCGCGGCGGCCTCGTCGCCCGCATGTTCACGAAGAACGGTGGCGCCGACCAGGTCGAGGCGATGATCCTGTGCGGCGCGGTGAACCACGGTGTTCTCGACTCGAACACCATCCTTCTTGGCAGCGCGTTCAACGCCAATTCCGCCTTCCTGCGCCGCCTCAACGCCGGCCCCTCGGAAGTCGTGCCCGGCGTGCGGACCATGACCATCCGCAGCACCGACATGGACAAGTTCGCGCAGCCGGACGGGCGCGCCATCGGCCTGCCGCAGGTCAAGGGCACGGGCCATGACGCGCCGGCACTGCGCGGGGCGACCAATGTCGCGATTCCCGGTCTAGACCACCGCGAGACCGGCTATTCGCCGCAGGCTTTCGCGGCGATGTGGCGGTTCCTCACCGGCAGCGCGCCGCGCACCGTGGATGTGGTGGCAGAGCGCCGTGTGACGCTCTCGGGCAAGATCTCCGGCTGGATGGGCGATCTGCCCACCAATATCGGCCTGGCCGGCGTGCGGCTCGAGGTTTACGCACTGGACGCGATGACCGGCGAGCGTCGCGGCCCGCCACTGCTGAAGCATACCACCGGCAAGAACGGTGCCTGGGGCCCGGTCGGCGTCTCGCCGAGCGACAACCTGGAGTTCGTGTTCGCGGTTCCCGGGCTGTCGACGACCCACGTCTACCGCTCACCCTTCCCGCGATCCTCCAACGTCGTGAACCTGCGCCCGCAGCGGCTGGCGGCCGGGGAGGCGGGGAAGGGGGCGATCATCCACCTCTCGCGCCCGCGCGGCTATTTCGGCGCCGGGCGCGACCATGTGCTGCTCGGCTCGCGCATCCCGCCCGGCATTCCCCACGGCGTGCCCGCCGTGTCCGACCTAACCGTCGCCTACCCGCTGCCGGCCGGGCAGTGCGTCATCGGCCAGTGCAATAGCGAAACGATTGCCGCGCGCACGTGGCCTGCTGCCGACGGGCACGTGAGCGTGGTCGAGTTGACGGAGTAAGGCGGCGGGAGGGGCCGTCCTAAAACAGCCCCTCGATGTTACCCGCTTCGTCGAGGTGGATCGCCTCCGCCGCCGGCACCTTGGGCAGACCTGGCATGGTCATGATCTCGCCGGC
>JAJXZO010000181.1 GCA_021780035.1 Pseudomonadota bacterium
GACGACGACCCCACCGGCCAGCAGCGCCACGCCGACGAGGTGCGCGAGATCGCGCGGCGGCTGCTGCGCAACCTCACCCACGCGCGCTTCCGCAGCTTCGCCCACCTGCCGGAGGGCACGCTGCTGGTGGGCGAGCGGCTTCGCCCGGCCGACGTGGCCGTGCTCGACCCCTCGCGCCTGGCCGGCGTGGCCACCGAGGAGGGCGGCAGCGATTCGCATACCGCGGTGATGCTGCGCGCGCTGGGCGTGCCGGCGGTGCTGGGCGTGTCCGGGCTGATGGCCGCGGCCGCGGCGGGCGAGACGGCCGTGCTGGACGGCAGCGCCGGGCGGATCACCCTGAAGCCCGGTCCCGCCACGCTGGCCGCGGCGCACAAGGGGCTGACCGCCTTCGCGCGCAAGCAGCAGAAGCTGGCGCGGCTGCGGCGCCTTCCCGCCGTCACCCTCTGCGGCGAGAGCGTGGAGTTGCAGGCGAACCTCGGCATGCTGGCCGAGTTGCCGCGCGTGGCGCAGGCGGGCGCGGCGGGCATCGGCCTGTTGCGCAGCGAGTTCCTGTTCCTCGACCGCGAGACGATGCCGGACGAGCACGACCTGGAGGAAACCTATCGCACCGTCATCGAGGCGATGGAGGGCGACCCGGTGACCATCCGCCTGCTCGACTGGAGCGGCGAGAAGGACCTGGAGGCGCTGCACGCCGAGAACATCGTGCCGGCGGCGGGCGAGCCGGACCCGGCGTTCGGGCTGCGCGGCATCCGCCTGCTGCTGCGCCACCCCGACCTGCTGGAGATGCAGCTTGCGGCGATTCTGCGCGCCTGCCGCGCCGGACCGGGGCGCATCCTGGTGCCGATGGTGACCACCGTGCGCGAGGTGCGCGCCACGCGCGACGCCTACGCGCGGGTGATCCGCCGGCTGCGCACCGGGGGCGCCCGCCTGCCCGAGCCGCTGCCGCCGCTCGGCATCATGATCGAAACCCCCGGCGCGGCGCTGAACGCCGACGCGCTGGCGCGCGAGGCGGCGTTCTTCGCCATCGGCACCAACGACCTGACCATGTACACGCTGGCGGCGAGCCGGGGGGAAAGCGACGTCACCGCCCTCTACGACCCGCTGCACCCCGCGGTGCTGCGCCTCATCCGCTTCGCCATCGAGGCGGGAAGCCGGGCGCGCATTCCCGTTTCCATGTGCGGCGAGATGGCCGGCAACCCGCTGCACACCGAGCTTCTGCTCGGCCTCGGCCTGCGCAGCTTCAGCATGAATGCCTCCAGCGTGCCGCATGTGAAACAGGCGGTGCGCGAGGCGAGCGTGGAGCGCTGCGTGGCGCTGGCCGCCGAGGTGATGGCGCGGAGCGACCGCGAGGCGATCCACGCGCTGGTGGAGGCGGCGGCCGCGAAACCCGTGGCGGCGAGGCCCGCGCCGCGATAGCGGGCGACGCGGCGCGCGGGCCGCCGCATCGGCCGGGCGCCGGTTCCTGCGGGAGCTGCGCGCGCCTGCCGTCGAGGCCGTTGCGCGGCCCCCGGCCGGATCGGTATGTTTTCCGTGAGGTCGATCGGGGACCGCGCCGGGGAGCGGGAAGAAATGAAGACCGTGCAAGCCGCCGCCAGGGCGTCGTTGCCGTCCCGCGCCGGCGGCAGCGCCGGGCGAGAGCGTGTGGTGGCGGCGTGCGCGCGCGCCGGCATTCTGCCGCTGCTGCCGCTTTCCCTCGCCGCCACCGCGCTCGCCGCCTTCGCCGCCGCGCACCAGGCCCGGCTCGATTCCGACGGCGTGCAGAGCATGCTCGCCGCGCTCTCCATCGTGCGCGGCAACGTCCTGCTCTCCGGCTGGCTGCTGGCCCGCGACAACTTCTTCTTCACCGACACCCTGCCGTTCGCCGCCTTCATCCGCCTGTTCGGCGACCGCACCGCGGCGCTGGCGATCGTTCCGGCGGGCATCTACGCACTGATCGTGGCGTTGTGCGTTGGCGCCTCGCTGCGGTCGCTGCGCCTCACTGGCGGCAATCTCGCGGCACTGGCGATGGCGCTGCTGCTGGTGGGGCTGCCGGCGGCGGGGCTTGTCTACGCGCCGCTTCTCATCCCCGACGCGCACGGCGCAAGCTGCCTGTTCGCGCTGGCGACGCTGCTCATGCTCGCGGCACTGGCGAAGTCGCCCCGCCTGCGCGACCGGCCCGTCCTTCTCACGGCATTCGCCGCCACCGTCTTCACCGCGGTGATGAGCGACCCGTACACGCTGGTCTTCGCCTTTCTTCCCGCCATGGCGGTTCTCGGCGTGGAGATGCTCGCCGGCGCGGATGCCTGGCGCGCCCTGCGGCTTCTCGTTCTTCTGGGCGCGCTCTGCCTGCTCGGCGCGAGCGGGCAGCTCGTGATGGTCGGGCTGGGCGGATTTTTCACCCGGCCATCCATCAATACCGCGTTCATTCCGGCCGATCGCCTGGGCGGCAACGTCGTGGCATTCGTCCTTGGACTTCTCTACTCCTCGGGCGCCGACATCTTCGGCGGGCACGCCTTCGCCGCCGGCACCATCGCTAACGCCACGCGCTTCGCCGCGTGGCTGCTCGGCGCCGCCGCCGTGACGGTGCGGCTTCGCCGCATCTGCCGCACCGGCTGGGACGGGCTGCTCGACCGCCTGCTGCTTGCCGCCGTCGTCCTGGGCGCGGCGGCCTGCGTCCTGAGCAACATGTTCTCCTTTTCCGCCCGGAACATCTACGGCCTGCCGTTGCTCGAGGACGGCGGGAGCACCGTCTGGATCGGCGGCTACGCCACGCGCTATGTCGGGCCGATCATGGTGCTGGCGGCGCTGCTCGCCATGCGCTCCGTGCCGGACATGATCGCGGCGCTGCCGACCAGGCGCTTCCGCGTCGCCGCCGCCGGCGTTCTCGCCCTTGCCGCCGCCGGACTGGCTGTGGCGCACACGCGGAGCGCCGCCGCGATCGCCGCCGGGCCGTCGTGGGCCGAGCGGAACGAATACACCGACGCCGCGCGGTGGCTTCGGGCCCGCCACCTCACCTGCGGCGTCGGCGACTACTGGAACGCTTCCATCTTCACCGTGCTGACGCACGGCGCCGTGACCGTGCGGCCGCTCGACGGGAACCTTTACGGCGCGCTTCATCCTTTTGTCTGGATCGCGAGCGCCCGGTGGTACGGAGGAACGACGTCGCCCGGCTTCGCCATCTGGCGCGACGGCGACGACTCGACCCTGTTCGGGTTCGATCTGGCGACCGTTTCCGGCGTCTACGGCACGCCGCTCCGCGTCGAACGCTTCGGCCGCTTCACCGTGGCCGTGCTGCCGCCCGATCCGCCCCGGTCCGCCCCGACCGTGCGCTGCCCGCCGGCGGGGGGCGGGCCCTAGAGCACCGCCAGCATGCCGCCGTCGACGTAGATGATCTGGCCGTTCACGTAGTCGGACGCGGGTGACGCGAGAAATACCGCCGTGCCCACCAGTTCCTCGGGCTTGCCCCAGCGGCGCGCGGGCGTGCGGTTCACCACCCAGGCGTTGAACGCCTCGTTCTCGAGCAGGGCCGTGTTCATTTCGGTGAGCATATAACCCGGGCCGATGGCGTTGGCCTGGATGTTGTGCACCGCCCACTCCGCGGTCATGGCGCGGGTGAGCATTTTGAGGCCGCCCTTCGCCACCGTGTAGGGAGCGATGGTGACGCGCGCGACATCGGACATCAGCGAGGCGATGTTGATGATCTTGCCCCGCCCGCGCGCGATCATCCGCTTCGCCGCCTCGCGGCCGACGAGGAAGGCCGCGGTGAGGTTGGTTTCGAGCACACGGTGCCAATCGGCGGTGTCGAGTTCCACCATCGGCCGGCGGAACTGGATGCCGGCGTTGTTGACCAGGATGTCCACCGCGACGCCCTCGCCGTCGAGCCCGGAGAAGGCGGCGGCGATGG
>JAJXZO010000164.1 GCA_021780035.1 Pseudomonadota bacterium
GGCGATGGCGCCGGCGCCGCCCGACAGCACGGCGCGGATGCGCGCCGCGATCGTCTCGCGCGCCCATTCCACCGGCGCTGGCGGGCCGCCGCCCGCCACCAGTCGGGCGGGGCCGAGCGCCGTGCCGTAGGCGCCGAAGCCCTGGTAGAAGGCATCGCGCTGGATGTCCCACGCCCCCGGATAGGCGGGCGGCGGCGGTGGCGTGAGCAGCGCGCGCACCGAAAGCGTGTCGCCGGCCTGCACCGGACCGGCGTCGCCCCTGTGCAGGCGGATGCGGAGCAGCCGGGCGAGCGGCGGTCCGCCTTCGAGGCGCGCCGACGCCAGCGTCACCCGCCGGCCGTTCGGCAGCGGCTCCACCGCCTGCACCACGCCTTCCACCGCCACCGCGCCCCGCGGCACGGCGAGCGGCGGCGGCTCGCGCCAAGTGGCGAAGGCGGCGGCGGCGAAGCCGAGGGAGGCCGCAAGCGCGGCCATGCCGAACGCGCGACCCGGCCACCAGCGCCAGCCGGCGGCGAGGAGGGAGGCGGCCAGCGCCAGCAGCAACGGCGCGGACCACGCCGGCGGATCGAAGGCGAGCGAGAAGAACGCCACCGCGCCCGCGGTCATCGCCACCGGCAGCCAGAGGACGAAGCGGTCGTGCTCGGCTTCCGCGAGGCGGGCGAGCGCCTCCCGCACCGCCGCCGGGCGGCGCGCCAGGACGAGCCCCTCGGCGGCCAGGGTGCGCATGGCCGCAACGCTACCCGCTGCCCCTCCCGGCGTCACCATGCTAGAAGCGCGCCCCATGTCCGACACCCCTCCCCCCCGCGTGCGCACGCGCTTCGCCCCCTCGCCCACCGGCATGCTGCACATCGGCGGCGCCCGCACCGCACTGTTCAACTACCTGTTCGCCCGCCACCACGGCGGCGAGTTCCTGCTCCGCATCGAGGACACCGACCGCGAGCGCAGCACCGAGGCCGCCATCCGGGTGATCCTCGACGGGCTGGCCTGGCTCGGCCTGGAAACCGACGCGCCGCCGCTGTTCCAGTCCAGCCGCCACGCGCGGCACGTGGAGGTGGCACAGCGGATGCTGGCCGCCGGCCACGCCTACCGCTGCTATCTCACGCCGGCCGAGCTTGCGGAACTGCGCGAGAAGGCGAAGGCCGCCGGCCGGGGGATGCGCATCGACAGCCCCTGGCGCGACCGCGATCCCGCCGAGGCGCCCGCCGGCGCGCCGTTCGCCATCCGCCTCCGCGCCCCGCGCGAGGGCCAGACGGTGGTGGAGGACCTGGTGCAGGGAACGGTGCGGGTGGCGAACGCCGAACTCGACGACATGATCCTGCTGCGCAGCGACGGCACGCCCACCTACCTGCACGCGGTGGTGGTGGACGACCACGACATGGGCATCACTCACGTCATCCGCGGCGACGACCACCTCACCAACACCTTCCGCCAGGTGCAGGTGTACGACGCGATGGGCTGGCAGGCGCCGCGCTTCGCCCACGTGCCGCTGATCCACGGCCCGGACGGGGCGAAGCTGTCGAAGCGGCACGGGGCGCAATCGGTCACCGAGTTCCGCGACATGGGCTACCTGCCGGAAGCGCTGTGCAACTACCTGCTCCGCCTCGGCTGGGGGCACGGCGACGCGGAGATCCTCTCCCGCGAGCAGGCGGTGGACCTGTTCGACATCGACGGCGTCGGCCGCGCGCCCAGCCGGCTCGACCCCGCCAAGCTCGCCTTCATCAACGCCCACTGGCTGAGGGTTGCCGACGACGGCAGGATCGCGGGCGAAGTGCTGGCGCTGCTCGGCCGCCACGAAGGGCTGCTCGGGGGCGCGGAAGCCGAGAGGCGCGTGCGCGCGCTGCTGGGCGCGCTGAAGGAGCGGGCGAAGACGCTGCTGGACCTGGCCGACGCGGCGGCGTTCCTGCTGCGGCCGCTGCCGCTGCCGATGACGCCGAAAGCCGAGGCGCTGCTCACCGCCGGAAACCGCGCCGTTCTGCGCGAGCTTGCCGCCACGCTCGCCGGAGTGGCGTTCACCCCCGAGGCGCTGGACGCCGCGCTCCGGGAGTGGTGCGCGGCACGGGAGATGAAACTCGGCGCGGTGGCGCAGCCGCTGCGCGCGGCGCTCACCGGCAGCACCGCGAGCCCCGGCATCGAGGCGGTGCTGGTGGCATTGGGACGCGAGGAATCGCTGCGGCGCATCGCCGCGACCGCCCAGGGCTAGGGCGGCAGCACCCTCAGGCCCGCAAGCCCTTCCGCCAGCACGGCGAGAAGGTCGGGAACGGCCAGCGCCACGCAGCCGGCGGTGGGGGTATGGCCGGGCGCGGCGACGTGCAGGAAGATGGCCGAGCCACGCCCCGGCACGGGCGGCGCATCGTTCCAGCCGAGCACGCCGACGAGGTCGTAGAGCGCATCTTCGCGCCACAGGCGCTCGTGCGAGGCGGAGTGCGGCAGGCGTATTTCGGTGTTGTAGGCCGCATCGCCAGGGTCGTCGCACCAGCCCGCGGCGGGAGAAAGCGGCGCAGCCGGCACCACGGCGAGCGGGCGCTCAAGCCGGTCGGCCCGCCACAGCAGGCGGCGCAGCACCAGCGCCCCCGCAGGCGTGGCGCCGTCGCCCTCGCGCTTCTCCGTGCTCACGCCGGTGCGCCCGAGCGCGCAGCGGAAGACGCGCCCGCAGAACAGGAAGCGGCCGTCGGGGAAAACCGTCGCCCAGGCCACGCGCTAGCCGAGCAGGTGGCCGAAGCGCTTCGCCTTGGTGGCGAGGTAGCGGTCGTTCACGCCGTTCGGCGGCACCACCAGCCCCTCGCGCCCCGCCACCTCGATGCCGCAGGCGGACAGCCCGCTCACTTTCTCCGGATTGTTGGTGAGCAGCCGCAGCCGGCGCACGCCGAGCGCCTGCAACATGGTGGCGGCGGCGAGGAAGCTGCGCTCGTCGGCGCCCCAGCCGAGGGCGAGGTTCGCCTCCACCGTGTCGAGGCCACGATCCTGCAGCCCGTAGGCGCGGAGCTTGTTGGCGAGGCCGATGCCGCGCCCCTCCTGCGCCAGGTAGAGCAGCACGCCCGCGCCTTCCGCCTCCATGCGCCGCAGCGCCCCGTGCAGCTGCGAGCCGCAGTCGCAGCGGAGGCTCGCCAGCACGTCGCCGGTGAAGCATTCGGAATGCAGGCGCACGAGCGGCGCGTCGGCCTCGGCCGGCCGGCCGATCAGCACGGCGACGTGCTCCACGCCGAGATCGGGGGCGCGGAACACCACCACCTTCGCATCCGGGGCGTGGGCCAGCGGCACCATCGCCTCGGCCACCGGGGCGAGCCGGGAGGCGAGCGCGCGGGGATAGGCGCGCACGTCCTCGGCCATGATCGTGAGCAGGGCGCGCGCGGCGGCACGCTCGGCGCCGGCGGCGGCGAGCGGCGCCACCAGGGCCGCCGGCAGCAACTGGGCGAGCTTCACCAGCGCCAGGGCCTCGGGCCCGACGGCCGGCACCTCGGCCAGCCGCTCGGGACGGGCATCGGCAGGTTGCCCGGCCAGTGGGTCGGCCAGCGCCCCGAGCGCCAGCGGCCGCAGCGATGACTCCGGCAGCCGCAGCGCCACCAGCGGCGCGGCGGGAAGCGGCCCGCCGAGCACCGCCGCCGCGCGCGCGGGCGCGAGCAGCAGCACCGGCGGCGAATCGGTCAGCGCCCGGAACTCGGCAAGCCCTTCCTCGCCCGCCGTTTCCGCGGCCAGCACCGCGAGCCCGCCCGCGCCATCAAGCAGCACGGGCGTCCCGCGCCGGAGGTCGGCGAGCGCTCTGTGCACCGCGCGCAGCCGCAGCACCGCTGCGTCGGGCATCGCTCCCGACAGGGCGGAAGTGGCAGGTGGATCGTTCTGCAGCAGCGTGGAACTCATCTCGCTCCGGGCGCTCGTGGCGGCAAAGTTTCGGGTAGGGCGTCAGCCGGCCTGGCCGTGCCGGCCTCGTCCGGTTGCATATGGAGGATTTGGCTTGATCCGCCCAGCCATCCCTCACGATAATGTGCACGAGTCGCGCACAGCAGCGGCTTCTCTGCCGTGCTGCTCCGCGTTTCGTTCGGACCCGGCGGGATGTTGCCGTTTCCGCCGCTTCGGGCTAGGCGATAGCAGGACCGGGCGGCGCGCAAGGCAGCCCGGCCGTAGTGGTACGATGAGGAAACACGCCGATGGCGGGCGAGCGGCCGATACTGATCGTCGATGATGATCCCGTGTTGCAGGCGATGCTGGCCGAGCAGTTCGCGGTCGATGGCGAGTTCGGGGCCACCGCCGCCGAAACCGCCGGCACCGCCGAGGCGGCGCTCGCCGCCCGCGATGCGCGCTTCGACGCCATCATCCTCGACGTCACCCTGCCCGACGGCGACGGCCGCGACCTGTGCGCGCGGCTGCGGCGTTCCGGCATCAGGGTGCCGATCATCATCCTCACCGGCTCCGACGAGGAGGCCGACGTGGTGCGCGGGCTGGAGGCCGGGGCGAACGACTACATCGCCAAGCCGTTCCGCCTCGCCGAGCTGCTGGCGCGGCTCCGGGCGCAGCTTCGCATCTTCGAGAACAGCGAGGATGCGGTGTTCACCATCGGCCCCTACACCTTCCGCCCGGCGGCCAAGCTGCTGCAGGACCCGGCGAAGAACCGGCGTATCCGCCTCACCGAAAAGGAGGCGGCGATCCTCAAGTTCCTCTATCGCGCCGGCGCCAGCCCGGTGCCGCGGCAGGTGCTGCTGAACGAGGTGTGGGGCTACAACTCGGCGGTGACCACGCACACGCTGGAGACGCACATCTACCGCCTGCGCCAGAAAATCGAGCCCGACCCGGCCAACGCCACGCTGCTGATCACCGAGGGCGGCGGCTACCGACTCGACCCCACGGCCCGGCGCTAGGCGGGCGAACCACCCGCCGGCGGCAACGGCACGAAAAAACGGCCGCGGGGATCTCTCCCCGCGGCCGTTTCCTTGTCCGTGCTCCCGAAGGCTCAGTGCATCATCGAGAACAACGTAGCGAGCAGGAGCAGCGCCACGATGTTGGTGATCTTGATCATCGGGTTCACCGCGGGACCGGCGGTGTCCTTGTAGGGGTCGCCGACGGTGTCGCCGGTCACGGCCGCCTTGTGCGCGTCCGAACCCTTGCCGCCGTAGTTGCCCTCCTCGATGTACTTCTTGGCATTGTCCCAGGCGCCGCCGCCCGAGGTCATGGAGATGGCGACGAACAGCCCGGTGACGATGGTGCCGAGCAGCATGGCGCCGACGGAAGCGAAGCCTGCCGCCTGTCCGCCGACCCAGGTCACCACGAAATACACCACGATCGGCGCCAGCACCGGCAGCAGCGATGGGACGATCATTTCGCGGATGGCCGCCTTCGTCAGCATATCGACCGCGCGGCCGTAGTCGGGCTTGGCGGTGCCTTCCATGATGCCGGGAATTTCCTTGAACTGCCGGCGCACCTCCACCACCACCGAACCGGCGGCACGACCGACCGCGGTCATGCCCAGTGCCCCGAACAGGTAGGGCAGCAGGCCGCCGAGGAACAGGCCGATCACCACGTAGGGATTCTGCAGCGCGAAGTCGACCTTCACGTGCGGGAAGTAGCGCGTGAGGTCCTGGGTGTAAGCGGCGAACAGCACCAGCGAGGCGAGGCCGGCCGAGGCGATGGCATAGCCCTTGGTGACCGCCTTGGTGGTGTTGCCCACCGCGTCCAGCGCGTCAGTCACCTTGCGCACCTCGGGCGGCAGGTCGGCCATCTCGGCGATGCCGCCGGCGTTGTCGGTGACCGGGCCGTAGGCGTCGAGCGCCACGATCATGCCGGCGAGCGACAGCATGGTGGTGGCGGCGACGGCGATGCCGAAGAGCCCCGCCGCCAGATAGGAGAGGATGATGGCGACGCAGATCACCACCACCGGCGCCGCCGTCGATTCCATGGACACCGCGAGGCCCTGGATGACGTTGGTGCCGTGGCCCGTGGTGGAGGCCAGCGCGATGCTGCGCACCGGCCGGTAGTTGGTGGCGGTGTAGTATTCGGTGATCCACACCAGCGCGCCGGTAAGGGCGAGGCCGATCAACGCGCACAGAAACAGCGACCAGCCGGTGACATAGGTGCCGGTGGTGCCGACCGGGATGTGCCGGGTGACACCGGCGAGCAGCGCGATCACCACGGCGATGGCCACGGCGCTGAAGCCGCCGGTGGCGATCAACCCCTTGTAGAGCGCGCCCATGATGCGGTTCTCGGCGTCGAGCTTGACGTAGCGGACACCAGCCACCGAGGCGAGGATGCAGACGCCGCCGATCGAGAGCGGCAGCAGCAGCATCGCCTCCGCCGCCTTGCCTGCGGCGAAGTAGATGTTGGCGAGCAGCATGGTGGCGACGATGGTGACCACGTAGGTCTCGAACAGGTCGGCGGCCATGCCGGCGCAGTCGCCCACGTTGTCGCCCACGTTGTCGGCGATCACCGCCGGGTTGCGGGGGTCGTCCTCGGGGATGCCGGCCTCCACCTTGCCCACTAGGTCGGCGCCGACGTCGGCGCCCTTGGTGAAGATGCCGCCGCCGAGCCGGGCGAAGATGGAGATCAGCGAGCCGCCGAAGCCGAGCGCGACCATCGCCTCCATCACCACCTGCTGGTCGACGCCGAAGGCACGCAGCACGCCGTAATAGAGCACCACCCCGAGCAGGCCGAGCCCGACCACCAGCATGCCGGTGATGGAGCCGGCGCGGAAGGCGAGCGACAGCCCCTCCGCGAGCCCGCTCTGCGAGGCCTGGGCGGTGCGCACGTTGGCGCGCACGGAAACGTTCATGCCGATGTAGCCGGCGCCGCCCGACAGCACCGCGCCGATCAGGAAGCCGATGCCCACCTTCCAGCCCAGCGTGACGGAAAGGATGACGAGGATGACGACGCCGACAACGCCGATGGTCATGTACTGGCGGTTCAAGTAGGCGCGCGCGCCCTCTTGCACCGCGCCCGCGATCTCCTGCATGCGCGCCGTGCCAGCATCGGCGGCGAGAACCTGCTTACCGGTGGTCCATCCGTAGTAGAGCGCCACCAGCCCGCAGATTATGACCAGAGGATAGACGACAATCATCAGGAGCGTCTCCTTTATATTGGCCGCATGAAGAAAACCGGCCTGCGGCCGCGGCACTCGCGCCGAAGCCGATTCCATTGCGGGATATGACAGATGCGGCCGCCGGAGGCAACCGAATGGCAGGAATCGAGCCCCGGCCGGGCCCAATTCCTGCCATTGTTCCTGCCGCGACGGGGCAGACGCAGGCAGTGCTACTTCTTCCGCACCATCATCCGTCCGGTGCGCGGATCATGGCCGGCGGCGAGCACGCAGACAGCGCTCAGCAGCGGCCCAAGGGCGAGGCACAGCAGCCCGAGCTGCGTGCTGCCGGTAGCGTCCTTCACCAGGCCGTAGATCGACGGCCCAAGCCAGCCGCCGAGGTTGCCCACGGCGTTGATCATGGCGAGGCCGGCGGCGGCGGCGGCGCCCGTCAGCATCGCCGACGGGATCGACCAGAACAGCGGCGCGATCGACTGCCGGCCCATGATGGCGATGCAGAGGGCGACCATCGTCAGCACCGGGTGCCCGGTGCCGATCAGCACGGTGAGGGTCAGTCCGCCCGGCACGGCGGCGCAACGCGGGCAAAAAATAAGGGAGGAAGGATCGCCCTTCCTCCCCTTCGCTACCGGTCCAGGCAGACCGGAGCAGACCGTGAAGCCTCAGCCGGCGTGATGATGCTCCATCATGCGCTCGGTGCGCGGATCGTGCCGCACGGCGATGATCGCCAGGGCGCCCAGCACCGGCGCGATCGACAGCACCAGCAGGCCGGTGGACGTGCTGCCGGTGGCGTCCTTCACCAGGCCGTAGATCGTCGGCCCGAACCAGCCGCCGAGGTTGCCCACGGCGTTGATCAGCGCCAGACCGCCGGCCGCGGCGACGCCGGTCAGCATCGCCGACGGGATCGACCAGAAGGTCGGCGCGATGCACTGCTGCCCGGCCGTGGCGACGCACAGCAGGATCAGCGTGAGCACCGGATGCGCGCTTGTGGTCAGGGAGCAGGCGGCGAGGCCGACGGCGGTGACCAGATAGGCGCCGGAGACGTGCCAGGTGCGCTCGCCGGTGAGGTCGGAGTGATAGCCCCAGTAGATCATGGCGAAGAAGGCGCAGATGAACGGCAGCGCCGTCACCCAGCCGATCATGTTGGTGGAAACGCCGAGACCCTTCACGATCAGCGGCATGAAGAACACCAGCGCGTAGCCCGCCACGTTCTGGCAGAAGTAGGCGAAGATCAGCAGCCAGGTCTTGTAGTGCGCGAACGCCTCGCCGAGCGAGAACTTGCGCACCGCCTCGCGCTGTGCCCGCTCGGAGGCCAGACGCTCGATCAGCCACGCCTTCTCGTGCGGCGGCAGCCACTCGGCGTCTTCCGGCTTGTCGGTGAGCAGGAAGTAGATGACGAAGCACATGATGATGGGCGGCACGCCCTCGATGATGAACAGCCAGCGCCAGCCGGACAGGCCGAGCAGGCCATGCATCTGCAGCAGCAGGCCGCCGATGGGCGGGCCAAGGAACAGCGACACCACGCTCGCCGACTGGAAGATGCCCATCATCCGCGTGCGGTAGTACGAGGGGAACCACCAGGTCATGTAGAGGACGATGCCCGGGTAGTAGCCCGCCTCGGCAAGGCCGAGGAACACGCGGTTCCAGTAGAAGCTCGACTCGTTCCAGACGAAGCCGGTAAGCGCCGCGATGATGCCCCAGGTGATGAGGATGCGGGCGATCCACTTGCGCGCGCCCACCTTGTTCAGGATCAGGTTGCTCGGCACCTCGGCGAGGAAGTAGCCGAGGAAGAACATGCCGGCGCCGAAGCCGAACACGGCATTGGAGAATTTGAGGTCGGCCACCATGGTAGTGCCGGCCATGCCGACGTTCGAGCGATCGAGGTAGGCGCAGAAATACCCAAGCATCAACAGCGGCATCAGCCGCCACGTCACGCGCTTGATGGTATCACTTTCGATCGGCTCAATCTTTTTCAGTGTTATTCCAGTTGCTTCCACTTGTTTCCTCCTAGTCACATTACGACAATAGCAAATAGGCTTTGTGCCTGCTCCGCCTCCTTTGCCGTGCTGCCGGCCCGACGGCCGGCTCACAGCGGAATGATGCACTGCCGGCGGCGCTTTGGCAACGCTACCAGATTGCCCGGCGCCCCGGCCGAGGCAAACTCGTTCCGCCCCCACCCGGACGCCGGCGGAAGCGCGCGCCCGGTTGCGCGCCCCGCCAGCCTGGGCGAAACTTCGCCGCCGGCGCCATGGGCGCCCGTAGCTCAGATGGTCAGAGCGGGCCGCTCATAACGGCTTGGTCGCAGGTTCGAATCCTGCCGGGCGCACCAGGCGGCGGCCTCCCGCCCCGCTACCGCAACGCGGGCACAACACGGAGAGCGCGCATGCTTCCCGACGATGACGCACTCGTGATCTGTTTCGCCCACGTCGCCTACCAGCTGCGCCAGCGGTTCCTGCTCCGCCGCACCCCCATCGCCAGCTTCGAGGCGCGCGACGCGGAGTCGCTCGCCGCCCGCATCGGCGAGGCCGACGTGCTGGTGGTCTCCGGCCTGTGGCGGAACGCGCTTCTTGCCCGTGCCCCGCGGCTTCGCTTCATCCAGTCGATCAGCGCCGGGGTGGAACAGTTCGACCGCGCCGCCCTGGCCGCGCACGGCGTGCGCCTGGCCAGCGCCCAGGGCGCCAACTCCCACGCGGTGGCCGAGCACGCGCTCGCCCTGATGCTGGCGCTGGCCCGCCGCCTGCCCGAGGCGCGCGACAACCAGAAGCGCCGTTACTGGCGCGGCATGATCGCCGAACCCGGGCGCCGCGAAGCCGAACTCGGCGGCACGACGCTGCTGATCGTGGGCCTCGGGCGCATCGGCGGGAGGCTCGCGCAACTGGCCAAGGCATTGGGCATGCACGTGATCGGCGTCCGCCGCACGGCCGCGGGCAAGGCCGAAAGCGCCGACGAGGTGCATCCGATCGGCGCTCTCCCCGCGCTGCTGCCGCGTGCCGACACCGTGGTTCTCACCTGCCCGCTGACGCCCGAGACCACGCATCTCGTCGATGCCGCGGCGCTCGCGCGCATGAAGCCCTCCGCATTCCTGGTGAACTGCGCGCGCGGGCGGGTGGTGGACGAGGCGGCGCTGATCGCGGCGCTGCGGCGCGGCCACATCGCGGCCGCCGCGCTCGACGTCACCGAGGAGGAACCGCTGGCGGAGGAATCGCCTCTGTGGGAGATGCCGAACGTGCTGATCACCCCGCACACGGCGGGCGAGACCGGGCGCTACGAGGAGAACGTGCTCGACCTGCTGCTGGAGAACCTCGACCGCCTGTGGCGCGGCGCGGCTCTGCGCAACGGGATGGCGTGAGCGGGCGCGCTCAGCGGCCGCGGAACCGGGGCTCGCGGCCGGCGTCCAGCGCCTCCCTGCCCTCGCGGTAGTCGTCGCTGTCGAAACAGGCCGCCGCCTCGGCCGCAACCACCGCACGGTCGCGCTCCACCTCCGGCAGCAGCGCGTCCACCGCGGCATGCTTCGTCGCCGCGAGCGCGAGCGGCGCGTTCGCGACGATGGCGCCGGCGAGTTCCATCACCCGGTCCGACAGCGTCTCCTCCGCCACCGCCTCGTTGACGAGGCCGATGCGTTCGGCCTCCGCCGCGTCGATGCGCGTGCCGGTAAGCAGCAGCTTGCGCGCGTGCCCGGACCCGACGAGTGCCTGCAGGCGTTCGACGCACCCCGGCGACCAGGCCATGCCGAAGCGCGCCGCCGGCACCGCGAACTCGGCGTCGCGGCCGGCGATGCGCAGGTCGCAGCAGAGCGCGATGTCGATCCCGGTGCCGAAGCAGAGGCCGCGGATACGGGCGATCACCGGCTTCGGAAAGGCGGCGAGCCGCGCATGCGCCCTTTGCGTGCGCGCGTCGTAGGCGCGCCGTGCCGCGCCCTCGCCCGGCACGCGCTCCAGCGCCGAGAGATCGGCGCCACCGACGAAGGCATGGCTGCCGGCGCCGGTCAGCACCACCACCCGCACCGCCTCGTCGGCGGCGAAGGCGTCGAGGCAGGCGGCCAGCGCCTCCCACATCTCCACGGAAACGGCGTTGCGGCGCCCCGGCTGGTTGAACGTGACCAGGCCGACGCCGTCCTCGATATCGGTGAGCAGAAGTCCGCCGGCGAGTGCGCTCATCGGATGGCTCCCTCCGCGCCCCGGTCCGCCCGGTCCCGCTCGTTTCGCTCAGATGCGGCGGACGGTGTAGCTTTCCTCGAGGGCACTGACGATCTCGGCGGCGTGCTGGTGGTCGCGCGCCTCGAACATCACCTCGAGTTGCGCCGCCTGCACGGAGGGCGAGGCGAACAGCCGCTGGTGGGACACCTCGATGATGTTGCCGCCGGCGCCGCCGATGCGCCCGGCGATGTCCGCGAGCATGCCCGGACGATCTGGAATTTCCATCACCAGGCGCACCAGCCTGCCGTCGCGCAGCAGGTTGCGCAGCAGCACGTTGGCGAAGACGCGGGCGTCGATGTTGCCCCCCGTGATCGGCACGCCCACCCGCCGCCCGGAGAAGCGCTCGGGGAAGGCGAGCAGCGCCGCGACGCCCGCGGCGCCGGCGCCTTCCGCCACCACCTTCGCCCCTTCGGCAAGGAGCGCGATCGCCTCCTCCACCGCCCGCTCCGGCACCACCACCACGTCGGCGACCAGCGCCTGGATGACGGCGAGCGGCTGCTGGCCCACGTCGCGCACGGCGATACCCTCGGCGATGGTGGGCCCGCCCACGGAAACCGGCCTGCCGGCGAGGCGCTGCGCCATCGCCGCGTAGGCGGCCACCTCGACTCCGATCACCTCGATGCCGGGACGCATCGCCGTCGCCGCCACGGCGCATCCGGCGATCAGCCCGCCGCCGCCGATCGGCATGACGATGGCATCGAGATCCGGGGCGTCGGCGAGCATCTCCAGCGCCAGCGTTCCCTGCCCCGCCATCACGCCCAGGTCGTCGTAGGGATGGATGAAGGTGAGGTGCTCGGCCTGGGCGAGTTCCCCGGCGTGCGCGGCGGCCTCGGCCAGCGTGTCGCCGAACAGCTCCACCCGCGCCCCCCAGCCCCGCGTGCGCGAGACCTTGCTGAGCGGCGTGTGCCTCGGCATGACGATCACCGCCTCGATGCCGAGCAGCCGCGCATGCCGCGCCACCGCCTGCGCGTGGTTGCCGGCCGACATGGCGATGACGCCGCTCGCACGCTCTGCCTCAGTCAGCATCGCCAGACGGTTGGCGGCGCCGCGCTCCTTGAAGGCGCCGGTCGCCTGCTGGTTGTCGAGCTTGAGCAGCACGTCGGCGCCGACAAACTGGGAGATCGCGTCGCACGTCACCACTGGCGTGTGCCGGACCCGGCCTTCGATGCGCTTTTGCGCCGCCTCGACGTCGCCGAGCGTGATCATCGGCTCAGCGGTACTGCACGGCGAGGATCTCGTAGCTGCGATCGCCGCCCGGAGCGGGTACCGAGATGCTGTCGCCAACCTTGCGGCCGATCAGCGCCTTGGCCAGCGGCGAGGAGATGGAGAGCCGTTTCTCCCGCACGTCCGCCTCGTGCACGCCGACGATCTGATACATCGACTCCTTGTCGGTCTCCTCGTCGAGCACGCGCACGTGCGCGCCGAACTTCACGTGCTCGCCGGAGAGTTGCGACGGATCGATCACCTCGACGGAGGCGACGATCTCCTCGAGCTCGGCGATGCGCCCCTCGATGAAGCTCTGCCGTTCGCGCGCGGCGTGGTACTCGGCGTTCTCGGCGATGTCGCCGTGGGTGCGCGCCTCGGCGATGGCGCGGATCACCTCCGGTCGCGCCACCGACTTCAGCATCCTTAGCTCCTCTTCCAACCGCTGCAGTCCAGGGGCGGTCATCGGGAACTTCTGCACGTCGCCAAACCCTCGCCAAGCTTGATGATGACAGGCTTCGATTGCCGTGCCGGCGCCAGGCCGGAGGCCGGTGCCGGAAACAGAACCGCCGCCGGCCGGAACCCGCGCCGGGCGCGAGTTCCGGCCCGCGACGGGCCGCTAGAACGAGCGCCGAAAGTAGGCCTGAAGCGGCGCGACTGCAAGAGTGCCGCCTTTGAGCGCCATGATCGCGTGCGCGGCCGCCCGCGCACCCGCCACCGTGGTGTAGTGCGGCACCCCGTGGGTGAGCGCGTTGCGGCGGATGTCGAAGCTGTCGGCCACCGATTGCGGGCCGGCGGCGGTGTTGATGACCATCTGCACTTCGCCCGAACGGATGGCATCGACACAATGCGGCCGCCCTTCCAGCACCTTGTTCAGCGTGCGCACCGCGAGCCCCGCCTCGCGCAGCCGCGCCGCCGTGCCGCGGGTGGCGGCGAGGCTGAAGCCCGCCTCGAGCAGGCGCCGCGCCACCGCCACGATCGCCGACTTGTCCGACTCGCGCACGGAAAGGAACACCGTGCCGCTGGCGGGAAGCTGCACGCCGGCGGCGAGCTGGCTTTTGGCGAAGGCGCGCTCGAAGCTCGCGTCGAGGCCCATCACCTCGCCGGTGGACTTCATCTCCGGGCCGAGGATGGTGTCCACGTTGGGGAAGCGGTTGAACGGGAACACCGCCTCCTTCACCGCGACGTGCGGCGCCACCGCCTGCCCGTCGAGGCGGAACTCGGAAAGCCGCGCGCCGGCCATCACGCGGGCGCCGATTTTCGCCACCGGCACGCCGGTGGCTTTGGCGACGAACGGCACGGTGCGCGAGGCGCGCGGATTCACCTCCAGCACGTAGACGTCGCTGCCCTGGATCGCGTACTGCACGTTCATCAGCCCGACGACGCCGATGGCCTTCGCCATCGCCTCGGTTTCCGCCTTCAGTTCGCTCACCATGGCGGGAGAGAGCGTGTAGGGCGGCAGCGCGCAGGCGGAATCTCCCGAGTGGATGCCCGCCTCCTCGATGTGCTCCATCACGCCCGCGACGTAGACGCTCTCGCCGTCGGCGATGCAGTCCACGTCCACCTCGATCGCGTCCTGCAGGTAGCTGTCGATCAGCACCGGGTTGTCGCCCGAGACCTTCACCGCCTCGCGCATGTAGCGGTGCAGCGCCTTCTGGTCGTAGACGATCTCCATGGCGCGGCCGCCCAGCACGTAGCTCGGGCGGATCACCACCGGATAGCCGATGTTCTCCGCCACCGCCACCGCCTCCGCCGGCGAGCGGGCGATGCCGTTCCTCGGCTGGCGCAGCGCGAGCCGGCGGAGCAACAACTGGAAGCGCTCGCGGTCCTCGGCGACATCGATGGCGTCGGCGCTCGTGCCCAGCAGCGGAATTCCCGCCTTCGTCAGCGCCTGGCTCAGCTTCAGCGGCGTCTGCCCGCCGTACTGCACGATGCAGCCGAGCACGCGGCCGTTCTCCTGCTCGCGGCGCACCAGCGAGATCACGTCCTCGGCGGTGAGCGGCTCGAAGTAGAGGCGGTCGGAGGTGTCGTAGTCGGTGCTGACAGTTTCCGGGTTGCAGTTCACCATCACCGTCTCGACGCCGGCCTCGCTCAGCGCGTAGGCGGCGTGCACGCAGCAGTAGTCGAACTCGATGCCCTGGCCGATGCGGTTCGGCCCGCCACCGAGAATGATCACCTTGTCGCGCGCGGAAGGCTCGGCCTCGCAGCGCGGCGCGCCGAGGCCGGTGTCGAAGGTGGAATACATGTAGGATGTGGCCGAGGGGAACTCGGCGGCGCAGGTGTCGATGCGCTTGAAGACGGCCCGCACGCCGAGGCGCTCGCGCAGGTCCGCCACCGAAGCCTCGTCGGTGTCCGCGAGTTCGGCGAGCCGGCGGTCGGAGAAGCCGAGCGCCTTGATCCGCCGAAGCGCGCCCCCCTCACGCGGGAGGCCGTTCGCGGCGATGTCGCGCTCGGCCGCGACGATGCGTTCGAGCTCGCGCAGAAACCACGGATCGAAGCGGCAGGCGGCGTGCACCTCCTCCACCGACAGCCCGGCGCGCAACGCCTGCGCCGCCATCAGCAGCCGGTCAGGGTTGGGCTGCGACAGCACGGCGCGGTAGGCGTCGGCGCCGCCGTCGCCGGGCGGCTCCAGCGGATCGAGGCCGGAAAGCCCGGTTTCCATGCTGCGCAGCCCCTTCTGCAGCGCCTCGGCGAAGCTGCGGCCGATGGCCATCGCCTCGCCCACCGACTTCATGCTGGTGGTGAGTTTCGCCGGCGTGCCGGGGAACTTCTCGAAGGTGAAGCGCGGCACCTTCACCACCACGTAGTCGATGGTAGGCTCGAAGCTCGCCGGCGTGCTTTTGGTGATGTCGTTGGCGAGTTCGTCGAGCGTGTATCCCACCGCGAGCCGCGCCGCGACCTTGGCGATGGGGAAACCGGTGGCCTTGGAGGCGAGCGCCGAGG